>NZ_MECK01000168.1 GCF_014596465.1 Streptomyces sp. CBMA123 | reverse complement strand
AGATTGTCCCAGAGTGCAGGGCAGATTGCCCACGTGTTACTCACCCGTTCGCCACTGATCCACCCCGAAGGGCTTCACCGTTCGACTTGCATGTGTTAAGCACGCCGCCAGCGTTCGTCCTGAGCCAGGATCAAACTCTCCGTGAATGTTTACTCGGCCCCACAATCAAGCAGGGCCGGTGCACACCCGCGTTGAGCGGCACGGCAACCACCGGAATAGGGCGGTCCCGCGCACTGCGTCCTCGCTAGTGTTTGTTTCAAAAGGAATCTCCAACCCCGATCAGACGATCAAGGCCGGGGATGTCAACATATCTGGCGTTGACTTTTGGCACGCTGTTGAGTTCTCAAGGAACGGACACTTCCTTCGAGCCGCCTTCCAGCGGGCCCTCCGGGCGCTTCGTTCTTTCGTGTTTCCAGCTTATCAGATGTTTTCCGCTCCGTTTTCCGGAGTTTCATTCATCGGATTCACTTTCCGCTTTGTCGCCCCGGTCTCCCGCGGCGACTCCGGAACTGTACGGTGACCGGCCCGCCACATGCAAATCGCCTCCGCCCGGGGCTCCGGGCGGAGGCGATCAGCTGTCAGGGGCGCTGTCAGGCGCGGCCCATCTCCTCGGCGATGGCCGCCGCGAAGGCGTCGATGTCGGCCTCGGTGGTGTCGAAGGCGCACATCCAGCGCACCTCGCCGGTGTGCTCGTTCCAGAAGTAGAAGCGGTAGCGCTTCTGGAGTCGCTCGCTCACCTCGCGCGGGAGGATCGCGAAGACCGCGTTCGCCTGGACCGGGCGCACGACCTCGATGCCGTCGATCTTCCGGACCGCCGCCTCCAGCCGGCTGGCCATCGCATTGGCGTGGCCGGCGTTGCGCAGATAGAGGTCGCCCGAGAGCAGTGCCTCGAACTGGACGGAGACGAAGCGCATCTTCGAGGCGAGCTGCATCGAGGTCTTGCGCAGGTACTTGATGTTGCGCACCCGCTCCGGGTTCAGCACCACCACGACTTCACCGAGCAGCAGGCCGTTCTTCGTGCCGCCGTAGGACAGCACGTCGACGCCCGCGTCGGTGGTGAAGTCCCGCATCGGCCGGCCGAGCGCGGCGGCGGCGTTCGCCAGCCGGGAGCCGTCCATGTGGACGAGCATGCCGAGCTGGTGGGCGTGCTCGGTGATCGCGCGGATCTCGTCGATCGTGTAGAGGGTGCCGAGCTCGGTGCTCTGGGTGATGGAGACCGCGAGCGGCTGCGCGCGGTGCTCGTCGCCGAAGCCCCAGGCCTGCTGGTCGAGCAGCTCGGGGGTGAGCTTGCCGTCCGGGGTGGGGATGGTGTGCAGCTTGATGCCGCCCATCTTCTCCGGGGCACCGCCCTCGTCCACGTGGATGTGGGCGGTGTCGGCGCAGACCACGGCTCCCCAGCGCGGCAGCAGCGCCTGGAGGGCGACCACGTTGGCGCCGGTGCCGTTGAAGACGGGGTAGGCCTCGGCCTTGTCGCCGAAGTGGCGACGGAAGACGTCCTGGAGGTGCGCCGTGTAGTCGTCCTCGCCGTAGGCGACCTGGTGGCCGCCGTTGGCGAGGGCGATCGCGGCGAGGACCTCGGGGTGCACGCCGGCGTAGTTGTCGCTGGCGAAGCCGCGGACGGCGGGGTCGTGCCGCCGTACCGCGTCCGTACGGGTGAGGTCGGTCATCGGGCTGTCAGCCACAGGTGCTGTCCGTTCAGTTCTGCTGCGGGGCGGTCCCAGAGGTCCGCCAGGTGTCCGGCGAGGTCGGCGGTGTCGGTGAAGCCGGCGAACTTCGCCTCCGGCTTCTCGGCCCGCATCTCGGGGCTGACCAGCGCCTTGATGACCAGGATCGCAGCCGCCGCGGTGGGCTCGCCGTCCGGGGAGGTGGTCTCCTTCTTGAAGGAGTCGGCCATGGCGAGGGTCCAGGCCTCGGTGGCGGCCTTGGCGGCCGCGTAGGCGGCGCCGCCGGCGGTCGGCTTGTGCGCCGCGGCGGCGGAGACCATCGCGTAGCGGCCGGCCGGGCTGCGGACCAGCGCGGGCTGGAAGGCCAGCGAGGTGTGCTGGAGGGTGCGCACGACGGTGTCGTGCAGGAAGTCCCAGTCGTCCAGGCGGCTGTCGAAGAAGGTCTTGCTGCCGCGCCAGCCGCCGACCAGGTGGAACAGGCCGTCGACGTGGCCGTGCTCGGCCTCCAGGTGGTCGGCCCAGTCGTGGACCTCCTGCGGGTCGAGCAGGTCGATCACCTGGCCGCTCACCTTCGCCCCGCGCACCGCGACGCGGGTGGCGTCCAGGGCGGACTCCAGGCGCTGGGGGTCGATGTCGGCACCGATCACGGTGGCGCCCTCGGCCGCGAGGCGGCGCATCACGGCCTGGCCGGCCGGGCCGCTGGCTCCGGCGACGGCGATGACCTTGCCGGCCAGCTTGGTGGAGGGGTTGGTGGTCACGCGGCGACTCCCTGGATACCGGCGCCGGTGATGCCGGCGGTGGCGGCGATGACGCCGCGGAGCTTCTTGGACAGGGCCTCGTAGAACATGCTCAGCGGGAACTCGTCCGGGAGCACGGCGTCGCACAGCGCCTTGTTCAGGGCCCTGCCGTCGGCGATGTCGAGCGGGAGGGCCTCGGGACCCTTCGCCCAGGTGGAGGCCGGGTGCGGGGTGAGGTAACGGGAGACCAGCTCGTACGCGGCGATCCAGTGGGCCGGCTTGGGCCGGTCGATGCCGTCGCGGTAGAGGGTCTCGATGTCGCCGCAGAGCGCGTTGGTGACCTTCGGGGCGAGGTCCCAGTCGATGGTGAGGCGGTTGTCGCGCCAGCGCAGCGCGTCGTGCTTGTGCAGGTACGCGAAGAGCAGCTGGCCGCCGAGGCCGTCGTAGTTGCGGACGCGGTCACCGCTGACCGGGAAGCGGAACATCCGGTCGAAGAGGATCGCGTACTGGACGTCGCGGGCGTGCGGGTTGCCCTCGCCCTCCAGCTTCACCGCCTCCTTGAAGGTGGTGAGGTCGCAGCGGAGCTCCTCCAGGCCGTACATCCAGAACGGGCTGCGCTGCTTGATCATGAAGGGGTCGAACGGCAGGTCGCCGTGGCTGTGGGTGCGGTCGTGGACGAGGTCCCACAGGACGAAGGTCTCCTGCGCGCGCTGCTGGTCCTGGAGCAGGCCCTCGGCGTCGGCCGGGATCTCCAGGCCGAGCTGCTGGACGGCGCTGGTCGAGACGGCGCGGAAGCGGGCGGCCTCGCGGTCGCAGAAGATGCCGCCCCAGGTGAAACGTTCCGGCGCCTCGCGCACGGAGACCGTCTCGGGGAAGAGGACGGCGGAGTTGGTGTCGTACCCGGCCGTGAAGTCCGTGAAGGTGATCGGCACGAACATCGGGTTGTCGAAGCGGGTGCGCTCCAGCTCGTCCAGCCACTCGGGCCACACCACGCGCAGCAGGACGGCTTCCAGGTTGCGGTCCGGGTTGCCGTTCTGGGTGTACATCGGGAAGACGACCAGGTGCTCCAGACCGTCCTCGCGCTGGGCGGCGGGGTTGAAGGCGAGCAGCGAGTCCAGGAAGTCGGGCTCCCGGTACCCGGTGTCGGCCCACTTGGCGAGGTCGACGTCGACGGCGGCCAGGTAGGCGGCGTCGTGCGGGAAGATCGGGGCGAGCTCCGCTACGGCGGCCCGGACGGTGGCGACCAGCGGGTCGACGGTGTGCCGCTGGACCGCGGACAGGTCGATCGAACCGTCCTTGGACTGCAGCGGGCGCAGCGCCTCGACGGTCTCCTTCAGGCGCAGCCACGCCGGGTGGGTGGCGAGGGTCGAGACCGGGGCGTCGGCCGCCGCAGCGAGCCTTGGCGAAAGATTCTGCATCGTGGACTCACTTCGGCAGGAGTTATTTCAACGAGGACACCATATGTACGAAAGGTTCTCCCGTTCAAGGGGGCTTGGACCGACAAAACTCTCGTGCATCGCCGCTCCGGCCCCAAAACCTGCGCCGGAGCGTACGGCCTCCGGCACGTGTCCGAGATGTGGACGGTGTCCTGGATGTCCGGACAGGCGAGCCGTACTGATGCGAACCTCCCCGCGTCGTTCCCGGAGGTGATCACGGGCCGAGCGCCACGACAGCCCGTGCCGGGTGCACTCCCGTCAGCAGGCCTGTTGTCGCTGCCGCGGCCGCACGCACGGCTGTTGCCGCCGCCGTCGTCGTCAACCCGGCCACGGCGGTCGGACCGGCCGCGACCGGCGGCTGCCGCTGATCCGGCCCGGGGCGCCGCGGACGCGGGTCCGTACGCCGACCATGCCGCGTGTGTTCCGGCGCCGCCACCGGGGGAAGTGACCTGCCGGGAAGCGGCCCGCCCGGCCCGGCCCCGGAACGCCGCATCCTTCCCCGGACCGCCCGTACCTGGTGGCGGGGCTGGTGTTCACCGTGCTGACCATTCCGGCGGTCGGGGGGCGTGGGCCCGCTGGGGTGGATCGCACAACCGCGGTCACCACTGTGCGCCCCTGTGCGCGCCTGGTGGCGCCGGGGGCGTAGCGGTGATCGTGGACGGCACGATCGTCGCCGCGGCGGAGGCATGACGAGCAACGGATGACAGAGGACAGCTGACGGATAACAGATGACAGCTGACAGCTTTCGAAATCTGTCAGCTGTCATCCGTCAGCTGTCAGTTGTTCGCTGCCCGCGGTCCCGCCGCCCGCCACCCCTGGGAGGCCGCCGTTGCACGGACCCACCCTGGTCAGCTGGCTCCTCGCCCTCCTCACCGCCACCGCCGGCGCCTACTGCCTGACCCGCCTGCGGCACTCCCCCTGCGCCACCACGGCCCCGGGCGCACGCGGCGCCCACCCATCGCTCGCCCGGGAGTCCGACGCCGCCGAGGCACTGATGGGGCTCGGCATGGCGGCGATGGTCGTCACCGGCGCCACCGTCCCGGCCGCCGTCTGGGCCTGCCTGTTCGGCCTCCCCGCCACCGTCTTCCTGCTCGCCGCCCTGTACGCCCCGGCCGGCCGTGCCCACCGGCTGCACCACGCCGTCGGCGCGCTCACCATGACGTACATGGCCCTCGTGATGACCGCCTCCCCCGGCGGGCACCACCACGCCGCGCTCGGCGCACCACTGCTGACCGGCGCCCTGCTGCTGTACTTCGGCGGCTACTCCCTCTGGGCCGGCGCCCGGCTGCTGCGCACCCCCGCCGGCACCCTCGCCCTGGGCACCACCGGACTGCCACGGGCCTGCCGACTGACCATGGGGATCGGCATGTTCGCCATGCTCCTGACCATGTGACCAACGCCCCGCCCGAGCACGTGCCCCGCCCACGCTCGTGCCCCGCCTGGGTACGAGCCCCGCTCGGGTACGAGCCCCGACAGGCCCCGCGCCAAGGCCCTCACCCGCGCGTGGCGTTGGTCACTGGCCGCTCGAAAGCCGTGCCACCGGGCGTCGACAGCGCATAGGTTGGCGGGGAGCGCGTTGTCGCGTTCCGTGCGTACTCGGGGAGCCCATGCGATGACTGCCCTGATCGGCCTGCTGCTGCTCGGCCTGCTGCTCTCCACCGTGGTGCCCCGGCTGCTGGCCAGGGCCCGCTGGGTGGAGCGCGAACCGGTGCTGGCGCTGCTGGTGTGGCAGTGCATCGTGGTGTCCGTCCTGCTGTGCTGCGCCCTGGGCCTGGTGCTCGCCGCCTCCGCCGCCGAGCCCGCACTGCGCGAATGGGTGTTCGCCGGCGCCCCGCACGGTGTAGAGGCCGCGTACGGCCTGCAGGACGCCGAGGGCTGGGGCCGGCTGTGCGCCGCCGTCCTGGCAGCGGGCGCGTTGCAGACGGTGCTGGCGCTCACCCGGGAGGTCCGGACGGCCAAGGCTCTGCGCAACCGTCGGCATGCCCAACTGGCGACTCGCGCGCCGGAGTTGCCCGAGGCGATCGAGACCGCCCGGAGCCGCCGGGAGCGGCTGGTGGTGCTGGAGAACGTCCGCCCCGAGGCCTGGTCGCTGCCCGGCCCGGACTCCCGCCTGGTGGTCACCACCGGCGCCCTCCAGCAGCTCACCGACCGGGAGTTGGCGGCCGTGCTGAGCCATGAGCGCGGGCACGTCCGGGCCCGGCACCACTGGCTGCAGCAGTTCGCCCAGGCCCTCGCCTCCGGCTTTCCCGGCATTGGGGTGTTCCGGGCCTTCCGGGACCAGGTGGCGGAGCTGGTCGAGCTGGCCGCCGACGACCGGGCCGCACGCCGGCACGGCCGGCACACCACCGCCCTCGCACTGGCCGAACTCAACCTGGACCGTGGGGTGTTCGGCTCCTGTCCGCCCGGCCTGGCACAGTCCCCGAAGCGGGTGGACCGGCTGCTCGCGGGGCGCCCCCGACTGTCCGTCCCGCACCGGCTGCAGCTGACCGCCGTCGCCCTGGCCGCGCCCGCCGCAGCCGTCCTGCTGGCCGTCGCCCCGGGAATCCACTCGTTGCTCTGAGCGCCCGCGAGGCATACCACACAAGAAAGTTGACGCAGCGTCAGCCGGGGTCGGTCTCTCCGCAGAGCGGCGCGAACCGACCGCCCAGCGTGTGCCCGAGCACCTCGCGGTGCAGCAGCCGGGCCTGGTCGTAGCGCTCCCGGCCGGCCGGGGTGAGGGTGATCATGATGCCCCGCCGGTCACTCGGGCACATCTCCCGGGTCACCAGTCCACCCTTCTCCAGGCGGGCGATCAGCCGGGACAGCGCACTCTGGCTCAGGTGGACGATGGAGGCCAGTTCGCTCGCCCGCAGGGCGGCCCGACCCTCGGCCTCACACCCCTCCACCAGGCGTTCCAGCACCTCGAACTCGCTCATGCCCAGCCCGTGCTTCTCGCCGAGTTCGCGGTCGAGCGCACAGACGGCAGCGGCGTGGCGGGCCAGCAGCTCGCGCCATTCCGCGATGAGACCGGCCTCCGCCGAGGCTTCGAGGGAGTCGAGTTCAGCCACGCCGTCAGACTAGCACGTGCATCGTAAATTTATGCGTTCACATCTTATTCATTTGCATTGAATGCACGTGCATGTACTGTCCTCCCCATGACCACCGCGACCGTCACGTCACCCGACGCTCCGTCAACCAGCGGGCTGAATTGGACACCCCGCCTCTGGGGCACCCTGATCGTGCTCTGCGCCGCCATGTTCCTGGACGCCCTGGACGTCTCGATGGTGGGCGTCGCCCTCCCCTCCATCGGCTCCGAACTGCACCTCACGACCTCCACCCTGCAGTGGGTGGTCTCCGGCTACGTGCTCGGCTACGGCGGACTGCTGCTGCTCGGCGGGCGCGCCGCCGACCTGCTCGGCCGCCGCCGGGTCTTCCTGGTCGCGCTCGGCGTCTTCGCCGCCGCCTCGCTGATCGGCGGCCTGGTCGACGACGGCGGCCTGCTGATCGCCGCCCGCTTCCTCAAGGGCGTCAGCGCCGCCTTCACCGCCCCCGCCGGTCTGTCGATCATCACCACGACCTTCGCCGAGGGCCCCGCCCGCAACCGGGCACTGTCGATCTACACCACCTGCGGCGCCAGCGGCTTCTCGCTCGGCCTGGTGCTGAGCGGGCTGCTCACCTCGGTCGGCTGGCGCTGGACCTTCCTGATGCCCGTCCCGGTCGCGCTGCTCGCCCTGCTCTTCGCCGTCCGCCTGCTCCCCCGCCCGGTCGAGGAGCCCGCCAAGGGCGGCTATGACGTGCTCGGCGCGATCACCGGCACCGCGACCGTGCTGCTGCTGGTGTTCACCGTCACCGAGGCCCAGGGCGCCGGCTGGCTGAGCCTGCGCACCCTCGGCTCGCTGCTCGTGGTCGCCGCGCTGGCCGCCGCATTCCTGCTGATCGAGAGCCGCGCCGCCCACCCGTTGGTCCGGCTCGGCATCTTCCGCAACGGCTCGGTGGCCCGGGCCAACGTGGTCGCCTTCGCGATGACCGGCGCGTACGGCGGCTTCCAGTTCGTCGTCACGCTCTACCTGCAGCACCTGCTCGGCTGGTCGGCCCTGCAGATGGCCCTGGGGCTGCTGCCGGCCGGCGCCTTCATCGCCCTGTCGGCGCCGTTCATGGGCCCGATCGTGGACCGCTTCGGCACCGGCCGGCTGCTGCCGATCGGCCTGCTGGCCCTGGCCGGCGCCTTCGCCCTGTTCCTGCGCCTGGACGAGCACAGCTCGTACCTGGTGCTGGTGCTGCCCTCGATGCTGCTGCTCGGCGTGGGCTTCGCGCTGGCCTTCCCCTCGGTGAACATCGCCGCCACCGACGGGGTGGCCGACGAGGAGCAGGGGCTGGCCTCGGGTCTGGTGAACACGGCGATCCAGGTCGGCACCGCCGTGGTGCTGGCCGGGGCGACCGCGATGATCACGGCCGGGAGCGCGGGCGGCGACAGTGCCCAGGCCCAGCTGGACGGCTACCGGCCGGCGCTGCTCCTGGTGACCGCGGTCGCGGTGGTCGGACTGGTCGTGGCCGCGGCGGGCGCCGTGGTGGACCGGCGCCGAAAGGCAACTCCCGTGTCGGTGCCGGATTATGATTATCCGCCTGCCGGGCCGTCCGTGGCCCGGACCGGAGTCCTGACCGAGCGCTGACCCACTGGCCCCCGCCCACGGCCGACCCCCGGCCGCCGGGCACTGGTGCCGGCTCCACCAAACCCCCGTGTTGGTGGAGCCGGCCGTCTTTGTACCGGCCGCCCGGGCGTGCCCGTCGGGCACGGTTCCACGGTGCGGTGACCGGCTCCGCAAGTATATTGGCCCAGAGTCAACGAACGTTCGGAGCAGACACGATGGCACCTCGCGGGGATTCGGTCAATGAGGAGATGCGGCAGCGCTCCCGCCGGCGCATCATGCGAGCCACCGTCGAGCTGGTTGACCAGCGCGGCTACGCGGGCACCACACTGACCGACATCGCCGAACGGGCCGGACTCGCCCGTGGCCTGCTCTCGTACTACTTCGACGGCAAACGACTGCTGATGCAGTCCGCGACGCACCGGATGATGCACCAGGCGCTGTCCGGCGCGCTGGCCGAACTGCCACCGGACGCCTCCCCCGAGGCCCGGCTGGCCCGCGCGATCGACGCCGTCCTCAGCCTGGCCATGGACCACCCCCGGGTGATGCGCTCGCACCTCGCGCTGATCCTCGACCCCGACACCGGCGCCTTCGTCCAGGATCCGGAGCAGCAGCAGCTCGGCGCGCTCCTGAAGAACCTGCTCGAGGACTGGGGCGCGCCGGACCCGGTCGCCGAACACGCGGTACTGCGCAGCGCGTTGATGGGCGGCTGCATCGGGGTCCTGCTGCCGGGCGCCGAGATCCCGCTGGCGCCGATCCGGGCCGACCTGTTCCGCCGCTACGACCTGGCCTGGGAGTTGGGCCGTCCGCCCCAGCCGCTGCCGCCGGAACGCGAACGGCCGCCGGCCCGCGGCTGACGGCGGGACGGCGGCCGAGCGGCTCGACGACCGGCGGAGCGGCTCCCGAACGGGGCCGAGGGGACGATCTCCCCGGCTCCGCCCGGGAGTTGCTCAGCGCTCCTTCAGGATCGAGGACAGCAGGTCTATCGTGCGCTCCGGCGTGAGACTGTCCACGCAGAGCCGCTCCATGACCTGGACGTACGCGTCGACGTCGTCCCGCTTGTCCAGGTACAGCGCACTGGTGAGCTGCTCCAGGTAGACGACGTCCGCGAGGTCCTGCTCCGGGAAGCGCAGGATCGAGAACGCCCCGGACTCACCCGCGTGCGCACCGAAGCGGAACGGCATGACCTGGATGACCACGTTGGCCTGCTCGGCGACGTCGATCAGGTACTGCACCTGACCGCGCATCACCTTGGGCCCGCCGACCGGCCGGCGCAGCGCCGCCTCGTCGATCACCGCCCACAGCCGCGGGCTGGCCCCCTCGGTCAGCAGCTTCTGGCGGCGCAGGCGGAGACTGACCCGCCGCTCGACCTCCTCCTCGCTGATGACCGGCCGACTCTGGCCGAAAACCGCCCGTGCGTACTCCTCGGACTGCAGCAGTCCGGGGATGAACTGCACCTCGTAGGTGCGGATCAGCTGGGCGGCCTCCTCCAGTCCGACATAGGTCTGGAACCACCCCGGCAGCACGTCGTTGAAGCTGTGCCACCAGCCGGACTTGTTGGCCTCGCGGACCAGCCCGAGCAGGGCCTCCCGCTCCAGGCCGTCGTCGACGCCGTAGAGACTGAGCAGGTCGGCGACGTCCCGCTCCTTGAAACTGACCCGGCCGAGCTCCATGCGACTGATCTTGGACTCGGACGCACGGATCGCGTAGCCCGCGTCCTCACGGGTGATGCCGCGCGCCTCACGCAGGCGTCGCAGCTGCGAGCCGAGGAGGATCCGGCGGACCATCGAGCCGCCGCCCGGCTGAACTGTGGTCATGCGGTCGAAACCTCCACCTAGGGCAAACAGCGCACAGTCTGCCATCAGTTGAGCGCTCACGGTGCCGATACTGACGGATGTTCCTATCAGTTCCACACTCCGCACACCAGGATGCACGTGCATCCGGCGCTTGCATATGCCAATAGTGCGACTGCACGTGAATCGACTCTTGCATCTGCAGTGAGCGCACACCACCATGGTGCACGTGCACCTGCACATCCCTGGCAATCCCGCGGGCTCCGCGTCGACCCCACGCGCGACTCCGTGCACCGACCCGGCGGCGTCCCCCGCGCCATCGGGCGTTCGAGTGCGCGCGCGCCTGGTCGAAGGGGCGCCCGAGCGGCCGAGCGAGTCGGAGGTGACCGGCATGACCCCGGCGGGTCCAGCCGTGTCCGCCCCCTTATGGGAGGAGCTCTTCATGAGCACCGGTACGGCTTTGGCAGTTGACCCCCACGTGGTCACCTGCACGCTCGCTCCTCGCTTCGAAGCCGTGAGAACCGCGCGCGACTTCGCCCGGACCGCTCTCCAGCGCTGGGGCCTGATGGAGCTGTTCGACGATGTCGCGCTGGTGGCCTCGGAACTCGTGACCAACGCGCTCCGGCATGCGATCGGCGCACGGCCCGACCCGTCGGGCGGCGCCCTGGGCGAGTACGACTTTCCCACACAGCCGACCCCGGACGGGCGGCTGCCGATCCGAATAAGCCTGGTGCACCGCGCACCCCAAGTGGTCTGCGCGGTGAGCGATCCCAGCAGCATCGGCCCGGTGGCCCGGGAGGCGGACTTCGTCGCCGAATCCGGCCGCGGACTGCACCTGGTGGAGTCGTTCAGCCGTTCCTGGGGCTGGCACCCGCTGGGCAGCGGCAAGGTGGTCTGGGCCATGTTCGAGGCCGAACCGGCTCGCGGCGGACTCGACGGCAGCGGGCTGGGCGGCGGCAGGCTCGACGGCAGCGGACTCGACGGTCGCGCGCTCGAGGGACGGGTCGACGTCGGTGGACGGCACCGGCGCTCGGCCTAGCGCCGCACGGCGCACGGCCGGCCGAGGGACGACCCGGGAGGACCAGGCCCCGGGCCCTTCAGCCAGGCCCCGCGCCGGATCGGCCGGGGTCCGCCCCGGACCAGCCCACGGCTTCGGCACCCGCGCCGGCAGCGGTACCGGCGCCCCGCCTCAGACGCCCCGGGCCCGCGCGGCCCGCACCACAGCCCGCACGGTCCGCACGGTCCGTCACGGGACCGCCCGAACCCGGGCAGGGCCACCGGACAAAGACAAAGGCCGTCGTGGTGTCAGCACCCACGACGGCCCCCCGATGGTGGCCCGGCGGCCGGTCAGACCGCCAGGTGGTCGAACTCCCCGTCCTTGGCGCCCAGGAGCAGCGCCTCGATCTCGGCCCGGGTGTAGATGAGCGCCGGACCGTCCGGGAAGCGCGAGTTGCGCATCGCCACGTCGCCGCCCGGCAGGGCCGCGAACTCGACGCAGTTCCCCTGCGAGTTGCTGTGCCGGCTCTTCTGCCAGACCACCCCCTTGAGGTCAGCGGCGGCCATCCCGTTGTAGGTGTGGTTCGAGCCGTGCGTGTCCTGCGAGTCGTGCATAGAAGTCTCCCGAAGAGCTCCGGAGTTGTCGTCCAGCGCGGCGCCCCCGGCACCCGCCGAACGGACCGGCCCCGTACCGGTCCGGCACAACGCCTCACTTGACGCGATGATAGCCCCAGTGCACGTGCATCAGCACGGGACATTGCAGGTGCACGAGGCCTTTTACCGGTCGCCGCGAACTCTTCACGGACCCTTCCCCTGACGGTACGTAAACGGACATAGCCGATGGAATCGACGGTTCTTCCATAACCGGCCGTGAGCGGTTCCCCGCTGAATGTTGATCTTCGAATGCCGGGAGTCGCGCTGCCGTGACCCTCCGTCAGTCCACCCTCCGGCTGTGAGACATCTCACGCACCTCTCGTGCAACGGGACGCCCCACGGCACACGTCAGGGCAACCGTGTGAGTCCGAACGGGGATTGGGTGAGGAATGTCCGGATTGTAGGCAATACACCCGGACCGGCGCGGCAGGAACACGGCCTCCGCACCACGACCACCCGAAACCCGTACGGCAGCCGACTGCAGGCCTGACGGGCAGATGTCCTACGATCTCCGGCATGAGCACCGCAGCCATCCCGGGCGCGCCACTGCCCGTCCGCACTCCAGGCTCCCGTGCGCGGGGGCGCCACCGCCGCCCCGAGCGCCCCGAGATCCGCACCGGCTCGCCGGCCCTGGTGCTCGCCGTACCCGCGACCCCGGGGCCCGAGTCCCGCTCGGTCGTCGAGGAACTGCTCTCGATCGTCCGCAGTGAGCACACCGGCGTCCAGGCCGCGGTCGGCTACCTGCCGACCGATGGCACCGCGGCCGGGGGCACGGAGGAGTACACCGTCGCGGACCTACTGGCGGCGGCCGCCGAGGCCGGACTGCCGATGCCCGTCGTGGTGCCCCTGGTGCCCGGCCCGCACGACTTCCTGACCGGGCTTCACGCCCTCGCCGCGGAGTACGGAGCGACCGTCACCTCCGCGCTGGGCCCGCACCCGCTGCTCGCCGAGGCCGTCCACGTACGGCTGTCCGAGGCCGGGCTGGCCCGGGCCGACCGGGCCCGGCTGTTCGCCATCGCGACCGCCGCGGACGGCGTGGTCCTGACCACCGTCGGCGGCGAGGACGCGGCCGCCGCGGCCGGGATCACCGGTGTGCTGCTGGCCGCCCGACTGGCCGTCCCGGTCGTCTCCGCGGCGCTCGACGTGCCCGGCTCGGTCGCCGCCGCCGTCAACCACCTGAAGGAGACCGGCTCCCAGCGCCCCGCGCTGGCCCCGCTCGTGATCGGCCCGGAGGCGGACTCCGAGCTGCTCGCCACGGCCGCCGAGGAGACCGGCTGCCCGTCGGCGGCACCGCTGGGTGCGTACCCGACGGTCGGCCAGCTGATCGCCTCCACCTACCTGGCCGCACTGCCGACGCCGACGGCGGAGGAGCTGGCCGAGGCCGAGGAGGCCGCCGCCACCGCCGGAGCCGGGGAAGGCTCCCGCCGCGCCCACGCGGCCGGCGAAGGGCCCGTGGAGGGCTGACGGACACCTCCTGAGCTCCGGCGGATGCCCGCCGGAGCGCCCGCGACCGAGCGTCGTGGCACCCGCACCACCGAAGGGCCCGGAACACCTGCGTTCCGGGCCCTTTCGACGTGTTCGGATTGCCCCGCAGGAGAGTTAAGCGGTCAATGCGACGCAATGTCCGTTCTGGTGTCATTTGTCGATGAATAGTCGGCACGTTGTCCCGCGCTCGATTCACTGGAGCTCCCCCGGCTCGCGAGCGCGGCCCATGGCGCTTCAACGCTCCGTCACTTCATTCCTGAGGCGGAGCCAGTTATGGGAATCCATCGTGAAATTGCGAGAAAACGATCATTTGCGATCATGAATTACGAACCATTTGGCGTTTCTCGCTAAACCGTGATGCGCATCACAGGTATTTGCGGTTTTAACTTAAGTCTGCTTAACGTGCTCCCCGTTCGTGACCACACGGACCCAGTTCATCCGCGACGCCGAGTCCTGCCGTCGGATGTCCTGGCAGCGCGAAAACGCATCACGGCAGGAGCGGGGGAACCACAGGTAAGTCGCCTTGAACCGTTTTCCGGAACGGTCCAGGGCTAGGGGTGAAGCCGCGCCCACAGCGCGGCCGGGCAACTCCAGCCCGAATCCGACAGCTCACCTCGCAGGCGTGGGAGAGGACCGCGTCTTCATGCTGCCTTCCAACGGCAACCGCCTGTCCAGCCGCACCCGTCGCGTGATCGCCGCCCTCGGCGTCGCCGGCGTCGGCCTCACCGTCCCCTGCCTCACCACCGGCACCGCCAACGCCGCCTCAGTCGCCACCTGGGACAAGGTCGCCCAGTGCGAGAGCACCGGCAACTGGAGCATCAACACCGGCAACGGCTTCTACGGCGGCCTGCAGTTCACCTCCAGCACCTGGGCCGCCTTCGGCGGTACCGCGTACGCACCGCAGGCCAACCAGGCCACCAAGGACCAGCAGATCGCCATCGCCGAGAAGGTCCTCGCCTCGCAGGGCCCCGGCGCCTGGCCGGTCTGCTCC
Organism: Streptomyces sp. CBMA123; assembly: GCF_014596465.1. GTDB lineage: Bacteria > Actinomycetota > Actinomycetes > Streptomycetales > Streptomycetaceae > Kitasatospora. The sequence continues at coordinate 44,083 of NZ_MECK01000168.1, read as the reverse complement.
GTCCAGGCCGGTCTGACCAAGGGCGGCGCCCCGGCGACCGTCGACACCTCGGCCGGCTCCACCACCGCCAAGGCCGCCACCAAGCCGGCCCAGGCCGCGAAGCCCGCCAAGCCGGCGGCGCCCGCCCAGGACCAGGCGCAGGCCTCCGGTGACTCCGCCGCCGCGTCCTCCGCCGCCACCGACTCGGCCGCCTCCGCCAACGGCGGCTGGGCGCAGCAGCGTCAGGCGCAGGCCCAGGGCGGCGGCTACACCGTCGTCGACGGCGACTGGCTGTCCTCGATCGCCGACAAGCACAACGTCCAGGGCGGCTGGCAGCGGCTCTACGAGCTCAACCGCGGCACCCTGACCGAGGGCCCGGACACCATCTACCCGGGCGAGCAGCTGACCTTCGGTGACGGCGGCGCGGCCCAGGCCGACCAGTCCTCCACCGCCACCAAGTCCGGCTCGGACTTCACCTGGTTCGACCGCTCGCAGAAGTCCGGCCAGGCCTCGAACGGCGGTGCCGTGAACGCCAAGCCGATGGCCCAGGACAAGTCCACCGCCTCGAAGCCGGCGTCCAAGCCCGCCGCGAAGCCGGCCGCCCAGGCGCAGACCCCGGCCCCGGCCCAGGCCGCCACCGGCAGCATGGCCGCCGCGGTCTCCTTCGCCCAGTCGAAGGTCGGCCAGGCGTACGTCTACGGCGGCACCGGCAACGGCGGCTGGGACTGCTCCGGCCTGACCCAGGCCGCGCTGCGCGCCGCGGGCATCAACATCCCGCGCGTCGCCGCCGACCAGGCCGCCGCCAGCACCCACGTCTCGCTGGACAGCCTGCAGCCGGGCGACCTGCTGTTCTGGTCGAACAACGGCCAGGACTCCGGCGTCTACCACGTCGCCATCTACATCGGCGGCGGCCAGTACGTCGAGGCCGCCAACCCGAGCTCGGGCGTCCGCCTCCAGACCATCGCCAACTGGGCCCCGGACTTCGCCGGCCGGGTCTGAGGACACCGCGCTCACCGCGCACCCCTGACGGCTGACGGTCGTTAGCCGACCGCCCCGGGAGAGTCTGGTCGCTCCCCCGGGGCTTCGGCGTATCCGCGAGGTCGACGTCCGCATGGTCAGACTCCGGCCCGCGGGGCATGCTGCTGCTCTGCACCCGAGGAGGAGGCACCATGGCCCAGGTCGCCGTCACGCTCGACGCGAACCTCGCGATCGACGCGATGCTGCTCTCCGGTACGGCCGACGGGCAGCGGGTCGGCGCCGACCGCCCGGCCGTCCAGGAGGGCTGAGCGGACGGGCCGACCGGTCGAGACGGCCGCACCGGCACGCCGACGGGCCCCGGAGAGCAACCGCCCTCCGGGGCCCGTCAGTTGGCACCGCCCACCGGCCTCGGCGCACGAAGCCGGCCCATCGGCCTCAGCGCCCGCGGGCCCCCGTCGAGCCCCGCATCACCAGCTCCGGCTGGAACATGAACTCCCCGCGCTGGGCGGCGTTCCCGCCGACCTCCTCCAGCAGGGCGTCCACCGCGGCCGTCGCCATCGCCTCGACCGGCTGCCGGATCGTGGTCAACGGCGGTTCGGTGAAGGCGATCAGCGGCGAGTCGTCGAAACCGACCACCGACACGTCCTGCGGCACCGACAGCCCGCGCTGGCGCACCGCCCGGATCGCCCCGAGCGCCATCATGTCGCTCCCGCAGACGATCGCCGTGCAGCCCTTGTCGAGCAGCGCGCCGGCCGCCGCGTGGCCGCCCTCCACGCTGAACAGCGTGTGGTGGACGAGGCCCTCGGCCTGCTCCTGGCTGTGCCCGAGCAGCTCGCGCATCGCGGCCGTGAAGCCCTCGATCTTGCGCAGCACCGGCACGTACCGCCGCTGCCCGACCGCCAGGCCGATCCGCTCGTGCCCGAGTTCGGCCAGGTGCTGGACGGCCATCCACATCGCGGAGCGGTCGTCCGGCGAGATGAACGGCGCGTCGATCTTCTCGCTGTAGCCGTTGATCAGCACGAACGGCACCCCGCGCCCGGACAGTCGGGCGTAGCGGTCGTGGTCGGCCGTGGAGTCGGCGTGCAGTCCGGAGACGAAGACGATGCCCGCCACTCCCCGGTCCACCAGCATCTCGACCAGTTCGTCCTCGGTGGAGCCGCCCGGGGTCTGGGTGCACAGCACCGGCGTGTACCCGTGCCGGCTGAGCACCTGCTCGATCACCTGCGCCAGCGCGGGGAAGATCGGGTTGCTCAACTCCGGTGTGATCAGCCCGATCAGCCCGGCGCTGCGCTGGCGCAGCCGGGTCGGCCGCTCGTAGCCGAGCACGTCGAGCGCCGCCAGGACGGTCTGCCTGGTGGCGGCGGAGACGTTCGCCTTGCCGTTGAGCACGCGGGAGACGGTGGCTTCGCTGACCCCCGCCTGCGCCGCGATGTCTGAGAGTCGCGCCGTAGTCACGGTCCCAGAGCCTATTGCAACCACGTCAGACCGCCCACCAGCCGGTGGCGTCCGGAGCGAGCACCGTCTCGCCGCCGTCCACCACGAGTTCGGCCGAGGCCAGCAGCAGCCGGCCCGGTGCGGGGATGCGCACCGGTGCGCCGGTGGTGTTCACCGTGCAGACGAAGGAGCCGCGCCGGAAGGCGAGGGTGCCCTCGGGGCCGTCCAGCCACTCGACCTCGGTGCCGGCGCCGAGGTCGGGCTGGGCCCGTCGGACGGCGAGCGCGCTGCGGTAGAGCTCCAGGGTGGAGGTCGGGTCGCCGGTCTGCGCCTCGACGCTCAGTTCGGCCCACTCGGCCGGCTGCGGCAGCCAGGACGGCCCGCCCGCGACCGGTCCGAAGCCGTACGGGGCCTCGGCGCCGGACCACGGGATCGGGACCCGGCAGCCGTCGCGGTAGCCGTCCTGGCCGGCCTGGCGGAAGAAGGACGGGTCCTGGCGGACCTCGTCGGGCAGGTCGGTGACGTCCGGCAGGCCGAGTTCCTCGCCCTGGTAGACGTACGCGGAGCCGGGCAGCGCGAGCATCAGCAGGGTGGCGGCGCGGGCCCGTCGCAGGCCGAGCGCGCGGTCGCCGGGGGTGCGGATCTGGGTGCCGAGGCCGGGCTCGTTGGCGAACCGGGTGGCGTGCCGGGTGACGTCGTGGTTGGACAGCACCCAGGTGGTGGGCGCGTCGACCGGACGCATCGAGTCGAGCGAGAGGTCGATCACCTCGCGCAGCGCGGCGGCGTCCCAATCGGTGCCCAGGTACTGGAAGTTGAAGGCCTGGTGCAGTTCGTCGGGGCGGACGTAGTTGGCGGTGCGCTGGACGGTCGGGGTCCAGGCCTCGGCGACGCCGATCCGCTGGCCCGGGTACTCGTCGAGGATCCGGCGCCAGCTGCGGTAGATCTCGTGCACGCCGTCCTGGTCGAAGAACGGCATGACGTCGTTGCCGAGCAGCTTGAGCTGGTCGGCGCCGCCGAGGTCGGGCAGGCCGGGGGCCTTGACCAGACCGTGGGCGACGTCGATGCGGAAGCCGTCCACGCCCATGTCCAGCCAGAAGCGCAGGATCGAGCGGAACTCGTCGGCGACGGCCTGGTTCTCCCAGTTGAAGTCGGGCTGCTCGGGGGCGAACAGGTGCAGGTACCAGTCGCCGGGGGTGCCGTCCGGGTTCTCGCTGCGGGTCCAGGCCGGGCCGCCGAAGATGGACTCCCAGTCGTTGGGCGGCAGTTCGCCGTCCTCGCCCTTGCCGGGGCGGAAGTGGTAGCGGTCGCGCAGCGGGGAGCCGGGGCCCTCGCGCAGGGCGCGCTGGAACCACTCGTGCTGGTCCGAGGAGTGGTTGGGGACGAGGTCGACGATGATCCGCAGCCCCAGCTGGTGGGCGTCGCGGATCAGCGCGTCGGCGTCCAGCAGGGTGCCGAACATCGGGTCCACCGCGCGGTAGTCGGCGACGTCGTAGCCGGCGTCGGCCTGCGGCGAGGCGTAGAACGGGGAGAGCCAGACGGCGTCCACGCCGAGGTCCCGCAGGTACGGCAGGCGGCTGCGGATGCCGGGCAGGTCGCCCATGCCGTCCCCGTTGGAGTCGGCGAAACTGCGCGGGTACACCTGGTAGATGACCGCGTCCCGCCACCAGTCTCTGGACGCGCCGCCGGTCACGGGAGCCGGGGAGGCCGCCTCGTGCGCGGTGTCGGCGGCGGGCCGGGAGGTGTCGGCCAGGTTCTGGGTCATGGACGGTATCCCTTGGGGACTAGAGGAGCGGGGAGCGCTTGGTCGTCGGGAAGCGCTGAGACGTGCGGGGGCGTCAGGACTTGGAGGCGCCGGCGGTCAGTCCGGTGACCAGGTGGCGCTGCACCAGGTAGAAGAAGGCCGCGGACGGGATGGCGATCAGCACGGCGGTGGCGGCCATCAGGTTCCACTGGGCGTCGTGCTCGCTGACGAAGCTCTGCAGGCCGACAGCCAGCGTGTACTTGTCGGAGCTGAGCATGAAGGTGGAGGCGAACGGCACCTCGGCCCAGTAGGTCAGGAAGGAGTAGAACGCGGCCACCGCCAGGCCCGGCCGGGCGAGCGGCAGCACCAGCCGCCAGAAGGTGCCGAACGGGCTGAGCCCGTCGACCCGGCCGGCCTCGTCGATCTCCACCGGGATGGTGTCGAAGTAGCCCTTCATCAGCCAGGCGCAGTACGGCACGGTGGTGGTGGAGTAGACCAGGATCAGGCCGGCGTAGCTGTCCAGCAGGTCGAGCGCGGAGAGCATCGTGTACATCGGCACGATCAGCACCGCGATCGGGAACATCTGGGTGACCAGCAGCGACCACATCAGCGGCTTGTGCCCGGGGAACTTCATCCGGGAGACGGCGTAGCCGGCGGTGGCGGCGAGCAGCACGCCGAACACGGTGGTCACGCCGGCCACCAGCAGGGAGTTGCCGAACCAGGTGAAGAAGTCGGTGTCGCCCAGCACGTGCTGGTAGTTGGACAGCGTGAGCTTGCCGAAGATCTCGCCGGGGTGGAGGTAGTCGTTCTTGTCCGGCCCGAGCGAGACGAAGAGGATCCACCCGATCGGGAACAGCGCGATCAGGCTGGCCACGATCAGGACGCCGTGGGACAGCGCCTTGGACAGCGGGCTGCTCTCGCCGCGCGGGCGGAACTTGACGGGCCGCGCGGGCCGGGCCGCGGTCGCCGTGGGAGCGGGGCGTTCGGCGGGACGTTCGGTGGTGGTGCTCATCGGGGTTACCTGCCTTCGTGGGTCGACCTGTGGAGGTCGACGGGGTCCGGGGTCGACTGGGTCCGGGGCCTCAGCCGTTGGCCTGCTCGTTGCGGGCGAGCCAGCGCCGGTAGAAGGCGGTGAAGACGATCAGGATGGACAGCAGGATCACGCCGTACGCGGCGGACCCGGCGTAGTCCCGGGGGAGTTGGCCGAAGCCCAGGCGGTAGGCCCAGGTGACCAGCAGCTGGGCGTCCGGGGCGCCCTTGCCGAACAGCAGGAAGATCACGTTGAACTGGTTGAAGGTCCAGATCACGCCGAGCAGCACGACGGTGGAGGAGACGCTGCGCAGCCCGGGCAGGGTGATGTGCCGGAACTGCTGCCAGCGGGTGGCGCCGTCCATCTCGGCGGCCTCGTACAGCTCGGCCGGGATCGACTGCAGGCCGCCGAGCAGCGAGATCATCATGAACGGCACGCCGGCCCAGGTGTTGACCAGGATCGCGGCCGCCTTCTGCGCCCACGGGTCGGTGAGCCAGGCGGGCTCGGGCAGGTGCAGGGTGGAGAGCAGGGTGTTGACGACCCCGCCGTCGGAGAGCATCAGCCGCCAGGAGAAGACGGTGACGAAGGTGGGGACGGCCCACGGGAGGATGAGCAGCATCCGGTAGGCGGCGCGCCCGCGGAGCTTCTTGTTGAGCAGGACGGCGAGGCCGAGGCCGAGGGTGTAGTGCAGGCAGACGCAGATGACCGTCCAGGCGATGGTCCACACGAAGTGGGACCAGAACCGGTCGTACGAGCCGGGGCCCCAGAGGATGTCGGCGTAGTTGTGGAAGCCGATGTACTGGTAGCTGGCCGGGATCTCGTTGACGCCGATCTTGCGGGCGACGTTGAGGCTGTTGGCGTCGGTGAGGGTCAGCCAGATGCCCTGGACCAGCGGGTAGAACACCAGTGCGCCGAGCACCAGCACGACCGGGGCGATCATCGCGTAGGCGTACCAGTGCCTGGCGTAGGAGCGCTTGAGGCGTTCCAGCGGACCCGGACGCTGATCGCGCTCCCGGCTGCCCTTGCCGGTGGCGCCCTGCACGGCGACTGACATCGTTTGCACCTTCTCGGGGGGAAGTCTCGGGGGAGCCGACGGCCCGGCCCGCCGGGGTCGGCGGGCCGGGCGGTGGGGACTACTTCGCGAAGCCCGGCAGGAGCTTGGCGTAGTCGGTGGCCACGGTGTTCAGCGAGTCCTGGGTGCTGGTGCCCTGGACGGTCTTGCCCAGGTTGGTGCCGAGCGAGTCGAACAGCGAGCTGTACTCGGGTAGTTCGGGGCGCGGCTTGGCGCTGGCGAGGATGGCCTGGAAGCCGGCGATGCCCGGGTCGGCCTTGACGTCGGCGGTGTAGGCGTCCGAGCGGGTCGGCAGAGTGGAGTTCTTCTGCGCGATGAAGGCCTGGCTCTCGGCCGAGGTCATGAAGGCGGCGAACTTCTCGGCGGCGGCCTTGTGGGCCTTGTCGGCACCGGCGTAGACGGCGATGTTGTGGCCGCCGGTGGGGGCACCGGCCTTGCCGCTGGAACCGGCCGGGACGGAGGCGATGCCGAGGTTCTTCTTGTCGGCGAACGCGGAGCCCTTGTAGATGTTGGTGATCTCCCAGGGGCCCTGGATGATCGCCGCGACCTTGCCGCTGTTGAAGGCGTCCATCATGTGGGCGTAGGCGTCGGTGGTGACGTCCGCCTTGGCCGTGCCGGGCGAGGTGAACATCGACTTGTAGGTCTCGATGCCCTTGACGGCCTCGGGCGAGGTGATGGTGATCTTCTTGCCGGCGGCGTCGACCGCGTCGGTGCCCTCGCCGAACAGGAACGGCATCGCGTAGTAGCCGTCGGCGGCCTTCATCCAGAAGCCGTCCACGCCCGCCTTGTCCTTGACGGCGGCGGCGTCGGTCTTCAGCTCGTCCCAGGTCTTGGGGGCGTCGGTGATGCCGGCCTTGGCGAACAGGTCCTTGTTGTAGAGCAGGCCCAGGGTGTCGGTGACCAGCGGGACGCCGTACAGCTTGCCCTCGTACTTGGCCTGCTGGATCAGGCTGGGCTGGAAGGCGGAGGTGTCGGCGGCGGCCGGGGTGCCGTCCAGCGGCTCCAGGAAGCCGGCCTTGGCGAAGGCGGCGGTCCAGCCGACCTCGGAGCGGAAGACGTCGGGCGCGCCCTTGGCCCCCATGGCGGTCTGCAGCTTGTTCTGCGCCTGGTCGAACGGCACGTTGACGAAGTCGACCTTGATGGTCGGGTTGGCCGCCTCGAACTTCTTGACCAGTTCCTGGTAGTTAGGAGCCTCGTTGGTGGCGTTCGACGTGTCCCAGTAGGTGAGGGTGACCGGGCCGTCGGCCTTGCCGTCCGAACCGGAGCCGCCACTGCTGCCACAGGCAGCCATCGAGACCGCGAGGGCCACAACGAGGGCAGAGGCCGCGATGCCACGCCGCATGAGAACTCCTAGGAAGGGTGGGGGTGCCCGAGATGTTCCGAGACAGGCGCATAATGGCTGCCTCGTGCCGACCGCACCGTTGCTGCCGTCGGGCTCGGGAAGGAAGTTAACAGCGGCGCAAGAGCGACGGAAAGGTCTTGCAGCAAGTTTCTGCAAGAAACCGCGATCGTTACGCCCGCGTGTCCTGGACGTGGCCGCACGGTAGTTGACAGCGCGGCGCAATGTCCGCCTTCGTCCGATTCACCCCACTCCGAGGTGGCCGGGGAACCACCCTGAGTGGCCGGAAGACGCCTGCAGCAGACTGGTACGCATGCGCATCAGAGCCGTCACCGAGGACGAACTGCCCCTGCTGAGCGAACTGGAACGGGCGGCCGGAGCCCCCTTCGCGGAGATCGGGATGCCCGAGATCGCCGAGGACGAACCCCCCGCCCCGGCGGAACTGGCCCGCTACCTGGAGCACGGCACCGCTCTGGTCGCCGAGGCCCCCGACGGCACCGTCGCCGGCTACCTGCTGGCCGAACCGGTGGACGGCGCGCTGCACGTCGAACAGGTCTCGGTCCACCCCGACCACGCCCGCCGGGGCATCGGCCGGGCCCTGATCGAGCACCTCGCCGCGGGCACCGACGCCCCCGCGCTCACCCTGACCACCTTCGCCGACGTCCCCTGGAACGCCCCCTACTACGCCCGCTGCGGCTTCCGCCCGCTGACCGACGCCGAACTCACCCCCGGCCTGCGCGGGATCCGCCGCCGGGAGGCCGAGCACGGCCTCGACCGCTGGCCCCGGCTCTGCATGCGCCGGGACCTGCGCCGGCCGGCTGCCAACGACGGCCGGCCGGCTGCGTCGCCCGGCTGACTACCGGCCTGACTAGTTGACGCCCAGCCGCAGCACCGTGGTCGAGCGGAACTCCTCCCCCGGCCGCAGCACGGTGCTCGGGAAGGCCGGGTGGTGCGGGGAGTCCGGGAAGTGCTGGGTCTCCAGCGCGATCCCGGCGAACGGCCCGTACGGCACCCCGCTCGCACCGGTGACCGCGCCCTGGAACTTGTTCGCCGTGTAGACCTGGACGCCCGGCTCGGTGGTCAGCACCTCCAGGGTGCGGCCGCTGACCGGGTCCTCCAGCAGCGCCGCCCGCGCCGGGCCGCCGTCCGCCGGGCGGGCGCGCAGCACCCAGTTGTGGTCGTAGCCGCCCGGGCCGGCCAGCTGCGGGTGCTCGTCGTGCAGCGACTTGCCGATCGGGGTGGCCACCGTGAAGTCGAAGGGCGTGCCGGCCACCGGCTCGGTCCGGCCGTACGGGACCTGCCGCTCGTCGGCCGGGGTGTACTCGTCGGCGTCCAGGGTGAGCAGGTGGCCCAGGACGTCGCCGCTGCCTTCACCCGAGAGGTTGAAGTACGCGTGGTTGGTCAGGTTGACGACGGTCGGCTTGCCGGTGACGGCGCGGTAGTCGATCACCAGCTCGCCGCCTGTGCCCGGGGTGTGGGACAGCGTGTAGGAGACGGTGACGTCCAGCGCCCCCGGGAAGCCCTGGTCGCCGTCCGGGCTGTGCAGCCGCAGCAGCACCCCGCCCTCGACCGGCTCGGCCCGCCACATCCGCTGGGCGAAGCCGTCCGGCCCGCCGTGGATGGTGAGCCCGCCGCCGGTCGGGGCGAGCCGGTGCTCCGCGCCGTCGATGGTGACGCTGGAGCCGTCGATCCGGTTGGCGTACCGGCCCACCACCGTGCCGTAGTGCCGGGCCGGGCCCAGGATCTGCGCCAGCTCGTCGGTGGACAGCAGCAGTTGGGCGGTGCGCCCGGCGCGGTCCGGGGCGCTGAGGGTGTGCAGGGTGGCGCCGAGGGTGAGCACGCTCGCCTCGTACGGGCCGGCGGTCAGCGTCCAGCGCTGGATCGCCGCGCCCGCGCCCGAGGGGTCGAGGGGTTCGCGGCGCACACTGGTGGCCTCGCTCGCCATGGCCTGCTCCTCACTGGCGGCAGCGGCGCCGCCGCGTCCGCCCGGTGTCCCGTTCCGTCCAGGGGGCGTCGTGGCGGCCCCCCGTGGTGTCCGTCAGCCTAGCGAGGGCGGCCCCGGCGGGGGCGCTCCCGCGCCTCCGCGCGCCGCCTGAACGCCACCGCGAGCCACCCGCCTGCCACCGGCATGTCACCGCTTGCCACCGGGAGCCACCGCCTGCCACCGCCTGCCACCGCCCGAACAACGGCACGGCGCGCCGCCGCTCCCGGCACCGGCTCGCGCGCGCCACTACGCGCCCGGCCCCTCGCCCTGCTCCAGCCGCAGCCCCAGTGCCGAGGCCAGCCCGTCCGGCCCGGTGCCCGCCTTGCGGTAGACCGCCGCCAGCCGCCGGTTGACCAGGCTCAGGTGCACCCCGAGCTCCTCCGCGATCCGCTGCGGCGGCACGCCCTTGACCGCCAGATCGGCGACCTCCCGCTCCGGCGCGCTGAGCGCCTCCAGCGTCTCCCCGAAGCCGTGCAGCCCCAGCCGGTTGGGCCGCAGGCCGTAGTTGGCCAGCTCCCGCCGGGCCCGGTCGACCAGCTTCTCCGCCGAGCAGTGCTGGGCCAGCTCGATGCCCTGGTACAGGTGCTCCTGGGCGTCCTCCAGCCGCCCGACCCGGCGCAGCGCGGCGCCGAGGTCGACCAGCGCGACGGCGTGCTCGTACCCGGCCGGGGACTGCCCGAGGTGCTCCACGGCCTGCTCCAGCACCTCCACCGCCTGCTGGCCGTCCTCGATCCGCGCCTGCAGCCGCAGCGCGCTGCCGATCGCCGAGGCGGTGCCGAAGGTGCGGGCGTCCTGGACGGCCTTGTGGGCGTAGTGGCGGGCGCGTTCGGGTTCGTCGGCGGCGATCGCGACGGCCAGGTGCCCGGCCCAGGGCGCCCAGACGGTGTTGTGCCAGCCGCGGACCTCCAGCTGGGCCCCGGCCTCGGTGAGCGCGGCGGCCGCACCTGCGTAGCGGTTCTTGGCGACCAGCAGCTTGCCGTACAGCGAGGCGGCGTCCGGCAGCACCATGGCCGTCGGGTGGTACGGCGGGTGGAAGCCGAACTCGTTGGCCAGTTCCCAGGCCTGTTCGATCCGGCCGCGGGCGATCAGGGTGTCCACCAGCACGCCCACGGCGTCCCAGGCCAGCGGCAGCTTGGCGCCGATCCGCTCGGAGATGCGGTAGGCCCGGCCCAGGAAGTCCTCGGCCTCGGCGAGCAGTCCGCGGCGGAACCGGGCCAGCCCCATCAGGAAGTAGGCGAAGCCCCGGTGGGCGCCGCTCCAGCCGGCCAGCTCGAACTGGATGATGGCGTCCGCGGCCAGCCGCTCGGCCTGGGCGATGCGGTCGTTGTAGATGTACGTGAGGCAGAGCATCGAGGGCAGTTCGAAGCCCCAGGTGGTGTCGGTCCAGCCGAGGCCCTTGGGCAGCCGGCCGCCCTCCAGGACTTCGTCGGCGAGCGCGAGCGCGTCGGTGGAGGGCTCGCCGCGCAGGGTGAGGTCCCAGGCGCGCATGATGAGCACGGCCCGGTCGGCGGCCTCCCGGCCGGTCAGGTTCCGGTACAGCTCGGCGAGCCGGGCGGAGCGGCCGGGGCCGTCCTCCTCGGACTTGCGGAAGGCGTGCCACATGAACGAGGCGGCCTGGAGCCGCTGGCGCCGGACCGGGTCGAGGGTCTGCTCGGCCTCCTCCTGGCAGACCAGGGCGGCCTGGCCCAGTTCACCGCTGTGGGCGAGCACCTCGGAGAGCCGGAAGGTGGCGTCCACCCGCAGTTCGGGGCGCAGCGGCCCCTCGTCGGGGTCGAGGGCGAGCCTGAGCTGGTTGACGGTGGCGACGGGGTCGGTGAGCAGTGCGGAGCAGCCGAGTTCGTACATCACCTCGGCCTTGATCTCGTCGGCGGGCGGCTCGTTGAGCGCGCGGTGGAGGCAGCGCTGGGCGGCCTCGGGGGCGCCGATCAGCTGGTGTTCGACGGCGGCGCGGCGCAGCTTCTTGACGATCCGGTCGTCGCCCTCGCCGGAGTGGGTCTCGACCAGGTGGCGGGAGGCGGCGAGCAGGCCGAGCCCGGCGTTCTCGATCTCGACGGCGGCGATGCCGTGCATGCCGAGCCGGGTGGCCTCCGGCATGGTGTTGTAGATGGAGCTGGCGATCAGCGGGTGGACGAACTCGAGGTTCCCATTGGGCGATTGGGTGAGCACGCGCTGCTTGCGCAGCTGCTTGATGGACTCCCGGGCGCCCTCGGAGCTCTGGGTGGAGATCCGGGCGACGAGGTCGATCCGGATGTCGGTGCCCAGCATGGCGCAGGCCCAGGCGAACCGCAGGGTGGCGGGGCCGAGCCGGTCCAGCCAGCTCTTGAGGGTCATTCCGGGGGCGTCGACGGCGAGTTCGCGCAGTTGCCGGGAGTTCTCCTCGACCGGTTCGAGTTCCTGGTCGCGGACCTGGTCGAGCAGGGCGACGGCCTCGAACGGGTTGCCGTTGACGACGTTCCAGAACTCGTAGCAGAAGGCGTCCTCGGCCCGGTCGCCGAGTTCGGCGCGGATCATGTCGGTAACGGAGTTCAGGGTGAGCCGGCTGAGCTCGTGCTTGCGGCTGGCGAGGGTGAGGACGCCCCGGCGCAGGTCCTGGGTCTCGGTGGGCCAGTCGTTCTCGTCCTCGCGGAAGGCGAAGACCAGCAGGACGGGCAGCTCGCCGGACCGGACGGCGAACTTGGCGAGCCAGGACAGGGATTCGGCGTCCGCCCAGTGCAGGTCGTCGACGATCATCACCATCGGCGCGCGGCGCGGGGCGAGCTGGGTGAGGACGTAGTCGAGGCCGTCGCGCACGCCCTGGGGGTCGAGGCGGCGGGCGCCGGCCTTGGGCTGCTTGAGGCCCATGGCCGGTCCGACGACCTCCTCCCAGGTGCCCATGACCTGGCCGAACTCGTCCGCCTCCAGCCGGGTCAGGACGGGCTGGAGGAGCTGGCGCAGCACGTGGTAGGGCTCCTTGAACTGCCGTTCGCCGCCGCGGGCGAACAGCACGGTGGCGCCGTCGCGCAGGCTGGCGATCCGCCGGACCTCGTGCAGCAGGCTGGTCTTGCCGATGCCGGGGCGGCCGGAGAAGGTGAGCAGTTCGCCGATCTCGGTGCCGCCGGCGGCGAACTCGCGGCAGAGCCGGTCGACGGCGGCCTCCACGGAGCGCAGTTCGGTGTCGCGGTCGCGCAGCCTGACCCGGGGCGCGGGATCGTCCTCGTTCCGCTCGGAACCGGTTCCCGTCCGAAGTTCGTTGCCCTGATCGGTCACCGACGTGCCTCCGCCTCACCCGCTCGCGGCACGGCTCCGCCATCGCGCGCGGGGAGCCGGTCCATCACTGTTCGTGGTGCCGAGGTTAGCGCCGTGTTCGGCTGACTGTGCGGCATTCGCCCAGGCTGGGGCGGACGGCGAGGGTTCGGACGGCTTGCCAAGGGCAATTGCCCTATATCCCTAACGTCCGATCATTGCATCAGATACCCTACGGCCCGCGAGGCGCGGATGATCTTCCGCAACCACCCTCACCCTGTGCGCCCCGCCGCGTCAACTCCCCCACACCCAGTGATCGAACCACAAGCGCCCCCACCCACCGCTGCACCGGGAGTCCGATGTCTGACGACACCTCACTTCAGATTCCGTTCCCGCACCGCCGCAGTCCGCACGGCCGGTACGCCACCGCACTGCACCGCGACTGGCTGATCCGCCACCCGCTGCTCCCCGACGCCGATCACCCCGGCTACGCACACTGGGAGGTGGTGGACCTCGCCGCGCTCGGCTACCCGGACGCCGGACCGGACGAACTCGCCCTGGCGGCCGACCTGATGGGCTTCTACTTCCTCTTCGACGACCAGTTCGACGGCCCGCTCGGCCGCCGCCCCACCGAGGTCGCCCCGATCTGCGAACGGCTGATCGCCGTCCTGCACGGCGCCCGCCCCGACCAGCGCTCCCCGGTCGAGACCGCCTTCGCCGACCTCTGGAGCCGCAGCGTGCGCGGCATGCCCGCCCGCTGGCAGGCCCGCGCCGCCTACAACTGGGAGTACTACTTCGCCAGTCACCCGGCCGAGGCGGCCGGCCGGATCTCCGCCCGACCGCCGGACCGGGACGGCTACCTGGAGCTCAGACGGGGCACCGCGGCGATGGAGACCATCTTCGACATGGTCGAACGGCTCGGCCAGTTCGAGGTCCCCGCCTCCGTCCTGCACCACCCGGTGCTGCGTCAACTCCGACAGCTGGCCGCCGACATACCGTCACTGAGCAACGACGTGCGCTCCTTCCCGCTGGAGGCCCCGCGCGGCGATGTCAACAACCTGGTCATGATCGTCCAGCGCGAGCGGCACTGCTCCGCCGAAGAGGCCTGCTCCGCGGTGATGGCGGAGGCCCAGCTGATGGTCGGGCGCTGCGCCGAGCTGCACGAACGACTCCCGGACGTCTACCGGGAGTTGGGCCTGTCCAGGATCGAACGCACGATCGCCCAGCGGTACGCCGACGGGCTGCTCACCTGGCTGGCCGGCTACCTGAGCTGGGAGGCCCGCACCGGCCGGTACCACGCGGTCTGACCCGACCCCGGGCCGCCCGCCGCCCACCGTCAGCTGCCCGCCGTCAGCTGCCGTTCGCCGACGTCCGACGCCCTCCGAGGCGGCGCGGCGCGATCCCCCGCGCGCCGCCCCGGCCCGAAACGATCCGGCGCGATCCGACGCGCGCACCCCCGCGCCCCGATGCACGCCCTGATGCACGCCCGGGTCCGCACGCCGTCCAACGCGCCCTCCCGCACACCCCGGGTCGGGACGTCCGGAACGCACACCGTCCGTACGAGCCGGTCGCACGGACCGTAGCCGCACCACGCGCCCGGCGGTTATCGTGCTCGTCGGCGGCGCCCCGGCGGGGCGCCGGCCCGACTGCGTGTCCGCACCCTCCCGCCGGAGCGTCCCCGAGCGGGCGGCGGTCCGGCGTGCCGCCCCGGCCCGATCGGCGCCGGAGGCGCCCGACGTCGCGAGGAGACACAGAACATGACGGTCTACCAGCCCCCCGGCGCGCCCGGCAGCATCGTCGCCTTCCGCTCCCGGTACGACCACTGGATCGGCGGCGGTTGGCAGCCCCCGGCGCGCGGCGAGTACTTCGGCGACCCGACCCCGGTCACCGGCGAGGTCTTCACCGAGGTCGCCCGCGGCACCGCCGAGGACATCGAGGCCGCCCTGGACGCGGCCCACGCCGCCGCCCCGGGCTGGGGCCGCACCTCCGCCGCCGAGCGGGCGCAGGTGCTGCTGCGGATCGCCGACCGGATGGAGGCCAACCTGGAGCAACTGGCCGTCGCCGAGAGCTGGGAGAACGGCAAGCCGGTCCGCGAGACACTGGCCGCCGACCTCCCGCTCGCCGTCGACCACCTGCGCTACTTCGCGGGCGCGCTGCGGGCCCAGGAGGGCAGCCTCTCCCAGCTGGACGAGGACACCGTGGCGTACCACTTCCACGAGCCGCTGGGCGTGGTCGGCCAGATCATCCCGTGGAACTTCCCGATCCTGATGGCGGTCTGGAAGCTCGCCCCGGCGCTCGCGGCCGGCAACGCGGTGGTCCTCAAGCCCGCCGAGCAGACCCCGGCCTCGGTGCTGCTGCTGGCCGAGCTGACCGCCGACCTGGTCCCGCCGGGCGTGCTCAACATCGTCACCGGCTTCGGCGAGGAGGCCGGCGCCCCGCTGGCCGCCAGCACCCGGGTCCGCAAGCTCGCCTTCACCGGCGAGACCAGCACCGGCCGGCTGATCGCCCGCGCCGCCGCCGACAACCTGATCCCGGCGACCCTGGAGCTCGGCGGCAAGAGCCCCAACCTGTTCTTCGCGGACGTCGCCACCGCCGACGACGCCTTCTACGACAAGGCCGTCGAGGGCTTCGCGATGTTCGCCCTCAACCAGGGCGAGGTCTGCACCTGCCCCAGCCGCGCGCTGATCGAGACCCCGGTCTACGAGCGGCTGCTCGGCGACGGCCTGGCCCGGGTGCGCGCGATGCGCCAGGGCAACCCGCTGGACACCGAGACGCAGGTCGGCGCGCAGGCCAGTGCCGAGCAGCTGAAGAAGATCCTGTCCTACTTCGAGATCGGCCAGGCCGAGGGCGCCAAGGTGCTGGTCGGCGGCGAACGGGCGGACCTCGGCGGCTCGCTGGCCGGCGGGTACTACGTGACGCCGACGGTCTTCGAGGGCGTCAACAGCATGCGGGTCTTCCAGGAGGAGATCTTCGGGCCGGTCGTCTCGGTCACCCGCTTCGACGGCTTCGACCAGGCGGTCGCGCTCGCCAACGACACCCAGTACGGGCTCGGCGCCGGCGTGTGGACCCGCAACATCAACACCGCCCACCGGGCCGGGCGCGCCATCCAGGCCGGCCGGGTCTGGACGAACTGCTACCACGCCTACCCAGCCCACGCGGCCTTCGGCGGCTACAAGAACTCCGGCATCGGGCGAGAGAACCACAAGGCACTGTTGGAGCACTACCAGCAGACCAAGAACCTGCTGGTCAGCTACTCCCCCGACGCGGTCGGCTTCTTCTAGGCCGGCCCCGGACATGAGTGGAGCGGGAGGCCTGACCCGGCCTCCCGCTCCACCGCCACTCCCCGTGGCGGGTCTACCGGGCAAATCACCTGTTTCGGGATCTAAGCACATGAATCCCTCGATTTCTCCGACGCGCCGCCGACATGCCCGGACGGCCCGCGCGAACGCCGTAGACAGGACTCCCCGTTCCCCAACCCCTCCCAGGGAGTCCGGCATGACCATCGCCCCCGCCAAGCTCACCGACCCCGCCGTACGCGCCTTCGTGATCGCCATCAACGCCGGCGACCGCGACGCCTTCACCTCCGCCCTCACCCCGGGCGCGACCATGTCCGACGACGGCTCCGACCGCGACCTCGCCGACTGGACCGAGCGCGAGATCTTCTCCTCGCGCGGCCGCATGGCCGTCCAGACCGAGTCGGACGGCGGCCACGCGCTGGTCGCCGAGTTCACCAACGACACCTGGGGCGCGATGCGCACCGCCTGGCGCTTCACCGTCGACGGCGGGAAGATCAGCCGCTTCGAGACCGGCCAGGCCTGAGGCCGGAGTCCCGGGCTAGCGGCCGAGCCCGAGGCACTCCCGCACCGCGCGGATCAGGTTGCGCGACCGCACGTCCCCGGTGACGCCCGGCTGCATGCCGTTGGTGACGTACCCGAAGCCGAGCCCGAGCTCCGGGTCGGCGAAGCCCAGCGAACCGCCACGGCCCGGGTGGCCGAAGCTCGCCGGGGAGGCCATCGGCGCGGTGGGGCCGTGCCGCCAGAATCCCAGGCCGAAGGTGGAGTTGACGATCAGCACCCGGTCCGGGCCGTTCACCACCGGCCCGACCGCGCGGGCCAGCAGCTCCGGGCCGAACAGCGGCGGCAGCAGCGCGCCGGATCCGTCCGGGCGGTCGGCCTCGCCGATCAGCGCCGCGTAGAACCGGGCCACCGAACGGGCCGTGCCGATGCCGTTCGCACCGGGGATCTCGGCGGCCTGCACCACCGGGTCGTTCATGTCCACCCCGGGCAGCACCGAGGCGAAGGCCCGGGCGGTCAGCGAGGTCGGGTCCTGGTAGGCGTCCCGGACGGACTGCTTGGGCCGCAGCCGCAGCCCGCTCGGGCCGGTCCGGGCCGCCTCCGGGGCGGGCAGGTCGACCAGCTTGCCGACCCTGGGCGCGGCGTCGGCCGGCAGTCCGATCCACAGGTCCAGCCCGAACGGCCGGGCGATCTCCTCGGCGAAGTACTGTCCGATCGTCCGACCGCTCACCCGGCGCACCACCTCACCGACCAGCCAGCCGAAGGTGTACGGGTGGTAGCCGTGCGCCGTCCCCGGCTCCCAGGCGGGTTCCTGCGCGGCCACCGCGGCGACGGCGCGCTCCCAGGTCAGCACGGACTCCAGGCGCAGCGGCACGTCCAGCGCCGGCACCCCGGCCTGGTGCGACAGCAGCCAGCGCACCGGCACCGCGCCCTTGCCGGCCGCCTTGAACTCCGGCCAGTACGAGGACACCGGCGCGTCCAGGTCGAGCAGGCCGCGCTCGGCCAGCAGCAGCGCGGTGGCCGCGCTCAGGCCCTTGGTGACCGAGCGCAGCACCTGGGCGGTGTCCGCCGTCCAGGGCACCGCGGGCGCGGGCCGCCCACCGACCTCCGGCCGGGCGTCGCCGCCCCACAGGTCGACCACCTTGCGGCCGCGCAGGTACAGCGTGAAGGCCGCGCCCAGCTCGCCGTACTCGGCGAAGTTCCGCGCGAAGGCCTCCCGTACGGGCTCGAACCCCTCGGCCGTCTCGCCCCAGATCTCCACCACCGCGTGCCGTCCTCAGGTCGTTCGTCGCCGCCCAGTTGATCGATCCCGCGTTCGAAGCGGGCCCCGAAACCCTAACCTGTCGTCCATGACCAACCCTGCCGAAGAGCTGCTGGACATCGTCGACGACAACGACCGGGTGATCGGGACCGCGCTGCGCGGGGAGGTGTACCGGCAGGGGCTGACCCACCGCTGCGTCTTCACCCTGGTCCGCGACCCGGCCGGCCGGATCTTCGTCCACCGCCGCACCGACACCAAGCTGTTCGCCCCCGGCGCCTACGACATGTGGGTCGGCGGCGTGGTCGGCTCCGGCGAGAGCTACGCCGAGGCGGCCGTCCGCGAGGCCGAGGAGGAGCTCGGCGTGCGGGGCATCGCCCCGCGCCCGATCTTCAAGTTCCTGTACCGGGAGCCCGACGGCGGCAAGCTCTCCTGGTGGTGCGACATGTACGAGGCGGAGTGGGACGGCCCGGTCTCCCCGCAGGAGTCCGAGGTGGCCTGGCACGCCTGGCTCACCCCGGCCGAGCTGTCCGAACGCCTCGCCCGCGACACCTTCGTCCCCGACGGCCTGGAGGCCTACCGCCGCTACCTGGAACTCCACGCCGCGTAGGCACGGGCAGGGCGGGAACCGGCGGGCGGGCGGGAACGGGCAGGACAGGCCGCATGGGCCCGCGGACGGCCGCCGGATAGGCTGACGAGCATGGCCTCCCGTACGCCGTCGCCGACGGCCGACCGCGCAGCACGGACCGCCGCCGCACCCGACCGGGGAGCGGCGGCCGGGCGCCCGCGCCGGCGGCTGAGCGTGGACGAGCGGCGGGAGCAGCTGATCGCCGTGGCGCTGGAACTGTTCAGCCGGCGCCCGCCGGAGGAGGTGTCGATCGACGACATCGCCGCCGCCGCCGGCGCCTCCCGGCCGCTGGTCTACCACTACTTCCCGGGCAAGCAGGCGCTGTACGAGGCCTCGCTGCGGCGCGCCGGGCGGGAGCTCGCCGCGCGGTTCGAGGAGCCGATGGAGGGGCCGCTGTCGGAGCGGCTGCACCGGGTGATGGGCCGCTACCTGGACTTCGTGCAGAGCCACGGGCCGGGCTTCGCCGCGCTGCTGCGGGGCGGCTCGGTGGCGGCCAGCGCGGGCACCTCGGCGGTGATCGACGAGGTGCGCCGGGCCGCGCACGACCAGATCCTCGCCCATCTGGCGGTCCCCGCGCCGAGCCCCGGGCTGCGGCTGACCGTCCGGGCCTGGATCGCCAACGCCGAGATCACCTCGCTGGAGTGGCTGGCCGAGCGGTCCGTACCGCTGGAGGAGCTGCAGCTGCACCTGGTGCAGGAGTTCGTCGCCTCACTCACCCTCACCGCCGCCCGGGAGCCCGCGCTGGCCGCCGAGCTGGCCTCGTTCTTCGCCGACGAGCGGCCCGACGGGCCGTCCGGGCGCCTGGTCCGGGACCTCGCCGGGCTGTTCGCCGTCCCCGGCATCCTCGAGGCGGTCACCGCACTGGCGGCGGGAGCGCCGTCCGCCGAGACCCGGACCACCGGGACTCAGACCACCGGGACGCCGCCCTCCCGGCCCGTGGACGAACCGTCCGCGCAGGCCACGGAGGGTCCCGCCGAGGCCCCCTCGGAGTGATCATCGGGTGATCCTGCGGTTCGGTGACGACGGTGGGCTCTGATAGGAATGGGCAGGGACCTGACGGACCGCCGCCCGGGCGGGCCCGGTCCCACCCGAACCACCGACGGCAGACGGAGCAGAGCGGGGGGCTCACCAGTTGACCCAGGACGTCCAGTTCAGTGCGGAGGCCAACCCCTTCGCAGCAGCCGAGCAGGTCTGCGCCACTCTCGGCACGCTCACCGACGCCCTCTTCGACGAGCACACCTCGCGCCACCCGGCGGCCGCGCTGAGCAGCCTGAAACCGGCTGAACACCCCGCCGCCGAGGCGCTCTTCGGCCTGCCGATGGCGCCCAACGGGCCGGTGCACCAGGCCCTCGACCGGCTCGGCACGGTGATCACCGCCGGAACGGCCCGGCCCGGCACCGGCGCACGCGTCGCCGACCGGGTCACCTCCGCGCTGCACAACCGCTACGGCGGCGGCGCGGTGCGCGGCGCCATCGCCGACCGGGGCACCACCTCGGCCGCGCTGTTCCAGCTGCCCGTCACCGGCGAGTTCGCCGACGCCAAGCTGCGCCCGCCGTTCGCCCCGGCACTGGCCGCGCTGGCGGCCGGGCAGCAGACCCGGCGGCCGTTCGAACTGGCGACCGGCGCGGGCGCCGAGGTCCGGCTGGTGGTCCCTCCGGGCTTCCACGCGCTCACCTCCCCCGGCGGACCGGCCGGGGCCTCCGCCCGTACCGTGCCCGCACTCCCGCACGACGACGACCCGACCACGGACGGCGACGGCGCCGACCGGGCCACCGTGGCCGCCGCCGCCGAGCTGACCGGCCACCTGGCCGAGGTCGCCGACGAGCTGTTCAGCGCCACCGGCCGGGAGCCGCGCCGCGACTTCGCGGTGATCTCCGCGACCCTGACCGACCTGCTCCAGGACGCGGGCGTCCGCTACGCGGGCGTGTGCGCGCTGGAGCGCGACGGGCGCGCCTCCGAGGCCACCCTGGTCATCTCGCTCGCCCGGCACCCGCTGCCGATCACCGCGCTCGCCACCGAACTGGCCACCGTACGACGGCACGCCGAGGTCTGGACGGTACTGCTGCCGGCCGGGCCGGCCGCCGTCCTGGTCGAGGGACGGACCGTCCCGGTGCCCGGGGCGCTGGCGGCCGACGGACAGCGCCGCTGGGTCGTCACCTCGGCCGTCCAGGCCTTCGTACCGCTGCCGGACAGCGGGACGGTGCTGTGCGCCCAGCTGTCCACGGCCCGGCCGGAGGACTGGGAGCTGTACACGGAGGCGTTCGCGGAGCTGCTGAAGAGCATCCAGTTCGGCTGGGACGGCGAGCCCGCCACGGCGCCGGGGGCGCCCGCGCCGACGGCCGCCCCAGTGGCGGAGGCGCCGGTCGCGAAGGAGCCGGTCGCGGAGCCGGCCGCCGAGCCGGAGGAGAAGCCGGTGCACCTGCGCGGCACTCCGGTGCGGATCCCGCCCGCCGACTTCAACCCCTTCGCGCCCGTCGCGGAGGAGGCCGCTCCGGTGGCCGCCCCCGTGGTGGGAGAGGAGGAGCCGGCGCACCGCAGGGGCACGCCGGTGATGATCCCGCCGCCGGACTTCGACCCCTTCGGCATCTCCGGCACCCCCACCACCACGGACGAACCCGCCGCCCAGCCCACCGGTGGTACGGCGGCTCCGGACCCGTTCGGGACGACGATCGCCGCCGACCGGAAGGCCGACCCCTTCGGCACCACCGTCGCCGCTCAGGGCCCCGCTGTCCCGCCCCAGCCCTCCACCCCGCCGCTGATCCCGGCCCAGGCCGCCCCGGTGGCCGCCCCCGTGGTGGGCGAGGAGGAACCGGCGCACCGCAGGGGCACGCCGGTGATGATCCCGCCGCCGGACTTCGACCCCTTCGGCATCTCCGGCACCCCCACGACCACGGACGAACCGGAGGCGGCGGCCGAGGCCGACGCGGAGCCGGAGCACCGGCCGTTCGGCTGACACGGGAAGCAGCGGACAGGCGACACCTGACAGATAGCGGCTGACAACTCACAGATTTCAGATTTCGTTCGCTGACATCTGTGAGTTGTCAGCCGTCTGCTGTCAGCTGTCAGCCATCCCTCCCCGCCCGCCCCCGCGCCTCGATCAGCGCCCCCACCCCGTCCAGCATCCGCTCCAGCCCGAACGCGAACAGCGCCTCCAGGCTCATGTCGATCTCCGGCCCCCGGGCCAGCGCGTCGAACATCGGAAACCGCTCCGGGTCCGCCATCAACCGGTCACGGTCCTCGTCGGCCAGCCGGTCCATCCACTCGTCCGCGGACAACCCGCTGTCCTGCTCGGCCTGCGCCTCCCGCTCGAAGTGGACGGCCAGCCCACAGGTGAAGGCCGCCAGACTGACCGAGGCCTGGGCCATCTCCTCCCCGCTCAGCCCCGTCCCCACCAGCGCCGCCATCGCCCGCTCGGTGTGCAGCGCCGCGTCGGGCGCCAGCACCGGACGGGTGAACGACATCGTGGACGCCAGCCACGGGTGGGCCCGGTAGATCCGCCACTGCAGCCGTGAGACCTCCGCCAGCCCCGTCCGCCAGTCCGACACCGGCCCCCCGGGGATCGGCTGCTCGCCGAAGACCTTGTCCATCATCAGCCGCACCAGCTCGTCCTTGCCGGGCACATGACGGTAGAGCGACATGGTCGCGACGCCCAGCTCGGTGGCGACCCGGCGCATCGACAGCGCCGTCAGCCCCTCCGTGTCGGCCACCCGCACCGCCGCCGCGACGATCCGCTCCCGGCCGAGGTCCCGCTCCCCGCCCTTCCCCCGCCGCACACCGGTCGCGGCCGCCGCCCGCCCCGCATCCCGAACCGGAGCCGAAGCCGGAGCCTTGACCGGAGCCGGAGCCGGAGCAGCCGCCGAAACAGGAACAGCGGCCCCAGCAGGGGCCCCAGCCGAAGCCGGAGCCGCCACCACCGTCCCCACCCCCGGCACGGCCCGCACCAACCCCTCCTCCCGGAGCCGGTTGAGCACCTTGGTCGCGGTGGCCATCGCCACGCCCCACTCCTGCATGATCCGCCGGGTCGACGGCACCCGGGCGCCCGGCTTCAACTCCCCCGCCGCGATCCGGCGTCGAAGCTCACCCGCGATCCGCTCCGAAGGCGTCCCGCCGTCCACCACACCCACCACCGCCCGCTCGACCGACCACCGCACTAGTGCACCGCAGCGCACACGCTAGCAGCCGGCCCAGCCTCCAACGAGCGTGAACAGCAGCCCCGTTCAGCCGCCGCGCCGCGCCAGGTGCACCACGTCCGGCACCCCCCGGCTGACCGGGATCTCATGGGTGGCGACGTCCGAGAACCCCGCGACCCGCAGCGCCTCCTCGAAGTCCGGCGACGGCTGGGCGCTCCACACCGCCAGCACCCCGCCCGGCTGCAGCCGGTGCCACAGCACCGCGAGCCCATCGGCCCCGTAGAGCCCGGCGTTGGAGTCGGTGACGGTCCAGTCCGGCCCGTTGTCGATGTCCAGGCACAGCGCGTGATAGCGCTCGCCGTCGGCCGCCGCCAGGTACTCCAGCAGGTCGGTGTGGAGCACCGCGACCCGCCCGTCGTCCAGCGCACCGGCCGAGTAGGCGCCCAGCGGGCCGGAGCGGTGCCAGTCGATGATCGCGCTCTCCCGCTCGACGACGGCGATCCGCCCCCAGCGCGGCTCGGCCACCGCGTACGCGAGCGAGAAGCCGACCCCGAGCCCGCCGATCAGCACCGACGGCGCGGCCACGCCGTCGCCGGTGCGGTCCAACTCGTCCAGCGCCGCCTGGACGAGCAGCCGCTCGGAGCGCCCGTCGGCGGTGTCCATCAGGAAGCAGCCGTTGGCGATGATCTCGTGGTGCCGTCCGCGCCGCCGCAGTACCACCTCGCCGAACGGGCCCTCCCGCCGGTCGAGCGTGACGACGGCCTCGTGGCCGTCCCGTTCGGGCAGTGCGGTGGTCATGCGTACTCCTACTCCTCGACGGACTCGGCAGCCGGCTCGACCCCGTGGGGGGCGATCACCCGCCCGACAATAACCGAGTCCGCCGAGGCCGGGCCCACGCACAAGCCGGGCCCACGCAGCGGGCCCGGCCCGGGTGCGTGGGCCCGCTGCGTGGGCCCGGCTTGCCCCCGTCAGGTCGTGATCAGCACCCCCGCGTACGACACGCCCGCGACGACCACCCACGAGCCGAGCCCGAGCAGCGCGATCCGCCCGCCGGTCCGCGCCATGGTCGGCAGGTGCACCGCGCTGCCGAGCCCGAACAGGGCCGCGGCCAGCAGCAGCTCCTGGGCGTCCCCGGCCAGGGTGAGCGCCTGGTCGGGCAGCACTCCGGTGGTCCGCAGCACGATCATCGCCAGGAACCCGGCGACGAACAGCGGCACGATCGGCGGCCGGCGGCCGGCCTTGCCCGCGTCGTCCGCACCCTCGACACCGTCCTCGCGCGCATTGCGCAGGTTGCGCCGCGCCACCACCGCCACGCCCGCGACCAGCGGCGCCAGCAGCACCACCCGCATCAGCTTGACCAGCACGGCCTCGCGCAGCGCGCCGGGCCCGCCGGTCTGGGCGGTGGCGACCACCTGCCCGACGTCGTGCACGCTCGCCCCGACCCAGCGCCCGAACTCGATCTCGCCGAGCCCCAGCGGGTGTTGCAGCAGCGGCAGTACGGCGATCGCCAGCGTCCCGCACAGGGTGACCAGCGCGACCGAGGAGGCGACGTCCTCCTCCTCGCTGCCGGCCGCCTGGCTGACCGCGCCGATCGCCGAGGCCCCGCAGATCGAATAGCCGGTGGCGACCAGCAGCGGCTGGTCCCCGGGCAGTCCGAGCTTCCGGCCGAGCCACATCGTGCCGGCGAAGGTGGCGGCGACCACCGTGAGCACCATGGCGACGGTGGCCCAGCCGAGGCCGAGCACGTCGTCCAGGCTGAGCTTGAGCCCGAGCAGCACGATCCCGAGCCGCATCAGCCGCTTCCCGGCCGTCGACAGCCCGGGCCTGGCGACCCCGCGGACCACCGGGCGCAGCCCGGGCAGGTGGGCCGCCGCCATGCCGAGCACGACGGCGGCGGTGAGCTTGGGCACGGCGGGAACGGCCGCGTGGACGGCGAGCGCGGCGGCCACCCCGACCGCCGCGAGCAGCAGGCCGGGGGCGTCCCCGCCGAGCGGGGGGAGTGAGCGGGTGCGGGTGGCCCGCTCCCGGAGGGTCAGTGACACGCCGCCGCTCACCGCTCCTGGTCGGCGGGCAGCTGGTAGACCCGTCGGATGCTGGTGCCGAGCCGCGAGACGTCCGCGCCGTACACGTGGATGGAGATGGCGGTGCTGGTGCACGCGTTGCGCACCAGGTGGATGTCGCCGGGCGGGGCGAAGGCCGCGACCGTCCCGGCCGGGCCTGCCACGTGCTCGGTCTCGACCAGTCGGGAGCTGCGCCCGTCGGAGACCAGTCGGTAGCGGGTCTCGCTCTCCTGGCCCTGGTGGACACCCGCCACGCACCAGGAGACGTGGTCGTGGATCGGGGTGCACTGGCCGGGCAGCCAGACCAGGGCGACGACGGAGAAGCTGCCGTCGGCCTCGGCGTGCAGGACGTGCTGGCGGTAGCGCTGCGGGTCGCCCTCGCGCTGGGCGGGGGTGAGCAGCGCGTCGGGTCCGTCGGCGGCGGCGTGCAGGTGCGGGGCGAGGCGTTCGCCGACCAGGTAGGCGGTGAGTTCGGGAGGCAGTCCGCGGTCCACAACGGCGCGGATCTCACTGACCAGTGCGGTCATCCGCTCGGTGAGCCGGTCGCTGCCGACCGTGGCTGAGGGTGTCATACGAGCAGGTTGCGACCCATGGACCTATCACGTCCAAGGAGGTTTTCTAAGCATTACCCCCATACGTGCTTATGGGTCCGAGCCCCGGCTCAGCACCCGACCCGACTGGCCGCCGCCTGCCGCAGGTGGTCCAGCACCAGCCCGGTGGCCGGGATCCGCCGGTGCTCGCGCAGCACGTACGCGCTCACCTGCCGCCGCAGGTGCGGCTCGACGGCCCGCCCGGTGACCTTGCGGTGGCACATGAAGGAGAGCACCAGCGCGGGCATCAGCGCGATCCCGACCCCGGCGGCGACCAGGCTCTGCACCGCGAGGTTGTCGTCGGTGGAGAACACGATGTCCGGCGCGAAGCCCTCCTCCGCGCAGACGTGCAGCAGGTTGGCCCGGCAGCGCGGGCAGCCGGCGATCCAGCGCTCGCCGTCGAGGTCGGCCAGCCGGACGGCGTGCCGGCGGCCGAGCGAGTGCCCGACCGGCAGCAGCACGGTGAGCAGGTCCTCCATCAGCGGGATCTCGTCCAGCCCGTCCGGCACCTCGGTCGCCTGGCCGGGGTAGCGGAAGGCCAGCGCGATGTCGCACTCCCCGCGCAACAGCCGCTGGACGGAGTCCGGCGGCTCGGCCTCCAGCAGCTCGACCCGGACGCCGGGGTGCTCGGCGAGCAGCCGGGCCATCGCCTCGGGTATCAGGGTGGCGTTGGCGCTGGGGAAGGCGCAGACCCGCACCCGCCCGGCGCGCAGCCGGGCGAGCGCGGCGAGCTGCTGCTGGGCGGCGGAGAGGCTGCCGAGGATCAGCCCGGCGTGCCGGGAGAGCGCCTCGCCCGCCTCGGTGAGCCGCAGTCCGCGCCCGGCGCGGGTGAACAGCGGGACGCCGACGGTGCGTTCGAGGGCCTTCATCTGCTGGGTGATGGCGGGCTGGGTGTAGCCGAGTTCCCGGGCCGCCGCCGAGTAGGAACCGGCCCGGACGACCTCGTGGAACGTCCTGATGTGCCGCGAGTCGAACACCGGCTCCATGGCCCCTCCGCCCGGTCGTCTGCCGCCTGCCCTCGCAATCATAAGAGGAATTTGGAGGTCCCGGGTTCGACCTCATCCGCACCTATGGTTCAGTCCCGAACCATGCTCCCCTCCCCGCAGGCCCGCCCAGCCCCCGCCTCGACGCGGAAGCCCTCCCCCACCCGCGGAAGCCCTCCCCACCCGCTCACGCCTGCGCCGACGGCGGCAACCCCATGGCCACCCCCGCCTTGGCCACCGGCGCCCCGCCCCGCACGCTCGGGCTGCGCCGGCTGCGCCGCTCGACCCAGCGGGCGAGCCAGGACAGCAGCAGACACATCCCGATGTAGATCGGCGCGATCACCATCACCACCGGGATGAACGGCAGGTCGTAGTCCAGGTTGGTGGCGATCAGCTTGCCCGCGTGCAGGAACTCCTCGAAGGTGATCAGGAACCCGAGCGAGGTGTCCTTGAGCGCGACCACCAGCTGGCTGATGATGGCCGGCAGCATCGCCCGGTTGGCCTGCGGCACCAGCACGTACGCCATCACCTGGGTCTTGCGCATGCCCAGCGCGTACGCCGCCTCCCGCTGCCCCTTGGGCACCGCGAGCACGCCGGCCCGGAACACCTCCGCCAGCACCGAGCCGTTGTAGAGCACCAGCCCGGCCACCAGCGCCCACAGCGGCTGCGCCTTGAGCGCGACGAAGATGAAGAAGATCATCACCAGCACCGGCATGGCCCGGAAGAACTCCACCACCAGCGTGGAGACCCAGCGCACCGCCCGGTGGTCGGACAGCCGCCCGGCCGCGAACACCGCGCCGAACGGCAGCGCGAACAGCACCGTCCAGCCGAAGGCTCGCAGGGTGTTGCCCAGCCCGCGCAGCAGCAGGTCCTGCACGCCCCGGTACTCGAAGGGCTCCCACTTGGCGTAGGTGAACTGGTGGGTGTGGAACAGCATGTAGACGACCCAGCCGATCAGCGCCGCGATCAGCAGCAGCGCGATCCCGCCGTACAGCCGGTGCCGGGCCAGCGCCTTCGGGCCGGGGATGTCGTACAGCGCCGAGGATTCGACCGTCATCGGGACACCGCCACTCGTCGTTCCAGCAGGTTGAAGACGGCGCTGATGGTCAGGGTGATGATCAGGTAGCCGACGGCGATCCAGACGAAGGTCCAGATGATGCTGTAGCCCAGCTCGTTGATGGTCCGGTAGGTGCCCAGGAGCTCGGTGACGCTGAAGGAGCCGGCGATCGCCGTGTTCTTCGCCAACGCGATCATCACACTGCCGATCGGCGCCACCACCGAGCGGTACGCCTGCGGCAGCACCACCAGGCCCATCGTCTGCCCGAAGCTCATGCCCAGGCTGCGGGCCGCCTCGCCCTGCCCGGTCGGCACGGTGTTGATGCCGGAGCGCATCGCCTCGCAGACGAAGGCCGAGGTGTAGCAGCCGAGGGCGAGCACGGCGAAGGTGTAGAAGGGCAGCGTGATGTTGAACCGGGGCAGCCCCAGCACCACGATGAAGAACAGCAGGGTCAGCGGCGTGTTGCGCAGCAGCGTCACCCACACCGTCCCGAACACCCGCAGCGGCCGGACGGGCGAGACCCGGAAGCCCGCGATCAGTACGCCCAGCACCAGCGACAGCACGGCGCTCACCGCGAACAGCGAGATCGTGCCGAGGAAGCCTTCCCAGTAGGTCGACCAGTTGTCGGTCAGCGTTTTCACGGCGCGGCCCTCTCAGTACCGGTCGATCGGCGGCGGGGTGGGCGCGGGCTCCCCGGACAGGCCGAGGGTCGCGTCGAAGGCCTTCTTCCAGTCACCGTTCTGCTCGTGGTGCGCCAGCGCGTCGTTCAGCGCCCCGCGCAGCACGGTGTCGTTCTTGGGCACGCCGATCCCGTACGGCTCGGTCGAGAACAGCGGGCCCACCACCTTGAGCTCGTCCGGCACCTTGGCCGCGTAGCCCAGCAGGATCGCGTTGTCGGTGGTGACGGCGTCCACCTGGCCGGTGATCAGGTTGTCCACGCAGGCCGAGTAGGTGTCGTAACCGATCAGGTGCGCCTTGGGGTACTGCGACTGGATGCGCTGGTACGGCGTCGAGCCGGCCGCCGAGCAGACCTTCTTGCCGTTCAGGTCCTGCGGGCCGTGGATGCTGTTGTCGTTCTTGCGCACCAGCAGCGACTGCCCGGCGACGAAGTACGGCCCGGCGAAGCCGACCAGCTTCTTGCGGTTGTCGTTGATGGTGTAGGTGCCGACGTAGTAGTCCACCTGGCCGTTCTGCAGCGCGGTCTCCCGGTTGGCCGAGGCGATGGTCTTGAACTGGATCTTCTCCGGCGGGAAGCCGAGCGAGGCGCCGACCATCTTGGCGATCTCGATGTCGAAACCGGAGTACACGCCGGTGGCCGGGTTCTTCTGGCCCAGGTAGGGCTGGTCCTCCTTGGCACCGACCACCAGGTGGCCCCGGCTGCGGGCGGCGTCCAGGGTCGGCGAGCCGGTGATCCCGGAGGCGTCCTGCACCTGGTAGCTGGGCAGCGCGCTGGGCTGGGGGCCCTTGGGCGGCGGGGTGCCGGCCTTGCCGCAGCCGGTCGCCAGCACGGCGAGCAGCAGGGCGGCGGCCAGGAGTCCGCGCGCCCGCGCGGCGAGCGTCGTCATGGGGTTCACGGCGCCGCCCTCAGTGCTTCAGGATCTTGGACAGGAAGTCCCGGGCGCGCTCGCTCTCGGGGGCGCCGAAGAAGGCCTCCGGGGCGCGGTCCTCGACGATCCGGCCGTCGGCCATGAACACCACCCGGTTCGCGGAGGCCCGGGCGAAGCCCATCTCGTGGGTGACCACGACCATCGTCATGCCCTCGCTCGCGAGCTGGCGCATGACGTCCAGCACCTCATTGATCATCTCGGGGTCGAGGGCCGAGGTCGGCTCGTCGAACAGCAGCGCCTTGGGCTCCATCGCCAGCGCGCGGGCGATCGCGACCCGCTGCTGCTGGCCGCCGGAGAGCTGGGCCGGATACTTGGCGGCCTGCGCGGCCAGGCCGACCCGCTCCAGCAGCGCGTGGGACTTGGCGTCGGCCTCGGCCTTGGGGCGGCCCCGGACCTTGGTCTGGGCGAGCGAGACGTTCTGCAGCACGGTCTTGTGCGCGAACAGGTTGAAGGACTGGAACACCATGCCGACCTCGGCGCGCAGCCTGGCCAGCCCCTTGCCCTCCTCGGGCAGCGGTTGGCCGTCGATCAGGATGGTGCCGCGCTCGATCGGCTCCAGCCGGTTGATCGCCCGGCAGAGCGTGGACTTGCCGGAGCCGGACGGACCGATCACCACGACGACCTCGCCGCGACCGACCGTCAGCTCGATGTCCTGCAGCACGTGCAAATCGCCGAAGTGCTTGTTGACCCCGCGCAGCTCGATCAACGGGGTGAAGGCCGAGGACCCGGCCGGGGCCGGTTCGGGGGCGGTGCTCACCGGCCGCGCCGTCCCTTCAGCAGCCAGCCCAGCACACCGCCGGCGACCAGCGTCGCCAGCAGCGCGATCCAGAGCGGCGCGGTCACGGTGAACACCCAGAACTGGATCTTGACCTTGTCGAGGTTGGCGAACAGGAACCACACCGCGAGGATCACGATGACACCGATCCCGATGTACCGCGTGGGGATCCCGCCGATCTCGCTGCGCTGGGCCCGGGACGAGCCGTCTGAAGTCTTGGTCACCGGAGCAGTCTGCTGGCCGGGGTGACGATTTGCCCGGCTACGCGCCCTTACGGGCAAGGGAGTAACCCGCACGGGGCAATCCGGCCCCGCACGGGTTTCGAACCCCCGCTACACTGCCCCGCCGGCCGGACGGCGGGGCCCATCGCGCCCGCTAGCGTTCGTCCCGCCAGGAGCGCCACAGCGACGCGTACGGGCCGCCGGCCGCGACCAGCTCCGGGTGGCTGCCGTACTCGCTGATCCGCCCGCCCTCGACCACCGCGATCACGTCCGCGTCGTGCGCGGTGTGCAGCCGGTGGGCGATGGCGATGACCGTCCGGCCCTCCAACACCCGGGCCAGCGAGCGCTCCAGGTGCCGGGCGGCCCTCGGGTCCAGCAGCGAGGTGGCCTCGTCGAGCACCAGGGTGTGCGGGTCGGCCAGCACCAGTCGGGCCAGGGCGAGTTGCTGGGCCTGCGGCGGGGTCAGCGAGGTGCCGCCGGAGCCGACCTCGGTGTCCAGCCCCTCCGGGAGGGCGTCCACCCAGGCCCCGGCGTCCACCGCGTCCAACGCGGCCCGCAGTTCGGCGTCGTCCGCCTCGGGTGCGGCCAGGCGCAGGTTGTCCCGCAAGGTGCCGACGAACACGTGGTGCTCCTGGTTGACCAGGGCGACCTCGGACCGCACCCGCTCGGCCGGCATCCGGGACAGCGCCGCCCCGCCGAGGGTGACGCTGCCGCGCCCGGGCGCGTAGATCCCGGCCAGCAGCCGCCCGAGCGTGGACTTTCCCGCCCCGGACGGGCCGACCAGCGCGACCCGGCTGCCCGGCGCGACGTCCAGGCTGATCCCGTGCAGGACGTCCGCGCCCTCGCGGTAGCCGAAGCGGACGTCCCGGGCCTCGACCCGGCGGCCGTCCGGGCGGGCCGACTCGTCGCCCTCGTGCTCCGGCACCTCGTGCACCCCGACCAGCCGGGCCAGCGAGGCCTGTCCGATCTGCAGCTCGTCGTACCAGCGCAGGATCAGGTCCACCGGGCCGGTCAGCATCTGGGCGTACAGCACGCCGGTGGTCAACTGGCCGACGGTGAGCCAGCCCTTGAGGGTGAACAGCCCACCGACCACCAGGGTGGCCAGCACCGCCGAGGTGTAGACCGCGTCGATGGTCGGGAACCAGACCGAGCGCAGCCACAGGGTGTAGCGCTCCCAGGCCAGCCACTCGCCCAGCTTGCGGTCCGTCAGCCGGACCCTCTGCTCGCCCAGGCGCAGCGCCTCGACCGTCCGCCCGGCGTCCACCGTCTCGGCCAGCACGTTGCTGACCGCCGCGTACCCGGCCGCCTCGTTGCGGTAGGACTGCGGCGCGCGCCGGAAGTACCAGCGGGAGCTGACCAGCAGCAGCGGCAGCCCGACCAGTGAGGTCAGCGCGAGCAGCGGCGAGGTGACCAGCAGGGCGCCCAGCACCAGCAGCAACGACACGACCGCCACGGCGAGTTCGGGCACCGCCTCGCGCACCGACTTGTCCAGCCGGTCGATGTCGGTGGTCCCCCGGGAGACCAGGTCCCCGGTGCCGGCCCGCTCCAGCACCCCGGTCGGCAGCGCGACCGAGCGGACCAGGAAGTCCTCGCGCAGGTCGGCCAGCACACGCTCGCCGAGCACCGAGCCCCGCATCCGGGACCAGCCGGTGAAGGCGGACTGCACCGCCAGCGCCAGCAGGTACCAGCCGACCGCCACCGCGATGGTGGCCTCGGCGGTGCCGGTGGCCAGCGACTCGACCAGGCTGCCGAGCACCCACGGCCCGACCAGCCCGGCCAGGGTGGCCATCGAGTGCAGCGAGACCACGGCGGCGAACCCGCTCCGGTGCCGCCGCGCCAGCACCCCCAGGTACCGCCGCACGGCGGCCGGGGAGCCGACCGGCAGGGTGGTGGCCGGCCCCTGCTCCTGATGGACGGGGGGCTTCATGACGTGCTCCTCACGTACGGGGTCGGACGGTTGACGACGGTGCTCATACCTGCGCGGCCCCCTCCATCTGCGCGGCCTCCTCGTCCCGGGTGACCACGGCCCGGTAGGCGGGTTCGGTGCGCATCAGGTCACCGTGCCGACCGGCCGCGACCGCCCGACCCCCGCGCAGCAGCACCACCCGGTCCGCCTGGTCCAGCAGCAGCGGACTGGTCGCGAACACCACGGTGGTGCGCCCCGCCCGGATCTCCCGCAGGCCGGTGGCGATCCGGGACTCGGTGTGGGCGTCCACCGCGCTGGTGGGCTCGTCCAGTACCAGGACGGGCGGATCGGCCCGCAGCGCGCGGGCCAGGGCGAGCCGCTGGCGCTGCCCGCCGGAGAGTGAGCGCCCGCGTTCGGTGATCCGGGCGAGCATCGGGTCGCCCGCGCACTCCGGCGAGCCGTCCACCAGCGCCTCCAGCACGTCCTCGGAGCGGGCCGCGGCGAGCGCCTCGGCCACCGGGACCCGGCCGGAGGACGGGATGTCCAGCAACTCGGCCAGCGTGCCGGAGAGCAGCACCGGCTCCTTGTCGTGGACCAGCACCACCGCCCTGGCCTCGACCAGCGGCACGGTGTCCAGCGCGGTGCCGCCGAGCCGGACGGAGGGCAGCTCCGGCTCGCCCTCGGCCGAGGGGACGTGGCCGCCGAGCCGCTCGGCGAGCGCCCCGGCGAAGTCCGGGTCCCCGCAGACCACCGCGGTCAGCTCGCCGGCCCGGGCGGTCAGCCCGGTGGCCGGGTCGTGCAGGTCGGACCTGCCCGGCCGGGTCAGCGTGCCCTCGGCCGCGCCACTGGTCCGGCTGAGCGAGAGCACCCGCACGGCCCGTCCGGCGGAGACCCGGGCGACGCTCCAGGCGTGCGCGGCCTCGCCCAGGATCCGCAGCGGCGCGGCCAGGAAGGCGGTCGCGCCGTACACCGCGATCAGGGTGCCCACGCCGAGCTCGCCGGAGGCGGCCAGCCGGGCGCCGTACCACGTCACCCCGACCACGAACAGGCCCGGCAGCAGCACCTGTTGGGCCTGCATCAGCGACCACAGCCGGGCCGAGCGCACCGCCGCCGCGCGGACCTTCTGGGAGGCCGCCCGGTACCGCTCCAGGAAGAGTTCCTCACCGCCGATCCCGCGCAGCACCCGCAGCCCGGCGACGGTGTCGGCGGCCAGTTCGGTGGCCTTGCCGCCGAGTTCGCGCTGCTTCTCGTAGCGCCGCTCGAACGGCCCGATCAGCGGCCAGACCGAGGCGGCCAGGACCGGGACACCGAGCAGCACCCCGATCCCGAGCACCGGCTCGACCACCAGCACCACCGAGCTGACGACCAGCCAGACGATCACCGCGGCCCTGACCCGGGCCACCAGTTCGACGTACCAGCCGATCCGCTCGACGTCCCCGCTGCCGACCGCGACCACCTCGCCGGTGGCGATCCGCCGGGACAGCCCGGCGCCGAGGTGCGAGGCCTGCCCGGCCACCAACTGCCGTACGTGGCAAGCGGCGTGGATCCAGTTCCAGACCGCCTGCCGGTGCAGCAGCACGGTGCCCACCGACGCGGTGGCGGACAGCAGCAGCGCGAGCGCGCCGGCCCGCCAGATTCCGCCGGCGTCGCCGTCGAGGACGGCCTGCACACCGTGCCCGAGCGGTATCGGCAGCGCGGCCTGGGCGCCCATCTCGACCAGCGCCCAACAGGTGGCGCGGATCTGACCGCGCCGCTGGGCGCGCTGCAGCCAGCGCAGGAAGGCCAGGGGTGAGGAGAGGTCGGGACTGCCGGGGTCGGCCAGCGGCAGGGGGGTGAGCGGCATGACACTCCGATGCGAAGGGTGCGGGAGGTACTGGAGGTGCAAGACACGCAGGACGTGCGGGACACGCAGGAGGTGCGGAAAGTGCGGAGTCGCAGGGGCGGGGAGGTGCGCGGACACGGCGGCGCGAAGGAGCACGACTGCCCCGGGGGCGCACGACCACCGGAGCCGGCCGCGCACGAACGCGCGCAGCCCGTACGGAGGGCCGCCCCGCTCACGCACCGGAACGGGCAGCGGACGTGCGGCGCACTGGCGCGGCGACGTAGACGCGTCCGGTGGGGGCGCCGGACGGGCGGGGGATGGGTACGAAGGACCCGGGTCTCAGGAGGTCATGCCCGCGAGCCTGCCAAGCCCGGTGTGACCCGCGCAACAGGTTTTCCGCCGCCTCGTCCGCGCCACTCCCGCAGTACGGCCCCGGCGCACGCCACGCCGTCGTAAAGCTTCGCCAAAGATTCCCCCGAACGGCGGGAACAATGGTGCCGGGGTGCCAGTTGCCCCCACTGGAACCAACGGACAACCAGGAAGGCACCCCTTCCCCGTGAGCAACATCCCCAGCGTCACCCTGAACGACGGCGCGAAGATCCCCCAGCTCGGCTTCGGCGTGTGGCAGGTCGAGGACGCCCAGGCCACCCCCGCCGTGCGCACGGCGATCGAGGCGGGCTACCGCTCGATCGACACCGCGGCGATCTACGAGAACGAGGTCGGCACCGGCGCGGCCATCACCGAGGCACTGGCGGGCGGCCTCGCCCGCGAGGACCTCTACGTCACCACCAAGCTGTGGAACTCCGGCACCCGCGACTGGTCCGGCGAGCAGGGCCGCGACGCGGTGCTGCGCGAGTTCGACGCCTCCCTGGAGAAGCTCGGCCTCGACTACCTCGACCTGTACCTGATCCACTGGCCGCGCCCGATGCACGGCACCTTCCTGAACGTCTGGAAGGCCCTGGAGCAGCTGAAGGAGGGCGGCCGGGTCAGGTCGATCGGCGTCTCCAACTTCGGCCCCGAGCAGCTGACCCGCCTGCTGGACGAGGCCTCGGTCGTCCCGGTGCTGAACCAGGTCGAGCTCCACCCGTACTTCCCGCAGGAGGAGCTGCGCGCCTTCCACGCCGAGCACGGCATCGCCACCGAGGCGTGGAGCCCGCTGGGCCAGGGCGGGGACCTGCTCGCCGAGCCCGCGCTGGCGAAGATCGCCGAGAAGCACGGCCGCACGGTCGCCCAGGTGGTGCTCCGCTGGCACCTGCAGAGCGGCGTGATCGCCATCCCGAAGTCGGTCACCCCGTCGCGCATCCGGGAGAACCTCGACGTCACCGGTTTCGAGCTGGACGCCGAGGACATCGCGGCCATCGCCGGTGTCGCCACCGGCAAGCGGATCGGCCCGGACCCGCAGGGGTTCGACTGGAACTGACGTCCGCCGTGGGGGCGCCGGCCGATCAGGCCCGGCGCCCCCGACAACGACAGTCCTGACTGTCGGTCATATCGAAGTACCGCTCATTCCCCGCAGGGACGAGCGGCACTTCGGTGTGTCCGGATTCACCGACGCCAACGGTCGGCCGTTGCCGACGGCCGTGAGCGTCAGGAACTTTGGTGAATCGTTTTGGCTGTTGTTACCAAAGCTTGGGCTAGAGCCTGCCCGCCTTGGCGATGAGCGCGAGCGCCGCCTCGTGCTCCTCCACCGCCAGCGGCGCGAGCAGCAGCCGCTGGACTTCGGCCACCCCGGCGGCCGAGCGGTGCAGCAGGTCCTGGCCCGCCGGTGACAGCGAGAGCAGGTTGCGCCGCCCGTCCGAGGGGTCGCGCCGACGCTGCACCAGACCGCGGCGCACCAGCCGGCTGACCATCTCGGCCATCGTGGCCTTGTCCAGCGAGGCCAGCTCGCCGACCGTGCGCTGGTCCGCGCCCGGCTCCTGCTCCAGCGCGTCCAGCACGGCGTACTGCGGAGCCGTCAGCTCCGCACCGACGTGCTCCGACCAGAGCTTGGTGTGCACCTGCTGGCCGACCCTGATCAGGTAGCCGATCGCCCGCTGGGCGTCCAGTATCGGCCGCGCATCGGTGAAGACGGCGACGGCCGCGGGTTCCAGCCTGGCTATCTTGGCCATCACCCGGACGATCTCGACCTGCTCGTCCGGCGTGAGCGGCTCGAACAGCACCCGCTGGACGCGGACCACACCACCGGTGGCCTCGCGCACCGCCTGGGCGCCGCTCTGCGAGAGGGCGAGCAGTTTGCGCCGGCCGTCGGCCGGGTCGCGCCTTCGCAGCACGAGGCCGCGGCGGACCAGCCGCGCGACCATCTCGGCCATCGTGGCCTTGTCGAGCGAGGCACGCTCGCCGACGGTCCGCTGGTCCGCGCCCGGTTCGAGGGCGAGCACCAGCAGGACGGCGAACTGCGGAGCCGTGAGATCGGCTCCGACGTGCTCCGACCACAGCCGGGTGTGGACCTGCTGTGCAACGCGAATGAGGTGTCCGGGCGACTGCTGCAGTCGCGCGGACACGCGGGTTGTCGGGATCTCCCCCAGCACCATGTATCCGTCCCGATGTCACACCCGGTGTGTGTGGGACACCCGGGTGGGGCAGTAACGGCGAGTGGGCGTCCAGCTATGAGGGAGGGCGCTCCAGCCGTGCAGCCGGTGGCTGCTGGCGGACACTATACAAACGGCTGGCCCTTGCTGGCAGGCAGGGGCGGATAGTAGACGCAGGTTCGGCAACATTGGCATATTTACGCGCTGCCACACTGTTGCAGTAACCCGTTCTCAGCAGAAAGCCGACCGGTCGGTCCTTACCGACCGTCACCTGCGCCTCTCCACCCTGGTCGCCTCCCCTACCCGCCGGTAGGGTATGGGCACCCTCTCCGGGGGCACTCCCCCGGAGGCACCCCCGAGAGAGACGAGAGCGCGCATGACCGAGCAGAGCACCGCCCCCCGGGTCGCGGTCGTCACCGGCGCCGCCCGCGGCCTGGGCGCCGCCACCGCCGTCCGGCTGGCCGCGGACGGCTACGCGGTGGCCGTCCTGGACCTGGACGAGGCCGCCGGCAAGGACACCGTCGACCGGATCACCGCCGCCGGCGGGCGGGCCCTGGCCGTCGGCGCCGACGTCTCGGACGCCGAGCAGGTCCAGGCCGCCGTCGACCGCGTGGCCGCCGAGCTGGGCGCGCCGGTCGTGCTGGTCAACAACGCGGGCGTACTCCGCGACAACCTGCTCTTCAAGATGTCCGAGTCCGACTGGGACACGGTCATGAACGTGCACCTGCGCGGCGCCTTCCTGATGACCCGCGCGGTGCAGAAGCACATGGTCGACGCCGGCTTCGGCCGCATCGTCAACCTGTCCTCCTCGTCCGCCCAGGGCAACCGCGGCCAGGCCAACTACTCGGCCGCCAAGGCCGGCCTGCAGGGCTTCACCAAGACTTTGGCCATCGAGCTGGGCAAGTTCGGCATCACCGCCAACGCCGTCGCCCCCGGCTTCATCGCCACGGACATGACAGCGGCCACCGCGGCCCGGGTCGGCATGGACTTCGAGGACTTCAAGCGGGCCGCGGCCTCCCAGATCCCGGTCCAGCGGGTCGGCGAACC
The DNA here is from genome assembly GCF_014596465.1 of Streptomyces sp. CBMA123. Taxonomy (GTDB): domain Bacteria; phylum Actinomycetota; class Actinomycetes; order Streptomycetales; family Streptomycetaceae; genus Kitasatospora. The sequence continues at coordinate 6,898 of NZ_MECK01000168.1, read as the reverse complement.
CGAGGACGTCGCCAACACCATCGCCTTCCTGGCCGGCGAGGGCGCCGGCTTCGTCTCCGGCCAGGTGATCTACGTCGCGGGCGGCCCCCTCGACTGAGCACGGAACCTACACAGGGTTACCACGGGGTGGGAAGCCGGGCGAACCGGCCTCCCACTCCGTTTTCTTTACCGGGGCTTTTGAAGAATCATTCGAAGACCACACTGGCATTCGATCCTGGAATACTGGATATCACTCCCCGAGCCACCCGCCGACGGCCCGATTGTCGATTTCCCGGGAAAATGACAATTCCCTCCGGAATAGCCTCGGCCAGATGGGTATGGTCACCCCGTGCAATCCAGAAGTACCGCCGCTCGCATTCCGCGCCAGGGTCCGGAACGCCGCAGCGCCGACCGTCGGGAACTCCCGGGCCCCGACCGTGCTCCCGACCGGGTCCCCGGCCCGACCACCGGCCCCGGCCCGACCACGCCCGGCCCGACCGACCTCGGCCGAGCCACCGGCCCCGGCCCGGCCGTCCCCGCCCCCGGCGAACCCGGCTGGCCCCCGATGAGCCGCCGCCGGGCCGCCCTGTTCGCCGCCACCTTCGCCGCCTACCTCCTGGTGCTGGCCGGCGTCCTGCTCAACACCGACCTGGTCGACCTCGACTGGTCGGTCCGCCTGCTGCGCCCCTATGACCGGTGGCCCAGCCTGGAACCGCTGCTCAACACCTGGGTGGTCGCCGGCCAGCGCGGCCCCAGCGCCATCGCCGCCTTCGCCTGGCTCCTCTGGCGCGCCCACCGCCTCGGCCGACTGCGCCCGCTGCTGGTGATGGGCGTCGCCCTGCTGCTGCTCAACGTCACGGTCGGCGCGGTCAAGATCGTCACCGGCCGGCTCGGCCCGCACTACGCCCAGTACGTCGGCTCGCCCGAGCTGTTCTCCGGCGGCACCATCTTCCCCTCAGGCCACACCGCCAACGCCGTGGTCACCTGGGGCGTGCTCGCCTACCTCGCGGTCCGCTGGCGGCGCACCGGCACCGTGATCGCCGCCGCCACCGCCTGCTCGATCGGCCTGACCACGGTCTACCTGGGCACCCACTGGGTCTCCGACGTGCTGGCCGGCTGGGCCGCCGGACTGCTGGTCCTGCTCTCGCTGCCGCTGCTGGAACCCCTGGTCGCCGTCGCCGAACAGCGGCTCCACCGCCGGTTCGCGCGGTGAACGCGATGAACGCGCTGAACGCGCTGAGCACGCTGGAGCGCGTCGAGCACACCGAGCCCCGCCGCACGGCCGACGCCTACCCCTCCCAGCTGCGCTCGACCACGCCGTTGCGCACCGTGAGGTTCAGCCGCCCCTCCCGGTACTCCATGGTCATCAGCTGCCCCGGCTCCAGCACCCGGACCGAGGCCCAGCCGTGCCGCCGGGCGAGTTCCCGGGCCCGCTCGATCCGCAGGCCCGCGTAGCCCTCGGCGTCCTCCCCCGTCGTGCCCGCGTCCCCGGCGTCCGACCCCGTCATCGTGCCTCCCCGGCTCTCCCCCACGGACGTACGCTGGAATGGTAGCCCTCACCCGCGCGCCCCGGAGGTGAACGAGCATGCGCACCACGACCCCTCGGCGACGGTGGCGCAGCGGCACCGAGCCGGCCACCGCCCGCAGCGACCTCAAGCTCCGCTACCTGCTCTCGCTGATCTTCACCCCGCTGTTCGCGCTAGGGACGGCGGGCTTCGCGCTGTGGGCGGCCTCCTCCCCGGTCGACGGCGCGCCCAGCCGGGGCACCCTCACCGGCTTCGCGATCGCCCTCGGGCTGCTCACCCTGTTCGCCGTCGTCGATCTCGTGGTGGTCGTCCGGCGCCGCCGGACCGAGCTCTGACGCGGTGTCTCCCACGGAGTGGGAAGTCGGCCCGTCCGACTTCCCACTCCACACGGCGTTACCGGTTTCCGACCGCCTGCTTCACCAGCGTCCGCCCGAAGTCCCACATCAGGCCGTTCCCCCGGTGCGCTTCGTCCATGATCTCGGTGAACGCGTCGACGAACCGGTCCACGTCCCGATCGGTGATGATCAGCGGCGGGATCAGCTTGATCACCTCCAGGTGGTCCCCGGACACCTGGGTCAGGATCCGGTGCCGCTGCAGCAGCGGGACGACCACCATCTGCGCGAACAGCCCCTTGCGCGCCGCCTGCAGGGCCGTCCAACCGGTGCGTAGCTTCAGCGACTTGGGCCGGCCGAACTCGATGCCGATCATCAGCCCGCGGCCGCGCACCTCGGCGAGCAGCTCGTACCGGTCGACCAACGCCGTCAGCCGCTCGCGGAACCGGTCGCCGACCTGCCGGGCGTTCTCCACCACCTTCTCCTCGCGCATCACCTCCAGGGTCGCCAGCCCGGCCGCCATCGCCTGGGCGTTGGACCCGAAGCTGGCCGAGTGCACCAGCACCCGGTCCATCGAGGAGTACACCTTCTCAAAGATCCAGCTCTTGCCGAGCGTCGCCCCGATCGGCACGTACCCGCCGGAGAGCGCCTTGGCCGCGCACACCAGGTCGGGCAGCACGCCGTCCTCGTGCTGGTAGGCGAAGAACTCGCCGGTGCGCCCGATCCCGGTCTGCACCTCGTCGCAGATCAGCAGCGCCTTGTGCTCGTGCAGCAGCGCCTGGGCGGCCCGCAGCCAGCCGGGCGGCGGCGCCTGGACGCCCTTGCCCTGGATCGGCTCGACGATCAGCGCGGCGACGTCGCCGCGCTTCAACTCCTTGGCCAGCGCTTCGATGTCGCCCAGCGGGATGGCGGTGTCCGGCAGCAGCGGGTCGAAGCCCTTGCGGAAGCCGTTCTCCCCGTTGACCGACAGCGAGCCGGTGGTCAGCCCGTGGAAGGCGTGGTCGGCGTAGAGGACGCGCTTGCGGCCGGTGGCGTAGCGGGCGAACTTCAGCGCGGTCTCCACCGCCTCGGTGCCGCTGTTGCCGAAGAACACCCGGTCCAGCCCGGGCGCGTACGACAGCAGCCGCTCGGCGAGCAGCCCGGGCAGCGGCGAGCAGTCGAAGCGGACCAGGTCCGGGAGGTCCAGGTCCATCACCTGCTGGACCGCCGAGCGCACCGCCGGGTGGTGCCGGCCGAGCGCGAAGATGCCGAAGCCGGCCAGCATGTCGAGGTACTCGTTGCCCTCGGCGTCGTAGAAGTACTGGCCCTCCGCGCGCTCGTAGTACTTGTCGAAGCCGATGGCGTGGAGCATCCGCGGCAGCTGCGGGTTGAGGTAGCGGCTGTGCAACTCGTAACGCTCACCGCCGCGTTCGGCGAGGAGGGCGGCGAGGTCGAAGGCGGGGCGGTCGGGGTCAGCTGGCATGGCGCGGGTTCGCTCCTCGGGTCGGTAGCAGGCTCTTGGCGAAGACGGCGGTCTGGGCCGCGACCCCGGTGCCGGTCAGGCCGGCCTCCTCCAGGATCTCGCCGCGGGCGGCGTGGCCGAGGAACTCCTGCGGCAGGCCGAGCACCCGGACCGGGACGTCCACGTCGGCGTCGCGCAGCGCCTGGGCGACAGCCGAACCCACGCCGCCGGTACGGCCGTTGTCCTCGACGGTGACCACCAGCCGGTGGGCGGCGGCGAGTTCGGCCAGCGCCGGATCGACGGGCTTGACCCAGCGCGGGTCGACCACGGTCGCGGTGAAGCCCTCGGCGAGCAGCAGCCGGGCGGCGTCCAGGCAGGCGGCGGCGGTGGCGCCGACGGCGACCAGCAGGATCTCCGGTGCCGGTCCGGTGCGCAGCAGCACGTCCGTGCCGCCGATCCGTTCGACCGCCTTGACCACCGGCCCGACGTTGCCCTTGGGGAAGCGCACCACGGTCGGCGCGTCCTCGACCTCGACAGCCTCGCGCAGCTGGGCCCGCAGCTGTTCGGCGTCGCGCGGCGCGGCGAGCCGCAGCCCGGGGACGACCTGGAGGATCGACAGGTCCCACATGCCGTTGTGCGAGGCGCCGTCGGAGCCGGTCACCCCGGCCCGGTCGAGCACGAAGGTGACGCCCAGCCTGTGCAGGGCGACGTCCATCAGGACCTGGTCGAAGGCCCGGTTCAGGAACGTCGCGTACACCGCCACCACGGGGTGCAGCCCGCCGGTGGCCAGGCCCGCCGCGCTGGTGACGGCGTGCTGCTCGGCGATCCCGACGTCGAAGGTCCGGTCCGGGTACGCCTTGGCGAAGGGCGCCAGCCCGACCGGCTGGAGCATCGCCGCGGTGATCGCCACCAGGTCGGTCCGCTCGCCGCCGAGCGCGAGCAGTTCCTCGCCGAACACCGAGGTCCAGGAGACCCCGGCGCTGGGCGAGATCGGCAGGCAGGTGTACGGGTCGATCGGGTTGACGGCGTGGAAGCGGTCCGCCTCGTCCTGCTCGGCGGGCCGGTAGCCGCGCCCCTTGACGGTCAGGCAGTGCACGATGACCGGGCCGCCGAAGTTCCGGGCCTGGCGCAGCGCCTGCTCGACCGCGCCCAGGTCGTGGCCGTCGATCGGCCCGAGGTACTTGAGCCCTAGGTCCTCGAACATGCCCTGCGGCGCGAAGGCGTCCTTGAAGCCCTTCTTGGCGCCGTGCAGCGCGTCGAAGATCGGCTGGCCGACCAGCGGGGTGCGCTGCAGCGCCTCCTTGCCGAGTGCGAGGAAGCGCTCGTAGCCCTGGGTGGTGCGCAGGGTGGCCAGGTGGTTGGCGAGGCCGCCGATGGTCTTGGCGTAGGAGCGCTCGTTGTCGTTGACGACGATGACCAGCGGCCGCTCACGGGCCTCGGCGATGTTGTTGAGCGCCTCCCAGGCGAGCCCGCCGGTGAGCGCGCCGTCGCCGATCACCGCGACGGTGTGCCGGTCGTGCTGACCGAGCAGCTGGGCGGCCTTGGCGAGCCCGTCGGCGTAGGAGAGCGCGGTGGAGGCGTGCGAGTTCTCGACCAGGTCGTGCTCGGACTCGGCCCGCGAGGGGTAGCCGGACAGGCCGCCCTTCATCCGCAGCTTGGAGAAGTCCTGCCGGCCGGTGAGCAGCTTGTGGACGTAGCTCTGGTGGCCGGTGTCGAAGACGATCCGGTCGTACGGCGAGTCGAAGACCCGGTGCAGCGCGATGGTGAGCTCCACCACGCCGAGGTTGGGCCCGAGGTGGCCGCCGGTGCGGGTGACGGCGTCGATCAGGAAGTCGCGGATCTCGTCGGCGAGCAGCGGCAGTTCGGCGGCGGGGAGCTTGCGCAGCTCGGCCGGGGACGTGACGCGGGAGAGCAGTGCCATGGGTACACCTCACGACTCGGAGCGGTGCGGTGGTGCCTCCGCCCGGCGGGGCGGGGCCGGCCCGGGCACGACGGCCCGGACCGGACGGGAACTCTGGGCGGGGACCCAGGGCGGGAACTCTGGGCAGGACGGCTTCGGGGCGGGCGGTGCCCGGCCCGGGCTCAGCGCACGCGCTTGGAGCTGACGGTCTCGGTGATGGCGCGCAGCGACTGCTGGAGCGAGCCCATGGTGGCGAGGACGGCGGTCGGCTCGTAGCCGCAGTGGGCCATGCAGTTCTCGCAGCGCGGGTCCTTGCCGCGCCCGTACTTGCTCCAGTCGGTCTTCTCGACCAGCTCGCGGTAGGTCGGCACGTAGCCGTCGGCCATCAGGTAGCAGGGCCGCTGCCAGCCGAACAGCGAGTAGTTGGGGATGCCCCAGGGGGTGCACTCGAAGTCGGCCTTGCCCTCCAGGAAGTCCAGGAAGAGCGGGCTGTGGTTGAGGCGCCAGCGCTTGCGGTTGCCGCCGGCGAAGGCTTTGCGGAAGAGCTCGCGGGTCTGCTCGACGCCGAGGAAGTGCTCCTGGTCGGGGGCCTTCTCGTAGGCATAGGCCGGGGAGATCATCATCTCGTCGACCTGCAGCTCGTCGTTGAGGTAGTCCATCACGTCGATGACGGTCTGCGGGGTGTCGGTGTTGAAGAAGGTGCTGTTGGTGGTGACCCGGAAGCCGCGGCGCTTCGCCTCCTTGATCGCCGCCACCGCCTCGTCGAAGGTGCCCTCCTTGGCCACCGACTCGTCGTGCCGCTCGCGCAGCCCGTCGATGTGCACGGCGAAGGTGAAGTACGGCGAGGGCTTGAACTTGTCCATCTTCTTGCGCATCAGCAGCGCGTTGGTGCAGAGGAAGACGTACTTGCGGCGCTCCACCAGCTGCCGGACGATCTCGTCGATCTGCGGGTGCATCAGCGGCTCGCCACCGGCGATCGAGACCATCGGGGCACCCGACTCCAGGACCGCGCCGACCGCCTGGGCGACGGGCATCCGCTGCTTGAGGACGCCAGCCGGGTGCTGGATCTTGCCGCAGCCCTCGCAGGCGAGGTTGCAGGCGAACAGCGGTTCCAGCTCGACGATCAGCGGGAACTTGTCCCGTCGCTTGAACAGCTTCTGCTGCATCAGGTAAGTGCCGACCCGCACGGTCTGGCGCAACGGCATGGCCATGGCTAGCTCGCCTCCTGGGGGAGCGTCGAGGATGTGGGGTGGTTCAGGTCTGCGGAGCGGGGGCGGGGGCCGGGCTCCTGTCGGTACCAGTCGACCAGGGCGGGCACCGTCGCCCGCAGGGTCCGCCAGGCGCGCACCCCGGCCGGCAGCGTGCCCGGCCGCAGCAGCTCGTGCTCGGGGGTGTCCACCACCACCCGCAGCACGGCGACGGGCAGCACCGGGCGCACCTCCCGCAGCGCGGCCAGCACGGCGGCGGCCTCCATGTCGACGGCGAGCGCCCCCTGCAGGTGCAGGGCGCGCCGCTCGATGCCGCGCACCACGTGGTCGGCGGTGTGGTGCACCCCGGTGTGCGCGGTCAGGCCCTGCTCCTTGAGCGCCCGGGCCAGGTCCGGCCCGGAGTCGACCGGGTAGAGGTGGCCCTCGGCGTCGCGCACGCCGTCCGCGGCCACCACGTCGCCCGGGGCCACACCCGGTCCGACGGCGGCGCCGAAGCCGGCCACCACGACCGC
>NZ_MECK01000167.1 GCF_014596465.1 Streptomyces sp. CBMA123 | reverse complement strand
GTTCTGGCGGCCGGGCGGCACCTGGCGCTGCTGGCGCGGCGTCGGGGCGACCCCGCGCTGCTGCTTGCCCTGGCCACCGGGGCCGGGGCGGCCGGGGGCGCGGCGGTCGGCGGAGTTGGTGACGTCGACGGGGAGCATGACCAGCGCGGTGGTGCCGCCGGAGTCGCTGGGGCGGAGCTGGATCCGGATGCCGTGTCGCAGGGACAGGCGGCCGACCACGAAGAGGCCCATGCGGCGGGAGACCGAGACGTCCACCGTCGGCGGGTTGGCGAGGCGCTCGTTGATCTCGGCGAGGTCGTCCGGGCTGAGGCCGATGCCGGTGTCGTGGATCTCGACCAGCACCCGGCCGTCCGGCAGGGCGTGGCCGGTGACCCGGACGCGGGTCTGCGGGCTGGAGAACGAGGTGGCGTTCTCCAGCAGCTCGGCGAGCAGGTGGACGAGGTCGTTGACGACGCGGCCGGCGACCTCGGCCGACGGCACGGCGGCGAGCTCGATGCGCTCGTACTGCTCCACCTCGGAGGCGGCGGCGCGCAGCACGTCGACCAGCGGGACGGGCCTGGTCCAGCGGCGGCCCGGGTCCTCACCGGCGAGGACGAGGAGGTTTTCGCCGTTGCGGCGCATGCGGGTCGCGAGGTGGTCGAGCTTGAACAGGTTGGCCAGCTGGTCCGGGTCGGCCTCGCGGCTCTCCAGCTCGGAGATGAGCGACAGCTGGCGCTGGATCAGGCCCTGGCTGCGGCGCGAGAGGTTGGTGAACATCGCGTTGATGTTGCCGCGCAGGAGGGCCTGCTCGGCGGCGAGGCGGACGGCCTCGCTGTGCACCATGTCGAACGCGTGCGCCACGTGGCCGATCTCGTCGGTCGAGTCGACGGCGACCGGCTCGACGGTGGTGTCGACGTCGTGCGGGTCGCTCTCGGAGAGCGTCTTGACCAGTTCGGGCAGGCGGCGCTCGGCGACGTCCTCGGCCGCGGTCTGCAGTCGGGTCAGCGAGCGCACCATCGAGCGGGCGATCAGACCGGCGCCGCCGAGGGCGACGAGCAGGGTCAGGGCGACGGCGGCACCGATGATCAGGGCCTCGGTGTCGGCCTGGGACTGGAGGTCCTGGGCCTTTCCGTCGAGGTCCTCGATCAGCTTGGACTCGATCCGGCGCTCGGCCGTGATCTTGGTGGTGGCCTTCTCGTACCAGTCCTTGTACGAGACCGCCTCGGTCTGGTGGATGCCGCCCGGCTGGAGGATCGAGCGCGAGTAGCGGTCGGCTTCGGCGACCACGTTGTTGTAGCTCAGCTGCCCGCGCAGGTTGTCCAGGTCGTGCGCGGTGTAGATGTTGTTGAAACTGGTGAGCGCGTTGTCGTACGTGGTGCGCAGGCGGATGCCGAAGGACTCGTCGCTCGCGCTCAGGTCGGGGGCCTTGGGGTTGGCCAGACCGGCGCTGATCAGCGCGCGCTGCTGCGAGGTGGCGTCCTTGGCCAGCGAGAACTGCTGCAGGGCGCGGGTGGCGACCAGCAGGTCCTTGTTGTTCGAGGCGAGCGCGATGTCCTGGGTGATGCCCAGCAGGTCGCGGATGATCACGTCGTAGGCGGTGATCGTCGCCTGGATGTTCTGGTTGTTCTGGTACGGCGTGTTGCGCGCGTCCGCGATCGAGTTCAGGTCCTTGCGGATCTGGAACAGCAGGGCCTTCCCGCCGGAGAGTTCGAGGTTCTCGAACTTGTCGGAGGAGGCGGTGAAGGTGCGGCTGAGGTCGTCGGTGGACTTGCGGGCGGCGACGATCTCGTCGTCCATCGGGTCGTTCGGACGGTTGGTGATGTAGCCGGCGCTGATGTCGCGCTCGGTCTGCAGGGCGTCCGCGAGGTTGGTCGCCTTCTTGGCCAGGTCGGACAGGTTGGCCATCTGGGCGAGTTGCTGGGAGTTCTCCAGCGAGGTCTGGATGCGCAGGCCGCCGAGGACCAGCGAGACCAGGATGGGCAGCGCGAGCAGGGCTATCAGCCGGGTGCGGATGCGCCAGTTGCGCATCGCGAGCCGGCTCAGACCGGTGGCGCGGCGCCTGGTCAGGGTGGTCCGGAGTTTGTCCCGGGCGGACTTCCGGTCCTGGCCGTCCTCGTCCGGGCGGCCGGAGGCCTCGGGCGTCACGGGGTCGGTCGGGCCGCCGGGGGCCGCCGCCTGTTGAGGGGCTGCCACAGGCTCGCGCGACTCCGGGTCACCCGCAGCGCCGCTACCCCTTTTGAAACGTCCCTGCACTGGCGTCGCAACCTCTGGACCGGGCGTCCCGCCGCGTCGCCACGGCCTGGACGGTGTCGAGTTCGTCCGCACCCCGGCCGGTCCGGGAGAGCGGGTCGCCGGGGTGGACTGCTCCCTACCCACGGTCCGTGGCATTCCAGCACAGCGAGGGAATCCCAACAAGGGCCGCTGGAACCTGTCGCCGGGTACTACCGACCGCATGCGGAATCTCACTGACTGTGCGGTAACGGGACCGGAATACCGCCTTTTTCGGACACTCGCCGGATACATGCCAACGTGACCCGAGATCGACAAGAGTCGCAGACCTGCCGAAATGCCCGTTGTGGGCGCAATGTCGGGTAATTCCGATGCGGCGATATGTCGGATATTCGTGATTTGTGCATAAATCTGTGAGCAAAATCACAGACTAATGTGTAGCTTTGGTCACGGCCTCTGTGGAATGAGATCTCGTAACCTGGGCTGTCTCCGGAGCACGGCCCCGATCAGCCTGCCCAGAACCCCTCCGAATCAATCGGAATCACGCAGGCCGGCGCGGAATCCCTGGCGATCCGCCCGGCCACGACCACGAGGTGCTCTCGATGTCCCTGGCGAAGAAGGCCACCAAGTCCACGCTGCCCTGCCGCTCCACGGCGAACCCGCGCCGGACCACGCTGGCCTCGGTCGAGGACTTCAGCGCGATCCCGGGTGCCCGCAAGGCCGAGGACGTCGTCACGTACGCCACCGAACTGCCGGGCAGCACCGCCAACCCGCGCCGCACCCAGCTGATGGTCGCCCCGGTCGTCGCTCCGCTGGCCTGACCGACCCGGCGCCGCCGAGGGCGTGGTGGCCCCCGCATCAGCGGGGGCCACCACGCCCTCGGCCGTTTCCCGCCCGCTCGCCGCCGGGGGCTCCGGCCCCGGGTCGGGGCGGTTCCACCCCAACCGCGCTGAACAGGGGCAAAGCGGTCACCGGAGGCCCCACGCGATAGCCTGGGCGACGATTGACGGGGCCGCGCCCGTGACGGGCGAGGCGCCCAGCAGCGCCCGGGGGCGCCCCGGGCGGCCGACGAAGCGAGGGGTAGCCCAGCCGTGCGCATTGCCAGGTTTTCCGTCCGGGAGGGGAGTCCTGCCGCCGGCAGCGTCTCCTTCGGCGTGGTCGAGGGGGACGCCTCCCAGCCCGACTCGCTGGTCGTCCACGAGCTGGCCGGCCACCCGTTCGGCCAACCCCAGCCCACCGGCGAGAGCTACCGCTTCCGGGACGTCCGGCTGCTCAGCCCGATGCTCCCCAACAAGATCGTGGCGGTCGGCCGCAACTACGCGGCGCACGCGGCGGAGCTGGGCAACGACGTCCCGGACGTCCCGCTCACCTTCTTCAAGCCGTCCACCTCGGTGATCGGCCCGACCGAGAACATCGCGTACCCGCCGTTCTCCTCGGACGTCCACCACGAGGCCGAACTCGCCGTGGTGATCGGCCGGATGTGCCGCGAGGTGCCGCTGGACCGGGTGCCCGAGGTGATCCTCGGCTACACCTGCGCCAACGACGTCACCGCCCGGGACGTCCAGCAGCGCGAGGGCCAGTGGGCCCGGGCCAAGGGCTTCGACACCGCCTGCCCGCTCGGCCCGTGGATCGAGACCGACCTCGACCCGGCCGACCTCGCCATCACCTGCACGGTCAACGGCGAGCTCCGCCAGGCCGGTCGCACCTCCCTGATGATCCGCTCGGTCGCCGAGCTGGTCGTCCACATCTCCGAGGCCATGACGCTGCTGCCCGGCGACGTCATCCTCACCGGCACGCCCGCAGGGGTGGGCCCCCTCAACGTCGGCGACGAGGTCGCCGTCTCCATCGAAGGCATCGGCACTCTCACCAACAAGGTGATCAAGCGTGGCTAACACTGACCCGGCCGTCCGGGTTCGCTTCTGTCCGTCCCCGACCGGCAACCCCCACGTGGGCATGGTCCGCACGGCCCTGTTCAACTGGGCCTACGCCCGCCACACCGGCGGCAAGCTGGTCTTCCGGATCGAGGACACCGACTCCGCCCGCGACTCCGAGGAGTCGTACGGCCAGCTGCTCGAGGCCATGAGCTGGCTCGGCCTGGACTGGGACGAGGGCCCGGAGGTCGGCGGCCCGCACGCGCCGTACCGCCAGTCGCAGCGGATGGACATCTACGCCGACGTCGCCCGCCGCCTGCAGGAGGCCGGCCACGCGTACCACTGCTACTGCAGCACCGAGGAGCTGGACGCCCGCCGCGAGGCCGCCCGCGCGGCCGGCAAGGCCTCCGGCTACGACGGCCACTGCCGCGACCTGACGGCCGACCAGGTCGCCGTCTACAAGCTGGAGAAGCGCGAGCCGATCGTGCGCTTCCGGATGCCCGACCGGACGATCTCCTTCGACGACCTGGTGCGCGGCACGCTCACCTTCGAGCCGGAGAACGTACCGGACTACGGCATCGTCCGGGCCAATGGCGCCCCGCTGTACACCCTGGTCAACCCGGTGGACGACGCCCTGATGGGCATCACCCACGTGCTCCGCGGCGAGGACCTGCTGTCCTCCACTCCGCGGCAGATCGCGCTGTACGCGGCGCTCGCCGAGATCGGTGTCGGCGACGGCACCACCCCGCGCTTCGGCCACCTCCCGTACGTGATGGGCGAGGGCAACAAGAAGCTCTCCAAGCGCGACCCGCAGTCCTCGCTCAACCTGTACCGCGAGCGCGGCTTCATCCGTGAGGGCCTGCTCAACTACCTGTCCCTGCTGGGCTGGTCGCTGGCCGAGGACCGCGACCTGTTCGACATGGACGAGATGGTCGCCGCCTTCGACGTGGCCAAGGTGAACTCCAACCCGGCCCGCTTCGACCTGAAGAAGTGCGAGGCGATCAACGCCGAGCACGTCCGCCGGCTGGCTCCGGAGGACTTCGTCCGGCGCCTGGTGCCGTTCCTGCAGGCCCCCGGCCTGCTGCCGGCCGAGCCGACCGCCGAGCAGCTGGACCTGCTGGCCCGGATCGCGCCGCTCACCCAGGAGCGGATGGTCGTGCTCAGCGAGATCGTGAACATGGCCGGCTTCCTGTTCGTCGACCCGGCCGACTTCGCGGTGGATCCGGACGACGCCGCCAAGGTGCTGACCGCGGACGCCCGTCCGGTGCTGGAGGCCAGCGTCAAGGCGCTGGAGGAGCTCGCGGACTTCACCCCGGAGCCGATCCAGGCCGCGCTGCGCGAGGCGCTGGTGGAGGGCCTGGGCATCAAGCCCAAGTTCGCCTTCACGCCGCTGCGGGTGGCCGTCACGGGCCGCCGGGTCTCGCCGCCGCTGTTCGAGTCGATGGAGCTGCTCGGCCGCCCCGAGACGCTGCGCCGGCTCCGCTCCGCCCTGGACGCCCTGCCGGCCGCCTAGGAACCGCCTAGGAACCACCCGGGACTCGTCCCGGTGGGCCGCTGAGCAGCCCGTGGGCCCGGCTCCGTGCCGGGCCCGCGGCGCACCCGGAGGTCACCGGACGGCCTCCCGGCCGCTGCCTGCGGTTATCGATTTTGGAGCCAGGGCAGACGTCGGGTAATGTTCTTTCTGCGCCGCCCGGGAGGGAACGGACGAGGGAGCGAAAGCCCCGCGGACCGGGACCGATCGAGAGGCGCAACGCCTGAGAGGGGCTCACAGGAGCTCAACTCTGGTGGGGTATGGTGTAATTGGCAGCACGAGTGATTCTGGTTCATTTAGTCTAGGTTCGAGTCCTGGTACCCCAGCGCAGTACGATCGGCAACGATCGCATCGCAGTACAAGTGAAGATCCAAGCCCCCGTTGTGTAGCGGCCTAGCACGCTGCCCTCTCACGGCAGTAGCGCCGGTTCGAATCCGGTCGGGGGTACTGGTCCCGCAAGGGACCGCCTGGAAAGCCCCCGTTGTGTAGCGGCCTAGCACGCTGCCCTCTCACGGCAGTAGCGCCGGTTCGAATCCGGTCGGGGGTACTGATCTCGCAAGGGATCGCCAGGATGCCCCCGTTGTGTAGCGGCCTAGCACGCTGCCCTCTCACGGCAGTAGCGCCGGTTCGAATCCGGTCGGGGGTACTTCAGAGCAGGAAGCCGGTGGCTGTGTTCTTCCCAAAGGACATGCCCATCGGCCCTTGCTTTGTGTTGGGGTATGGTGTAATTGGCAGCACGAGTGATTCTGGTTCACTTAGTCTAGGTTCGAGTCCTGGTACCCCAGCCAGAAATTGGAAAGGCCCCGCCTGGCGGGGTCTTTTTGCTTTTCCGGTCAGTGCTTTCGAAGGCCCCCGCTCGGAGTCGAGCGGGGGCCTTCGGCGTTTTCGGTGGGGGAGCGGGGAGTGGGGGCGGGTGGGGGATTTCGGCCTGGTCAGCTCCGGCGCAGCGCCTCGGTGAGCCGGTTCGCGGCCTCGATGATGGCCTGGGCGTGCAGCCGGCCCGGGTGGCGGGTCAGGCGCTCGATCGGGCCGGAGACGGAGACGGCGGCCACCACGCGGTTGGAGGGGCCGCGCACGGGAGCGGAGACGGACGCGACGCCCGGCTCCCGCTCGCCGATCGACTGGGCCCAGCCGCGCCGCCGAACGCCGCTCAGCGCGGTGGCGGTGAACCGGGCGCCCTGGAGACCGCGGTGGAGCCGCTCCGGCTCCTCCCAGGCCAGCAGGACCTGGGCGGCCGAGCCGGCCTTCATCGGCAGGGTGCTGCCGACCGGGACGGTGTCCCGCAGGCCGGAGAGCCGCTCGGCGGCGGCCACGCAGATCCGCATCTCGCCCTGGCGGCGGTAGAGCTGCGCGCTCTCGCCGGTGACGTCGCGCAGGTGGGTCAGGACCGGGCCCGCGGTGGCGAGCAGCCGGTCCTCGCCCGCCGCGGCGGAGAGTTCGGACAGCCGGGGGCCGAGGATGAACCGGCCCTGCATGTCCCTGGTGACCAGACGGTGGTGTTCGAGTGCGACGGCGAGTCGGTGGGCCGTGGGGCGCGCCAGACCGGTGGCGGCGACCAGCCCCGCCAACGTGGCGGGGCCCGACTCCAGTGCGCTCAGCACCAGAGCGGCCTTGTCGAGAACGCCGACGCCGCTAGAGTTGTCCATGCCCTAAGACTGCAGTCTCAGTCCGCGAGACGCAAGTTCAATCTTGCCGGAAAAGCGCCACTCTGGATGCAGCAGCCCGGGAGACATCCAGGATGGGGCCTCGTCAGAGTGTCCGCATCGTGGACAGCGATCCGGCGTGCAAGGTCGCGCGAACCCGCTCCGCACGGGCGGCGTACGCAGTGACCTCGACGACACGAGAAGGCCGGCAACGCGGCCGGCTGGAGGGAATCCGATGGGACGGACACTCGCAGAGAAGGTCTGGGACGACCACGTCGTGCGGCGCGCGGAGGGGGAGCCCGACCTCCTCTTCATCGACCTGCACCTGCTCCACGAGGTGACCAGCCCGCAGGCCTTCGACGGCCTCCGGCTGTCCGGCCGTACGGTCCGCCGCACCGATCTGACGATCGCCACCGAGGACCACAACACCCCGACCCTGGACATCGACAAGCCGATCGCCGACCCGGTCTCCCGGGTGCAGCTGGAGACCCTGCGCCGCAACGCGGCCGAGTTCGGCGTCCGGATCCACTCGCTCGGCGACGTCGAGCAGGGCGTGGTGCACGTGGTCGGTCCCCAGCTCGGCCTGACCCAGCCCGGCACCACCGTGGTCTGCGGCGACTCCCACACCTCCACCCACGGCGCCTTCGGCGCGCTGGCGTTCGGCATCGGCACCAGCCAGGTCGAGCACGTGCTGGCCACCCAGACGCTGCCGCTGGCGCCGTTCAGGACCATGGCCGTCACCGTCGAGGGCGAACTGCCCGACGGCGTCACGGCCAAGGACCTGATCCTGGCCGTCATCGCCGAGATCGGCACCGGCGGCGGCCAGGGCTACGTCCTGGAGTACCGCGGTTCGGCGATCCGGAGCCTGTCCATGGAGGCCCGGATGACCGTCTGCAACATGTCCATCGAGGCGGGCGCCCGGGCCGGGATGATCGCCCCCGACGACACCACCTTCGAGTACCTCAAGGGCCGTCCGCACGCCCCGCAGGGCGAGGACTGGGACGCCGCCGTCGAGTACTGGCGGACCCTGAGCACCGACGAGGACGCGGTGTTCGACCACGAGGTGGTCATCGACGCCGGCCGGCTCACCCCGTTCGTCACCTGGGGCACCAACCCCGGCCAGGGCGCCCCGCTCGGCGCCGACGTCCCCCACCCCGAGGACTTCGCCGACCCGCAGGAGCGCGTGGCCGCCGAGAACGCCCTGAAGTACATGGGCCTTGAGGCGGGCACCCCGCTGCGCGAGGTGGCCGTCGACGCCGTCTTCGTCGGGTCCTGCACCAACGGCCGGATCGAGGACCTGCGCGCCGCCGCCGCCGTACTGGAGGGCCGCAAGGTCGCCGACCGGGTGCGGATGCTGGTCGTCCCCGGTTCCGTCCGGGTCGCCCTGCAGGCCGTCGAGGAGGGTCTGGACAAGGTGTTCACCGCCGCCGGGGCCGAATGGCGGCACGCCGGCTGCTCGATGTGCCTGGGCATGAACCCGGACCAGCTCGCCCCCGGGGAGCGCTGCGCCTCCACCTCGAACCGCAACTTCGAGGGCCGGCAGGGCAAGGGCGGCCGCACCCACCTGGTCTCCCCGCAGGTCGCCGCCGCGACCGCCGTCCTGGGCCGTCTGGCCGCTCCGTCCGACCTGTCCGCAACCGTCGCCGTGGAGGCCTGAGCCATGGAGAAGTTCACCACCCACACCGGCCGGGCCGTCCCGCTGCGCCGCAGCAACGTGGACACCGACCAGATCATCCCGGCCCATTGGCTCAAGAAGGTCACCCGATCCGGTTTCGAGGACGGCCTGTTCGAAGCCTGGCGCAAGGACGAGTCGTTCGTCCTCAATCGGCCCGAGCGCCAGGGCGCCACGGTCCTGGTGGCCGGCCCCGAGTTCGGCACCGGCTCCTCCCGCGAGCACGCCGTCTGGGCGCTGCAGAACTACGGCTTCCACGCGGTCATCTCCACGCGCTTCGCCGACATCTTCCGGGGCAACTCGCTGAAGAACGGTCTGCTGACCGTCATGCTGCCCCAGGAGACCGTGGAACGCCTCTGGTCGCTCACCGAGAGTAACCCTTTGGCCGAGATCACCGTTGATCTGGAGAAGCGGGAAGTCCGGGCCGAAGGCGTCACCGCGCCCTTCGAACTGGACGACAACGTCCGGTGGCGGCTGCTCAACGGCCTCGACGACATCAGCATCACCCTGCAGAACGAGGCCGACATCGCCGCCTACGAGGCGACCCGTCCGGCGTTCAAGCCCCGTACTCTGCCGGTGTCCTGAGTTCCCCTCAGAACAAGCATTCTGACGATCGACCGGATGGCCCGCGCTCCCCTTCGGGGGGGCCGGGCCATCCGGCGTTCCGGAGCACGAGTTAGCGCCGGGTCCTCCCCGGATTGCCCATTCGGCTTTGCGGAAGAGGGCCCCGCGCAAGTACAACTGCGGGTAGATGGCACAATCAGTACATGCACCGGCACCATGAACCTCCGTACGCGGGCGGCGAACCCGCGTCCGAGGAGTCCACGGGCCGGGGATCCGAACGCCGAATTGACGATCGGCCGGACGTCACCTCCGCAACACCAGCTGAGGCGTCGGACGACCCGGAAGTCGCTGCGCTCTACGCGCTTGTGGCCGAGCGGTTGAAGCAAGCTCACGCCCGCGTGCATGCGCTGAACGTGTCTGTCGATGCAAAGACCGCTCTCACCCGTCAACTGCTCATCGTCACGGAGACCGCCAAGCGCGATCTTCCGGAGGCGGCAAGGCGGTTGAGTCGCTTTGTACATGACCTCGACGAGGGGCACCCGCCGCTCGACTGAGGTCGCGGACGCGCAAATCCATTGCGACACTAGGGTGATTCGCGCGTTTGGTAATTGAAAGTCCGCAGATACATACCTAACGTGCGAAAAGAACGGATGGAATCATCCGGCGCCCGTTTCCGAAGGGGAAGACGTGAACAAGGCTCAGCTTGTCGAAGCGGTGGCCGAGCAGCTGGGCGGTCGCAAGGCTGCCGCAGAGGCCGTCGACGCAGTGCTCGACACCATGGTCCGTGCCGTTGTGGCCGGTGACCGGGTTTCGGTCACCGGTTTCGGCACCTTCGAGAAGGTGGAGCGCTCCGCGCGCTTCGCCCGCAACCCGCAGACCGGCGAGCGGGTCAAGGTCAAGAAGACCTCGGTGCCCCGCTTCCGTCCGGGCCAGGGCTTCAAGGACCTGGTCAGCGGCAGCAAGAAGCTGCCGAAGGAAGGCCCCTCGGTGAAGAAGGCCCCCAAGGGCTCGCTCACCCCGGGCAAGACCGGTGTCGCCGCGACCCCGGCCGCCAAGCGTGCCGCCACCAAGCGCGCCGCCGCTGCCGCCGCCGCCCCGGCCGCCACCAAGAAGGCCGCCGCGAAGAAGGCGACCACCACGGCTGCCGCCAAGAAGACCACGGCCACCGCCGCCAAGAAGGCGACCGCCACCAAGAAGGCCACCACGGCCGCCGCCGCCAAGAAGACCACGGCGACCGCGACCAAGAAGACGGCCGCCGCCAAGAAGGCGACCACCACCGCCGCCGCGAAGAAGACCACGGCCACCGCCAAGAAGGCGACCGCCACGGCCAAGAAGACGGCGCCGGCGAAGAAGACCGCCACCCGCAAGACCACCGCGCGCAAGACCTCTGCCAAGTAAGTCCCGCGCGACTGTCCTCGGACGGCCTTCGGCTCAGAGCCGCGGCACCCCCTTCCGTGAATTACGGAGACCGGGTGGCCGCGGCTCTTTCGATTTCCGGGCGCTTAGTCAGGATTCGACGGCAGCCCTCGGCCGGGCGCGGAAAACCGCGGGATCGGCGGAGACCGGGGAGGACGGCGGGACGGGGTCGTCGCCCGCCGGCGGCGTCAGCGCGCGGTGACGGGATCAGCGTCCGTCGGCGGGGTCGGGAAAGGTCTGGAGCGTCACGAAGACCACCCGGCGGGCCTCGCCGGCGCCCTCGGTGCGGATCCGCACCCGCTGGCCGGGACGCAGCAGCAGCAGGCCGCCGGCGTCGAAGGCGGCCGCGTCGAACGGCACCGGGGTCCCGTCGTCGAGCAGCACGGAGCCGGCCCGGGTGGCGGGGTCGAAGGTGAACGCGGTGGCCTGCATGCCAGCAGCATAGCGAGCGGGCCGGGCGGGCCCGCTGGTCAGGAGCGCTCCAGACGCGCGAACAGCGCACTGGTGTACGGGCCGAGGCCGAGCGTCGCGGCCTCGCCGAGGTCGGCCCCGGTGTCGACGTCCCGGCGGACCGACTCCACGTCCGCCAGGCGCAGTTCGAGCGCCCCGCCGGCCGCGTGCCGGGCCCGCGAACCGTCCCCGAAGGCGGGGGCGAGCGGCCGGCCGGCGGAACTGGCCAGCAGGGTGGTGCCGACGCCGGGGGAGTCCGGCAGGAAGGCCCGGCCGTCCGGCGGCACCGCGCCCAGCACCCGGGCGAGTTCGGCCGGGCGCAGGGCCGGCAG
>NZ_MECK01000166.1 GCF_014596465.1 Streptomyces sp. CBMA123 | reverse complement strand
CGCCGCCACCACCGCCGCGCACGCCCCGGCCGGCACCACGGCGGCCCCGCCGGCCAAGCGGCCCGCGCCCACCGCCGGCACCACGTCCACGGTGAAGAGCTACCCGATCCCCGGCGGCCGGGTCGCCCTCGACATCCGGGCCGACAGCGCCTCGCTGGTCTCCGCCACCCCGGACCCGGGCTGGCAGATGCAGGTGTGGAACGGCGACCGCTGGATGCGGGTGGACTTCACCAAGGACAACCAGGCCAACTCGGTGTTCGTCTACTGGAACGGCCACCCGCCGGTCGTGGAGACGGCGGTCCGCTGAACCGGCCCCGGGCCCGTCACCAGCCCGCGAAGGGCTCGAACCCCGGCAGGTACGGCCCCGCGTACCCGGCCCGGTCGACCAGGGTGTGCCGGGTGCCGCCGGGCACCGCGATGGTGGCCAGCACCACCGAGCCGAACCGGTCCCGCACCTCGTACGGCTCGGCCAGCGACAGCGCGCCCCGGTCGACGGCGTAGTCGTACGCGTAGTGCACCTCCGGCACGCTCACCGCGAGGTCCAGCACCCCGTCCCCGTGCCGGGCCAGGTGCGCCGCCAGCTCCCGCCCGCGCGGGCCGCCGCCCGGCACCGGCGAGGTCAGCACGATCCGTGTCCCGGGCCCGCTGAGCACGTACGAGACCACGTCCGGATCGCCCGTCTCCGGCCCGGCGTGCGCGGTGCAGCGCAGCCCGAGCGCCGCGCGGTAGCGGCGGGCCGCCCGCTCCGCGTCGCCGACCGCGAAGACCAGCGCGTCGGCCCGGCCCATCGGCAGCGGTCCCGCGTCCTCCGCTCCCCCGGCCGGGCCCGCGGCGAGCAGGACGGATTCGGCGGCGGTGTCGGTCATGACGGCCCCCTCTGGGTGTGCGGACGGTAGGCGTACGGACCACCGGGCGCCCGGGGTGGGGCCCTGGGCACGGGATCGTGGCTGGAGGGTGGCGCCGAGCCGACCGACGCGCAACTGTTCCGTTTCCTCCTGGTCAAGGTGCGCCCCGGGGCGGGAGAATCGGCGGCGCCGCTGTACAGAATGCCCACCGGAGGACGGCCCCGCGATGCCCCCCGCCCACTCCCCCAGCTCTCCCGGCTCGCCCGCTCCCCAGGACGCCCCTCAGGACGCCCCCCACGGCGCTTCCCCGGCCCCGGCCGGCGGCGGGAACGACGCCATCGACGCCCTGGACGGCCGGCTGATCCGCCTGCTGGCGGAGGAGCCCCGGATCGGCGTGCTGGAGTGCTCGCGCCGGCTGCAGGTCGCCCGGGGCACCGTGCAGGCCCGGCTGGACCGGCTGCAGGCCAAGGGGGTGATCAGCGGCTTCGGCCCGGAGGTGGACCCGGCCGCGATCGGCTACCCGGTGACGGCCTTCGCCACCCTGGAGATCTCCCAGGGCCAGGGCGCGGACGTGCGGGCACACCTGGCGCGGGTGCCGGAGGTGCTGGAGCTGCACACGATCACCGGGATCGGGGACATGCTGGTGCGGATCGTGGCCCGTTCCAACGCGGACCTCCAGCGGGTGATCGACCGGGTGGTGGGCTTCGACGGGATCGTCCGCTCCTCCACCGCGATCGTGCTGGAGAACCCGGTGCCCTACCGGATCCTGCCGCTGGTGGACCAGGCTGCCGCCGAGTAGGACGGTCCGGCGCCGGGTCGGGCCCGGTTGGAGACCCTGCCGGACACCCTCGCCGAGGAGCTCTCCGCCGCCGTCCACTTCACCTGGTACCGCCATGGCGAGGTGGAGCCGGCCGGCGCTGCCGAGGCCCCCGGCGCGCCGCTGATCGACCGGCACCGGTGGCGGACCGGCCCACGCCCACTCGCTGCCGACGGCCCGGGCCCACCGGCCGGCCGGCATCGCGGCCCGGCTGCGGACCGGGCCGGGCGACGACTTCGCCCCGGTGGCCTTCGGGCCCCGAGCCCGGGCGGCCGGCCCGCTGCGGGCAGGAGGGTCAGCAGCTGGGGACGCTGCCGCCGCTCCTCAGCGCCTCCAGCGCCGCGACCGACTCGGCGAGCGTGCCCACCGGCACCAGCCGCAGCGACTTGGGGGTGTTCACCTTGGCGTCCGTGCACTCGTCCTTGGGGAGCAGGAAGACCGTCGCGCCGTCCCGGGCCGCCGCCTGGGTCTTCAGCGGGACGCCGCCGACCGGGCCGACGGTGCCCTTGTCGTCGATGGTGCCCGTCCCCGCGATCTTGAGCCCGCCGGTGAGGTCGCCGCCCTTGCCGTCGCCGGCGAGCTTGTCGACGATGCCCAGCGCCAGCATCTGTCCGGCGCTCGGGCCGCCCACGTCGCCCAGGTCGACCTTGACCTTCACCTGGTCCGGCGAGAGGTGGAGGTAGCCGAGCGCGGCCGCGGTGGCACTGTCCTGCGACTCGGCCATCTGCTGGGCCGTCACCTGCTCGGCCTTGGCCGGGTTGCTCTGCGGGTACACCGTCTCGGTCGGGCGGATGGCCTCGTCGGGGTCGAACCAGGCCTTCAGCGCCCGCCCGAAGGTGGTCTTCTGCCCCGGATTGGTGGCCGAGATGGTGACCATCCGCAGCTCGCCGTCGGTGCTGCGCAGCGGCGCCCCGGTGATGGTGAGCACCGGCCGGTCCTGGTAGCTGCCGAGGGTGTCCGCGGTCAGGCCCGGCCAGGTGATCGTGTACGGCAGCGGGACGAAGGCCGCCACGCCGAACAGTGCGGCGACCAGCACCCCGCAGAGCGCGAGCGAGCGGGTCCGCGGGGACGAGAGGGCCTTGGGCAGCTTGGTGTCGGACACAAGGGGAATCCAAACACACCGGACGCCGTGATTCGCCCGCGCGCGACGCCCGGGTCCTACCTCAGGGCGTCGGCCACCTCGGTGGCCGCCTCCACCACCCGCGGGCCGACCCGCTCGGGCACCAGCCCGTTGAGCATCACCACGCCGACGCTGCCTTCGATGCCGCTCAGTCCGAGCAGCGCGGCGGCGGCTCCACTGGCTCCGGACTGCTCCTCCGCACGGGTGATGACGAACCCCTGCTCGGGCCGGCGCTGGCTGGGGAAGGTGCGGGCCTCCAGGATCGCCCGGCCGGCCGCGCTCTCGGTGAGCGGGTGGCGCAGGCCGGTGCGGTAGGCGACGTGGAAGTCGGTCCAGCTGGGCTCGACCACGGCGACGGCCAGCGCCTCGCTGCCGTCCACCAGGGTCAGGTGGGCGGTGGCGCCGAGGTCCTCGGCGAGGCTGCGCAGGGCGGGCAGCGCGGCCTCCCGCAGCAGCGGGTGCACCCGGTGGGCGAGCCGCAGCACGCCCAGGCCGACCCTGGCCCGGCCGCCGATGTCGCGTCGGACCAGGCCGTGCTGTTCCAGGGTGGCGAGCAGCCGGTAGACCACGGTGCGGTTGACGGCCAGCCGGGCGGCCAGCTCGGTGACGGTGAGCCCGCGCTCGGAGTCGGCGAGGAGTTTGAGGACGCGGACGCCGCGGTCCAACGTCTGGGAGGTCTCGGCAGTCACGACGGGCGGTCCTTTCCGCGGCGCTCGCGGGGCGGGCGGCGCCGGGCCCAAAGGTCGGCGTCGCGCGCAGGTGGGGGTGGCCGCGCTCGGGCCGCGCGGTGTCGTCCCTGACGACCGCACGGTCCTGCGGAGCCCGTCCCTCGGGGGTTGCCCGGCGGAAGAGCGTGGGGGAAAGGTAGTGAAGGAAATGTCGCGGCGGAAGTGGTTGTCCAAAATTCGGTCGTGATCGGCAGCGGCGCCGCCGGGAATTCCGGACGAAACCCACCAAACCACCGGCCCGGACTCGGGCGTCGGTTCGACCCTGGTCCGAAGTCCGGACACCCCGGAGGGGCGGGGTCCGGGCCGGTCCGGCCCGGATCCGCCCGCCGGACCGTTACTTCGCCCACTCCCGGATCTTGGCGATCCGCGCCTTCAGCTGGTTGGCGGTGGCCTGTGCGGTCAGCGGGCCGCCGCACTGGCGGCGCAGCTCGTTGTGGACGGTGCCGTGCGGCTGGTTGGTGCGGTGGTGCCAGGCGGCGACCAGCGCGTTCAGTTCCTTGCGCAGCTCGCGCAGCTCCTGGTGGGTGACCACCGGCCGCTGCTCGGCCGGCAGCTCCAGCAGGTCGGCCTCCTCGGCGGGCTTGGTCTTGCTGCGCTGGATCTGCCGGTGCTGGCGCTTCTGCAGCAGCATCTGCACCTGGTCCGGCTCCAGCAGGCCCGGGATGCCGAGGTAGTCCTCCTCCTCCTCGCTTCCCGGGTGGGCCTGCATGCCGAACTCCATGGCGTTGTACAGCACCCGGTCGAAGACCGCCTCGGAGCCCAGCGCCTCGTAGGAGAACTCCTCGCCGCCGGCGCCGTCCGGCCCGTCGTTGGCCCGCTCGGCCTCGGCGAGCAGCCGGTCCTCCTCGTCGAAGAGGCCGTCGCCCTCCTTCTTCGGCCGGTCCAGCACGTGGTCGCGCTGGAGTTCCATCTCGTTGGCGAAGCTCAGCAGCATCGGGATGGTCGGCAGGAACACCGAGGCGGTCTCGCCGCGCTTGCGGGCGCGGACGAAGCGGCCGACGGCCTGGGCGAAGAACAGCGGGGTGGAGATCGAGGTGGCGTACACCCCGACGGACAGCCGGGGCACGTCGACGCCCTCGGACACCATCCGGACCGCGACCATCCAGCGCGAGGTGCCCTCCGAGAAGTCGGAGATCCGCTTCGAGGCCTCGGCCTCGTCGGAGAGCACCAGGGTGACCTTCTCGCCGCTGATCTCGCGCAGCATCTTGGCGTAGGCGCGGGCCACGTTCTGGTCGGTGGCGATCACCAGTCCGCCGGCGTCCGGGATGGCCTTGCGGACCTCGGTCAGCCGCCGGTCGGCGGCCTGGAGGACGGAGGGGATCCACTCGCCCTGCGGGGAGAGCGCGGTGCGCCAGGCCTGGGCGATCAGGTCCTTGGTCATCGGCTCGCCGAGCCGGGCCTCCAGCTCGTCGCCGGACTTGGTGCGCCAGCGCATGTTGCCGCTGTAGCTGAGGAAGATCACCGGGCGGACGACGTGGTCGGCGAGCGCGTGCCCGTAGCCGTAGGTGTAGTCGGCGATGGACTTGCGGATGCCGTCGCTGCCCGCGTCGTAGGCGACGAACGGGATCGGGTTGGTGTCCGATCGGAACGGCGTTCCGGTCAGCGCGAGCCGGCGGGTGGCCGGCTCGAAGGCCTCGAAGCAGGCCTCGCCCCAGGACTTGGAGTCACCGGCGTGGTGGATCTCGTCCATGATCACGAGGGTCTTGCGGGCCTCGGTCCGGTTCCGGTGCAGCATCGGGTTGACCCCGACGCCCGCGTAGGTGACCACGATGCCGTGGTAGTCCCGGGACAGCGGACCGGAGGAGTACGCCGGGTCCAGCCGGATGCCTATCCGCGCGGCGGCCTCGGCCCACTGCTTCTTCAGGTGCTCGGTCGGTGCGACGACCGTCACCTGCTGCACCAGGTGGTTGTGCAGCAGGTACGAGGCCAGGGTGAGGGCGAAGGTGGTCTTTCCCGCGCCCGGGGTGGCGACCGCGAGGAAGTCGCGCGGCTGGGTCTCGATGTACTTGTCCAGCGCACCCTGCTGCCAGGCCCGCAGCTTGCCCGCGGTGCCCCAGGGGGCACGGCCGGGGAAGGCCGGGGAGAGGTGGTGCGAGGCGGCTGGGGCGGCATGGCCGGCGGCCCGGACGGGCTCCTGCGGCTCCGGTACGTCGGAGAACAGCGGCATCGAGGAGGCGGCGGCAGTACTCACGGTCTCCGAGGGGGATCATCGCAGGTCAGAGGCGGTTTTGCGGCCCCGTCCCGCGGTCGGGCGGCGATCGGACAACCCGCCCAGCCTACCGGCCCGAGGCCGTTCGGGCCTCCAGGCCGAGCTCCGCGCCGGGCCCGGACGGCCGGAAATCGATGTGATGCAGGTCACGTCGGATCATCCGTGAAACCGGGTAATCCCCAGCACCCCCGGCACTCTCACCAGGGTGAGGCCGCCCCAACCCCACCTGCCGTCGGGCGGCCGCCGAACGAAGGGACCCACCCTTGAGCTCCGTCGTCGAAGAGACCGTCCAGGCCCGCCTGATCCTCTCCCCGCAACGCTCCGCCCGGCTGCGCGTGGTGCTGTCCTACCTGCCGGAGGACCCGTTCGCGGTCCGGATGGCCTTCCCCGCCGAGTTCTCGCTGGACGACGTCGCGGACGGCCAGGACGCCGAGGACATCGTCTGGGTGTTCGCCCGCCAGCTGCTCTCCGCCGGCCTGGAGCTGCCGGCCGGGCCCGGCGACGTGCACGTCCGGCCCGCGCCCGGCCGGCGCACCATGGTCGAGCTGCGGGCCCCGGAGGGCACCGCGCTGCTCCGGTTCGACACCACCGACCTGCGGCGCTTCCTGTGGCGCAGCCGGCTGCTCGTCCCGGAGGGCGAGGAGCACCTGCACCTGGACGCCGACCGCGCGCTCGCCCAGCTGCTCGGCTGACCACGCCGACCACGCCGACCACGCCGACGACCCTGACGGCACCCACGGCACCCACGGCACCCACGGCACTGCCGACACCGACGACGCGGACGGCGTCCGGGAGCGCCCCCGCGCTTCCGGCCGTCAGCGCCGCCCGGGCCCCGGACGGATCAGCCGGACAGCTTGCGCATCAGCCGGACGCCCTGCGCCGCCGTGAGGTGCGGCAGGTACGCCTTGCCGATCGCCCTGGTGATGCCGGGCAGCGCGGCCGGGTCGGGGTAGGCCATGTACATCGGCCGGTACTCCGGCTGGAACTTCGCCTTGAACGCCAGCAGCGAGCGGAAGCCGTACACCGGCTCCAGCACCTTGCCCATCCAGTCCAGCATCCGCTGCAGTCCGGCGGGCTCCTCGTCCTGCCGGGCGCGGGCCAACGGCGCCCCCGACAGGGACAGGAACCGGGCGCCCTCGCCCTTGAAGCCGAGCGCGGCCGAGGCGATCAGGAACTCGTTCACGCCGCGGAAGCCGTCCGAGCGCCGCCGCATGAAGTCCAGCGTCCAGCCGACCGGCTCGCCGTTCTCGTACACCGGCATCCAACTGGTCAGCCCGTGCACCACCCGGTCCTGGTCCACCGCGACCAGCACCCGCACGTCCGGGTCGTCCAGCTCCTCCAGCCCGCCGAGGGTGAAGCCCATCTCGGGCAGGCCCTTCTCGGAGACCCACTCCTCGGAGATCGCCCGGATCTGCTCGCGCAGCGCGAGCGGCGCCTCGTGGTAGGCCCACCACTCGGCGGTGATGCCCTGCTTGCCGGCCTTGTTCAGGGCGGTGCGGATGTCCTGCCACTTGCGGCCGGTGAAGGCCAGCTCGGGCAGCGGCACCACGGTGTCCTCGGCGACCTGCACCGAGCGCCAGCCCAGCTGGACGGCGGCCGCCCGGGTGTCGGCGCAGACGCTGTAGAAGCACGGCGTCCAGCCCCGGGCGTCGCAGTAGCGGGCGAAGCCGGCCACCGCCCGGGCCCGGTCCTCCGGGGCGCCGAACGGGTCCCCGGTGGTCAGCGCGACGGTGCCGACCACCCGGTAGGCGACGGCCGCGCGGCCCCCCTCGTCGAACCAGTAGTGGTTGCCGTCCCAGGTGGTGATGAAGGACAGCGTCCCGCCGCCGTGCTCGGCCAGCAGCGCCCGGGCCCGGGCGACGGCGGCCGGGTCGGTGCGCAGCACCGGCCGCCGGAACGCCGTCAGCAGCGCGACCAGCGCGACCAGCCAGAACGCCAGCCCGCAGTACGTCTCCAGGAACAGCGCCACCGGGCCGACCGCTATCGGGTAGTCCGGCAGCAGGTCGTTGTACGCGGGCGGCAGGAACTGGGCCGGCAGCCCGTGCACCAGCCCGCGCAGGCCCGCGCCCGGCTCGAACTGCCCGGCCACCACCCGCCCCAGGCCCACGTACGCCGCCGAGGCCACCAGCGCGGCCCCGCCGACCACCACGGCCAGCCGGCGCACCGCCCGGCCGGCCAGCCGCAGCCGGAACCGCTGCCGGGTGGCCAGCAGCAGGGCGGTGGTCAGCAGCGGCAGCAGCATCGCCTCGACGAAGTACTGCACGACGTCCCCGCTGACCGGCCCGGCCTCGAAGTACAGCCAGGCCAGCAGCACCGCCCAGAGCAGCTCGGTGGCGACGCTGATCCGCCAGGCGAACCGCAGGCCGCGGCGCAGCCCCTCGGCGAGCACCAGCAGCAGCGCCGGGAACAGCGCGGCCATCAGCCGGCCGGGGGTGTCGAATATCCGCTCGACGGCGTGCGCCCGGGCGCAGTCGTGCGCCGAGACGGCACAGAACTCGGCCACCTCGTCCGGGCTGAGCCGGTGCGAGAAGTACAGCTCGGAGAAGGTGTTGAACGGCCCGCTGGCGTTGTCGTACAGCGAGGCGATCAGCGGCCCGCAGGCGGCGGCGACCAGGCAGAGCGCGACCAGCACCCGGGTCTCGGTGTGCGAGGAGCGGTGGCTGCGCAGGTACGGGCGGCCGCGGC
Organism: Streptomyces sp. CBMA123; assembly: GCF_014596465.1. GTDB lineage: Bacteria > Actinomycetota > Actinomycetes > Streptomycetales > Streptomycetaceae > Kitasatospora. The sequence continues at coordinate 3,320 of NZ_MECK01000166.1, read as the reverse complement.
TGAGCAGCGCGCCCAGGCCGAGGCCGAACAGCGCGGCGGCGCACCGCTGGACGCTCTGCAGGTGGCCGACGTACAGCGTCATGACCAGCGGGACGAGCAGCACCAGCAGGTGCAGCCGACGGCGCCAGAGCACGGTGAGCCGGTAGCCGAGCACCCCGGCCAGGGCGAACAGCCCGACGGCGGGCCCGACCGCGGTCTGGTCGGCCACCGAGGCGGTCCACTGCTCCCCGGCCGAGGAGCCGACCGCCACCAGCGCGGTGCCCAGCAGGGTGCCGGCCACCTGCCCGCCGGCCAGCACCGCGAGGGTGCGCAGCCGGCCGAGCCGGCGCTCGGCGCCGGGGCCGACCAGGAGCAGCAGCAGGCTGGCGAAGACGTACGAGCCGATGCCCGAGCACCAGAACAGCGAGGTGACCGGCGTCCACCAGCGGCCCTCGCCGAGCGTGCTCAGGCCGACGCCGGTGCGGGCGAGCAGCCGGGCCGACGGCCCGCCGGACAGGCTCCCGGTGGCCGCGCCGAGCACCCAGAGCCCGGCCAGCAGCGCCAGGGTCAGCGGCGCCGAGCGCAGCCGGTCGCGGAGCGCCCGGGCGGCCCGGCGGAACCGCTGCGGGCCCGGTTCCGGCGTCCGGGTGACCGGGCCGAGGTCGGTGCCCCGGTCGGGCCCGCGGCCGGTGCTCCGGTCCTGTGTCCGCGCGCGCTCGGTGACGGGTGCGAGCCCGGCCCCGATCACCTGGTCAGCCCGGTCTGCTGGGCCAGCCACGGGATCTGCCGGACGATACCGGGGCGGAACACGACCCAGCCGTGACTGCCCGGCATGAGCTCGAACCTGGCCTTCATCCCCGCCTCCTGCACAGCCTGGTAGACCTTCTCCATCTGCGGCCGGAACTCCTCGTCGGTCTCGCCGACCACCAGGGCGACGCTGGTGTCCGGGAATTTCCTGCGGGCCATCACATGGAGCGGATCGACCGCGTCGAATTCGTTCTCGTCACCGCCGAAGGCGGCCTTGACGGTCTCGTCCCGGGTGCCCAGGGTCGGTTCCGTCTGCCCTGACATGTCGAGGACGGTGCCGTACACGTCGGGCGCGTTGACTCCCAGCTGGAGCGCGCAGGTGCCACCCATCGAGGCGCCTCCGATCGCCCAGGCCTTGCGGCCGGTGGCGGTCTGCAGGTTCTGCTGGATCCAGTTCGGGACGTCCACGGCCAGGTAGGTCTGCACCTTGGCGATCTTCGAGTCCAGGCAGAGCGTGTTGGCCCAGGTGGAACCGAGCTGGTCGGGCATCACCACGATCGGCGCGAGACCGCCGTGCTCGGCCGCGAACGCGTCCAGCGCCTCGTTGATCTGCCCGGAGAGCACCCAGTCCCCCGGGATCCCCGGCTGACCGCTGATCATGACGACCACCGGCAGCAGCGGCCGCGGGGTGGCCTGGTAGGCGGGCGGGAGGTAGACGTACGCGTCGCGGGCCTTGAAGCCCGACTTGGCGCCCGGGATCGGCACCACCGAGACGGAGCCCTTCTCCGGCAGGTTTGCCGGCGGGTGCCAGACCTCGTCGAGCGCCTTGTCCGGCGGGGCTGCCACGGTCTGGCCGACCTTGTCGGCGATCAGCGAATCGGTCCTGGTCAGCCAGGGTGCGAGCATCACCCGGCCGTTCGGGAACTGGCCGAACCCGATGTTGACCTGGGAGGCCGCCATCAGGAGCACCAGCAGGCTCAGGCCGAACGTGAGCGACCGACGCTGCCAGCGCAGCCGGCGCATCCGGTAGCCCGCCAGGCAGAAGCCCAGCAGGGCGACGGCTATCCACCTGGTGACGTACCGGGGGGTGCCCTCGGGGAAGGGGTGCCACCAGCCGTCCACCAGGACGTCGAGCAGCAGGCTGAGCGCAGCCGCGGTGGCCAGTGCGGCGGGCAGGCGGAACCGCCACCAGTCCCGGCCGCGGCGGACGGCGAGCACGGCCAGCGCGGCCCAGCCGGCGGCGAGCACGGCGTACGGGATCGGGCCGTGGGTGAGCGGCCAGTCGATCGGGTTCCAGCGGGTGGCGAGAGTGAGCGTGGTCATGCGGCTTTGCCCGGTGGTGTGGTGTCGGCCAGGAATCCGTAGGCGACGACGTTGCCCTCGTAGCCTTGTTCCTCGCTGTACGCGCCGCCGCAGGTGATCACCCGTAGCTGTGCGTCGGCGGCCTGGCGGTAGACCCGGTCGTCCGGGAAGTCCTTTCGGTCGTGCACTTCGATGGCGTACAGCTGGTAGACGGCGGTGGCGCCGTCGGCGCGGGCGATCTCGATCCGGTCGCCCCGGCGGAGCGCTCCCAGATGGTAGAAGACGGCCGGTCCGGACTTGTTGTCGACGTGCCCCGCCAGGATGGCGGTGCCGCGCTGGCCGGGGCTGGCGCCGCCGCGGTACCAGCCCGCGAGGTTGCGGTCGGCCGCGGGCGGGGCCTGGAGGTGACCGTCGGGGTCCAGGCCCAGCTCGGTGACCGGGGCGTCCAGGCGGACGGCCGGGATGCGGATCCTGGTCGGGGCGGACGGGCCGAGCGGGGGGACGACGGAGACCGGGGCGAAGCCGGACAGCGCCTGGCCGCTCGGCGCGGGCGGCAGTACGAGCGAGCCGCCGTCGTGCAGCAGCCAGGCGCCGAGCACCAGCGCCGTACCGGCCGCGAGGGTGCCCGGCCAGGGGCTCCTGCTCTGCTGGACGGCCACGGGTGCTCCCTTCTGCCGGCCCGGATCCCATTCCTGAGAGTTTCCTGAGAACTCATTCAATCGGATCGGACCCTATGGCACGTCCCCACGACGGTCGTATCCGCACCCGCCGATCGGCAGGGATGACGGCCCTGGTCCTGCGCCGAGTGCCCGCGGAGCCACGGAACGTGACTCCCCCGTCCCGCGTACCGGCGCGGCCCTACCACCCTCCGAACAGCATCGACGTTCCGGCCCGCCGGTTCGGTTGCGTCAATCGGGCGATCGATCCCGACCGTCCGCTGCGCCTCTCCGACCGTTCCGGACCACATGCCATGCTGACCCGGTCACGGGCCCCATCCCCCTCCGGTCGATCCGGACTCCCGCACGCCGCGCGCACCCGGCACCCGAGCCGGCCGCCCGCCGAACGCCTCACGAACGGAGTGACCATGGACGCGCTCTCCCGCCGAACCCTGCTGGCCGCCGGAGCGGCCACCGCCGCCACCCTGGCGGCCGGCTGCGGCACCGACCGGGCCGGCGGCGGGGGGATCGGAAGAGCGTCGGGTAGGGGAAGGGTGGTGGGGGGTGGGGGGGAGGGGGGGGGGGGGTGGGGGGGGGGGGGGGGGGGGGGGGGGGGGGGGGGGGGGGGGGGGGGGG
>NZ_MECK01000165.1 GCF_014596465.1 Streptomyces sp. CBMA123 | reverse complement strand
CTGGGCGGCCCGGCTGCGGCTCTGGTGGCCGTACGCCCGCACCATGCTGCCGCGCCGGGTGGCGGCGGCCGCGCTGCTGGTGGTGGGCCTGGGGCTGCTGCTGTGGACGGGGGCGGTGCTGCGCTACCCGGTCGAGTCCGGGCACCAACTCGACCTCTCGCCCGACCTGTTCGGCGGGCCGCTGCGCTTCGCCGGGCGGCGGGCGGCCGAGCAGGTGGTCGGCAAACTGGGCGCGGCCTTCGTCGCGGCCGCCGTGCTCGCCTTCTTCCCGGCCCCGGTCGGGTTCGGTACGGCCCTGCTGACCGGCGCGGGCGCCCTCGTGATCGGTTACCTGCGGCTCGGACCGCCGATGACGGCCGTGCAGGCGCCCCGGGCGGTGGCCGACCGGGTGGTCATGTTCGAGGGCGGGATGGGCAGTTGGGCCGGGATCGCGGCGGTGGTGGCGCTGGTGGCGGCCGTGGTGCTGATCGAGCGGGCGGCCGGCCGGCTGCTCAAGCCCGCCCAGCAGGCCCGGCGGCGGGTCCGGGAGGCCTGGCGGGACCTCGACCGGCGGCCCGAGCGGGCGGCGCGGGTCGCGGGCGCTCCGGCCCGGCCGGTTCCGGCGGCGGGCGCCGCCAGGGCGTGGGGTACGGGCCGGGCGGGGACGCGTGACCGGCTGCGGTTCACGCTCGCCGGCACCGGGGTGCTGGTCCTGCTGCTGTGGGCGGCGGTCGAGGTGCGGCTCGCGGCCACCGGGGTGCACCGGACGCCGGACTCCTGGGGGACGGGGCAGACCGGTGCGTCCTACCAGGCGGGGTTCGTCGTGCTGCTGGCCGCGGTGACGCTGCTGAGCACTCTCGGGACGCTGGTCACCGCGCGGGTGCTGTTCGTCGGCTGGATCCTCGGCACCCTGTTCCTGGGCGCCTGGCCGGGGCAGCTGGGGCCGGTGGAGGCGCTGCGGATCCCGGTGTTCGGGGGGCTGTTCGGCGCGGTCGCGAACTGGTGGGGGCACGGCGCGTTCTGGGCGGCGCTGCTGGTGGCGCTGCCGCTGGCGGCGTACGGGGTGCTGCGGACGGTGCGGGGGGCGGGAGCGGGGGGCTGACGAAGGGCGGCTGACAGCTGACAGATAACAGATGTTGAAATCTGTCATCTGTCGGCTGTCATCTGTCGGCTGTTATCTGTCAGTCGTTCGTCGTTCGTTGTCCGCCGCTGGCTGCCCGTCGTCCGCCGTGCTCAGCCCACCAGTCGGGAGAGTTCGATCGAGTGCCCGGTCCGCTCCACCTTGGCCGTCAGGTACCGGACGTTGCTCGCCGACAGGTGGACACCGGTCGGCACCCGCCGGCGGACGGCGACCCCGAGCTCGGTCAGCTGGGCGGCCTTGTCCGGGTTGTTGCTCAGTAGGTCGATGCTGTCGACGCCGAGCGTGGCGAGCATCTGGGCGGCCGCGGTGTAGTCCCGGCCGTCCTCGGGCAGGCCCAGCGCGGTGTTGGCGTCGTACGTGTCCAGACCGGAGTCCTGAAGGGCGTACGCCTCGAGCTTGTTGTAGAGGCCGATGCCCCGACCCTCCTGGCGCAGGTAGAGCAGGTACCCGCCGGCCTCGCTGATCCGCTCCACCGACTCGCGCAGCTGCGGGCCGCAGTCGCAGCGGTCCGAGCCGAAGACGTCGCCGGTCAGGCACTCGGAGTGCAGTCGCACCAGCGGGGTCCCGCCGTCCGGCACGGTGCCGAGGGCGAGCGCCAGGTGCTCGGCGCCGTCGGTGAGGCCGTGAAAGGTGGAGACCTCCGCGTCGGCGCGGTAGCCGTCGGGGAAGGTGAGCGGGATGCGCACGCGCGAGCGCACCGTGGCGGAGCCGGGTTGAGGCATGGACGGGCCTCCGTCGATCGGGGGTGGACCGGGTTTGACCGGGTCGGATCTTCGGATCCGGAGTGGATCCGGATCGGATCCGAGAGGGATCCGATCGGTTCGGAGGTCGACCGTACCTGGTTGTTCCAATTTGAACAACTGCCTACTGCTGGTGATCGAACCGACTACGGAGGCGGACAACACCCCATCCGCCCCGCCTGTTCCCGTCCGGCGTACCAGCATGTGGAAGGGGCGGGACCCGAGGTGTGGACATCGCTACCCGACCGGAGCGGGCACCGATCGTCGGGTACGGCAGGGTGGGTCCTTCCTACGGTAGTGATCAGCAAGGGAAGGGCGGGGTTGGCGTGCTGGAGCACCTGAACCGGGCGATGGAGCACATCGAACGGCACTTGGACCATGAGATCGACGTGGCCGAACTGGCGCGGATCGCGATGACGTCGGAGTACCACTTCCGACGGCTGTTCTCGATGCTCGCCGGGATCCCGCTGTCGGAGTACGTCCGGCGCCGGCGACTGACGGTCGCCGGGGCCGAAGTGCTCGACGGCGGGCGGACGTTGCTCGATGTCGCGGTCAGCTACGGCTACACCTCGGGGGAGGCGTTCGCCCGGGCGTTCCGGGCGATGCACGGGGTTGGGCCCGGTGAGGCCCGGCGCGACGGCGCGGTGCTCGTCTCCCAGCCCCGGATGTCCTTCCGACTCATCGTGGAGGGAAGCAGCAGCATGGAATACCGGATCGTCGAGAAGCCGGACTTCCGGATCGTCGGGAAGAAGGCCCGGGTCACCCTGATCTACCAGGGTGTCAATCCGGGTGTCGCCGAGTTCATCAAGGGGCTCGGCAAGGAGACCGTGGAACGGATCACCGCACTGACCGGCAAGGAGCCGGAGGGCATCGTCTCGGTGAACGACGGCTTCGCGCCCAACCGGGAGGAGGGGTCCGAATACGACTACTGGCACGCGGTGGTGGCGAGCGAGGACGCCGTCGTCCCGGATGACCTGGATGTCCTGCACGTCCCGGCCGGGACGTGGGCGGTGTTCAGTAGCAGCGGGCCGTTCCCGCAGGCGCTGCAGGAGATGTGGGGGAACGTGGGCAGCCAGTGGTTCCCGTCCAACCCGTACGAGGCCCGGCCGGGTCCGGAGATCCTGAGGACCCGCTTCATCCCGGGGACGGGCGACGCGGACGCGGAGCTCTGGATCCCGGTGGCGCGGGCCGTGCGGGGCTGACCGCGGTCGGGGTCTGCGCTCGGCTGACGGCTGACAGGTAACAGCTGACAAGTAACAGATAACAGCAAACAGATAACAGCTGACGGATGACAGATTTCGAAATCTGTCATCCGTCAGCTGTCTTTTGTTCGTCCGCCCCCGTTCGGCCCACCAGCGCCCGCCCCCGCCCCACCGCGCCCCGCATGCTGGGGCGGGGGGCAGGGGCCGCAGGCCGCTACCCGAGGAGTGGGATCACCGATGGCCAAGGCATTCGGCTTCGTCGACTACGGCGGACCGGAGACGCAGGAGTTCCTCGACCGTCCCGTACTCGCCCCGGGCTCCGGCCAGCTGGCGATCACCGTCCGGGCCGCCGGGGTGAACCCGGTGGACGGGAAGATCCGCCGGGGCTTCCTCGGCCGCGAACGCCAACTTCCCGCCGTGATGGGCCAGGAGGCCGCCGGAGTGGTGCAGCAGGTCGGCCCCGGGGTCACCGGCTTCACCCCGGGCGACGAGGTGTTCGGCCTCGTCGCCGCCGGAGCCTTCGCCGAACAGACCCTGCTGCGGGCCGAGTTGAGTGCCCTCAAGCCCGAGGCCGTCGGCTTCGACCAGGCCGCCGTGCTCTCTGTGTCGGTTGCCACCGCCGACGACGCCGTCCGCCAACTCGCCCTGGGCGCCGGGCGGACGCTGCTGATCCTCGGCATCGCCGGCGGGGTCGGCAGCGCCGCCGCCCAGATCGCCCGCAGCCAGGGCCTGGTCGTGCTCGGCACCGCGAGCGACGCCAACCGGGCCTACGTGGAGTCCCTCGGTGCGACGCAGGTCCGCTACGGCGACGGCGTCGCCGGGCGGATCGCCGAGGCCGCCCCCGACGGCGTCGACGGCATCCTCGACCTGGTCGGTGGCGACGCCCTGCGGGCCGTGGCTGACGTCCGCGCCGACCGCACCGAGCTGGTCAGCACCGCCGACCCGGCCACCGCCGCCGAACTCGGCGGCCGCTACGTCACCCGCTCGACCACCCCCGAGACCCTCGCCGCCCTCGCCGCCCTGGTCGCCGCCGGAGACCTCGACCCGCAGGTCAGCGCACGCTACCCGCTCGGCCGCGCCGCCGAGGCACTCGCCGAGGTCGAGTCCGGGCACGCCCGCGGCAAGGTGATCATCGAAGTCTCCTGACGCAGCAGCCCTTTGACGAACACCGAACACCGAGCACCGAGTACCGAGCACCGAGCACCGACAACAGAGCACCAAGCATCGAGCACCCACAACAGAACACCCACAACAGGACACCGAGAACCGAGCACCGAGATTCGAGAGCCAGGAGCCGGGAGCCATGAAGCAGACCTCCGTCACCACCAACGCCCCGTGCTGGGTCGAGCTGGGCACCGACGACCCGGCCGCCGCCCGGACCTTCTACGCCGAACTGTTCGGCTGGCGCCCCGACAGTGACGTCCGCCCCGAGGACGAGGGCTACACCCAGATGTTCGTCGGCGAGGCCCCGGCCGCCGCCGTCACCCCGCGGTACGCGCCGCAGCAGCCGGTGGCCTGGACGGTCGCCTTCGCGGTCGCCGACGCCGAGGCCACCGCGGCGAGGATCAAGGCGGCCGGCGGCAAGGTCCTCAAGGAGCCCACCGATGTGCGCGACCTCGGCCGCTTCTCGGTGGCCGCGGACCCGTCCGGCGCGGTCTTCATCCTCTGGCAGGCCCGCGCCTTCGAGGGCGCCGGGGTGTTCAACGAGCCCGGCGCCCTCGGCTGGGTGGAGCTGGCCACCCGGGACGCCGCCGGCGCGGCCGCCTTCTACCCGGCGGTCTTCGGCTGGTCCGTCGCGCCGTCCGAGTACTACACCCAGTGGGGCCTGGACGGTCAGGACTTCGGCGGGATGGTGGTGATGGACGACGGCTTCCCGCCGGAGGTGGCGCCGCACTGGCTGCCGTACTTCTCGGTCGCCGACGTCGACAACACGGTCGGCCGGGCGGTCGCGATGGGCGCGGACGTGCTGATGCCCGCCTACTCCATGCCGGTCCGGCGGATCGCCGTGCTGCGGGACGATCAGGGCGCCCCCTTCGGCATCTACCGCGACGGCGCCGAGGGCTGAGCGCCCGGCCCGTCCGAACGCGGGGAGGCACTCGCGGCCGTCCGCGCCCGGGAGCCGCGCGAGCGCCAGGCCGTGGCCGCCGCGCCCGCCGTGACCAGCAGCGCGCCCAGCGGCACCACGTCGCCGATCCGGTCGTACCAGGTCAGCGTCCCGGGCGCGGTGAGCGGCAGCCGTACGGTCAGCGCGCCGGTGCCGTCGGTGCCCAGCCGGGCCAGCTCCCGGCCCTGGGCGTCGAAGGCGGCGGAGACCCCGGTGAGCGAGGCCTGGACGGCTGGGCGCCCGGTCTCGGCGGCCCGGATCGCCGCCAGCGAGACGTGCTGTTCGGGTGCCCAGGTGTGCTGGAAGGTGGAGGTCGAGGACTGGTAGACCAGCACCCGGGCGCCGTCCCGGGCCGCAGCGCGCGCCATGTCCGGGAAGGCCGACTCGAAGCAGATCAGCGCGCCGACCGGCAGTGGCCGGCCCGAGCGGTCGGTGGTGGGCAGGACGTGGAAGGCGGTGCCGGGGGCCCGGTTCTCGCCCGCGGCCCGGCTGACTCCGGCGATCCAGCCGAACAGCGGCCGCAGCGGGATGTACTCGCCGAACGGCACGAGGCGGATCTTGCGGTAGCGGTCCACCACTCCGTCGGGGGAGACCAGTACCGCGTCCTTGGAGATCCGCCCGTCGGCCTTGCGGGCGTCCTCCCCGGCCAGCAGCTCGGCGCCGGTGGTGACGGCCAGCCGGCGCAGTGCGTCCAGGGCGGCCGGGTCGCGGTCCAGGTCGGCGGTGGTGCTGCTCTCGCCCCAGACCACCAGGTCCACCGGCTGCCCGACCAGGTCGGTGGTGGCCCGCGCGCTGGCGTCGAACCGGGCCTGGGGGTCCTCGACGATGCCGGGCTGGACCAGCGCCACCGTCACCGCCCCGGCCCCCACCGGCGCCGGGCGCAGTGCGAACAGCAGCGGACCGGCGGCCAGTACCAGGACGGTCACCAGTGCGGCGACCGCCCGGGGCCGCCGCCGCACCGCCGTCAGTACGATCAGCACCCCGGTGTTCACCGCCGCCACCGCCGCGCTGACCAGCCAGATCCCGCCCGCCGAGGCCAGTCCGAGGATCGCCGGGTGCTGCCACTGGGTGGCGCCGAGCAGGGCCCACGGACCGCCGAGCGCGTGCCAGGAGCGCGCGTACTCGGCGCTCACCCACACCGCGGGGACGACCAGCAGCGCGAGCAGGGCCCGGGGGGTGGTCAGCGACGGGCGCAGCAGCCGGTGCACCGCGTACCCGACCGGGGCCTGCAGCGCCCCGAACAGCACCGCGAGCACGGGCAGCGCCGGTCCGACGGACGGCACCAGCCAGTACATCGCGGTCAGGATGAACCCAGCCCCGAACCACCAGCCGCGCACCGCCGCCTCCCGCCCCGACGGCGCCCGCTGTGCCAGCAGCAGCCCCGGCACGAGCGCGACCCAGGCGAGCCACGCCTGCCCGGGCGCGGGGAACGCCACCACGGGCACGGCCCCGGCCGCCAGCGCCCCGAGCCGTGCCCGGTACCGGTGCGGCACGCGCGGCTCACGTTGCTCCGTGCGAGCCGTGCGGGCTGTGCGGGTTGTGCGGGCCGTGCTCAGGACCGGGCTGGCGGGAACGCTGCGGCGCGACATGCCCCGTATTGTCCGCGCGGGCGACGCCCGGTGCCAGATGGCGGCACACGCGGTTGACGCCAGTCCTCGGAACGGTGCCGGCTCTCGGAACGGTGCCGGCTCTTGGAACGGTGCCGCTCATCGGAACGGTTCTGGTCATCGGCACCACCGGACCGATCCTTGACCAGCCCGCGCACCGGCCGGACGTCACGACGCTGGCCGGAGGTCACGACGCTGGCCGGAGGTCACGACGCTGGCCGGACGTCATGACGGTGGCCGGCCGCCTTCCCGGAGGAACGCGGCCGGCCACCGTCCGGTCGGCGGGCCTCAGCCCTCGTCGCCCTCCAGGTCGCCCTCGGTCTCCAGGAACGCGGCCTGCAGCTGCTCGATCAGCTGCGGGTCCGGCTGCTCCCACAGCCCGCGGCTCGCCGCCTCCAGCAGGCGCTCGCTGATCCCGTGCAGCGCCCAGGGGTTGGCGCCGGCCAGGAACTCGCGGTTGACCGGATCGAGGACGTACTCCTGGGTGAGCTTCTCGTACATCCAGTCCGCGACCACGCCGGTCGTGGCGTCGTAGCCGAACAGGTAGTCGACCGTCGCGGCCATCTCGAAGGCGCCCTTGTAGCCGTGGCGGCGCATCGCCTCCATCCACCGCGGGTTGACCACCCGGGCGCGGAAGACGCGGGCGGCCTCCTCGGTGAGGGTGCGGGTGCGGACCGTCTCCGGGCGGGTCGAGTCGCCGATGTAGGCGGTCGGGGCCTTGCCGGTGAGGGCGCGCACGGTGGCCACCATGCCGCCGTGGTACTGGAAGTAGTCGTCCGAGTCGGCGATGTCGTGCTCGCGGGTGTCGGTGTTCTTCGCGGCGACGGTGATCCGCTTGTACGCGGTCTCCATCTCCTCGCGGGCCGGGCGTCCGTCCAGTCCGCGACCGTACGCGTAGCCGCCCCAGACGGTGTAGACCTCGGCGAGGTCGGCGTCGGTGCGCCAGTCCCGGCTGTCGATCAGCTGGAGCAGGCCTGCCCCGTAGGTGCCCGGGCGGGAGCCGAAGACGCGGACGGTGGCCTTGCGCTCGTCGCCGTGCACCGCGAGGTCGGCCTGGACGTGGGCGCGGACGAAGTTGTCCTCGTCGGCCTCCTCCTGGGCGGCGGCCAGGCGCACCGCGTCGTCCAGCAGGGCGACGACGTGAGGGAAGGCGTCCCGGAAGAAGCCGGAGATGCGCAGCGTGACGTCGATGCGCGGGCGGCCGAGCTCGGCCGCCGGGATCGGCTCCAGGCCGGTGACCCGGCGCGAGGCGTCGTCCCAGACCGGGCGGACGCCCAGCAGGGCGAAGGCCTCGGCGATGTCGTCGCCGGCGGTGCGCATCGCGCTGGTGCCCCAGAGCGAGAGTCCGACCGAGGGCGGGTAGGCGCCGTCGTTGTCGGCCCGGTAGCGGTCGATCAGCGAACTCGCCAGCGCCTGGCCGGTCTCCCAGGCGAGCTTGCTGGGGACGGCCTTCGGATCGACGGAGTAGAAGTTGCGGCCGGTCGGCAGCACGTTGACCAGGCCGCGCAGCGGTGAGCCGGACGGGCCCGCCGGGACGAAGCCGCCCTGGAGCGCGTGCAGCACGGCGTCCAGCTCGTCGGTGGTGGCGGCCAGCCGGGGCACCACCTGGGTGGCGGCGAAGTCGAGCACCTCGCGGACGGCCTCCGGCAGCCCGGCGGCGACCTTCTCCACCGCCTCGGGCGCCCAGTCCTCCGCCTCCATCGCCTCGACCAGGGCGCGGGCCTGCGCCTCGGCCGCGTCGGTGGCGCCGAGGGTGAGGGCCGCCTCGTCCAGGCCGAGCGCCTCGCGCAGGCCGGGCAGCGCGCTGACGCCGCCCCAGATCTGCCGGGCGCGCAGGATGGCGAGCACGATGTTGATCCGGTCGGTGCCGGCCGGGGCCTGGCCGAGGACGTGCAGGCCGTCGCGGATCTGGGCGTCCTTGATCTCGCACAGCCAGCCGTCGACGTGCAGCAGGAAGTCGTCGAAGCCGTCGTCCTCGGGGCGCTCGTCCAGGCCGAGGTCGTGGTCCAGCTTGGCGGCCTGGATCAGGGTCCAGATCTGGGCGCGGATCGCGGGCAGCTTGGCCGGGTCCATCGCGGCGATGTTGGAGTGCTCGTCGAGCAGCTGCTCCAGGCGCGCGATGTCGCCGTAGGAGTCGGCGCGGGCCATCGGCGGGACGAGGTGGTCGACGAGGGTGGCGTGGGCGCGGCGCTTGGCCTGGGTGCCCTCGCCCGGGTCGTTGACCAGGAAGGGGTAGATCAGCGGGAGGTCGCCGAGGACGGCGTCCGGGCCGCACTCGGCGGACAGCGCGGCGGTCTTGCCGGGCAGCCACTCCAGGTTGCCGTGCTTGCCGAGGTGGATGACGGCGTGGGCGCCGAAGCCGCCGTCCTGCTGGGCGGCCTGGATCCAGCGGTAGGCGGCCAGGTAGTGGTGGCTCGGCGGGAGGTCCGGGTCGTGGTAGATGGCGACCGGGTTCTCGCCGAAGCCGCGCGGCGGCTGGATGAGCACCAGCAGGTTCCCGGAGCGGATCGCGGCGAGCACGATGTCGCCGTCCGGGTTCTGCGAGCGGTCGACGTACAGCTCGCCGGGGGCCGGGCCCCAGTGCTCCTCGACCCGTGCGCGCAGGCCCTGGGGGAGGGTGGCGTACCAGCGGCGGTAGTCGGCGGCCGGGATGCGGACCGGGTTGCGGGCCAACTGGTCCTCGGTGAGCCAGTCCTGGTCGTAGCCGCCGGCCGCGATCAGGGCGTGGATCAGGGCGTCGCCCTCGTGGCCGTCGTCCTCGCCGCCGTCGGTGGCGGTGTTGAAGCCGGGCAGCTCGGAGCCGAGGTCCATGCCCTCCGCGCGCAGCCGCTCCAGCAGGCGCACCGCGCTGGCCGGGGTGTCCAGGCCGACGGCGTTGCCGACCCGGGAGTGCTTGGTCGGGTAGGCGGACAGCACCAGGGCGAGGCGGCGCTCGGCGGCCGGGACGTGCCGCAGCCGGGCGTGCCGGACGGCGGTGCCGGCCACCCGGGCGGCGCGCTCCGGGTCGGCGGCGTAGACGGTCAGGCCGTCCTCGTCCAGCTCCTTGAAGGAGAACGGGACGCTGATCAGGCGGCCGTCGAACTCGGGCACCGCGATCTGGGTGGCGGTGTCCAGCGGGGACAGGCCGTCGTCGCTGGCCTCCCACTGGGCGCGGGACCAGGTGAGGCAGAGCGCCTGCAGGATCGGGCGGTCCAGCGCGGCCAGCGCGCCGGCGTCCCAGGCCTCCTCGTCGCCGCCGGCCTGGGCGTCGGCCGGGCGGGTGCCGCCGGCGGCGAGCACGGTGGTGACGATCGCGTCGGCCGCGCCGAGTTCGGCCAGCAGCTCGGGCTCGGCGCCGCGCAGCGAGGCGCAGTAGTAGGCCTTCGCCCGGGCGCCCTGGTCCTCGACGGCCCGGCAGAGGGTCTCCACGAAGGCGGTGTTGCCGCTCATGTGGTGCGCCCGGTAGTAGAGCACCGCGACGGTCGGGCCGTCGGACGTACGGGCTTCACGCTCCAGCGGCCCCCAGGCGGGTGCGGAGGCGGGCGGGGCGAAGCCGTGGCCGGTCAGCAGCACGGTGTCGGAGAGGAAGGAGCCCAGCTCGGCCAGGTTGGCCGCGCCGCCGTGGGCGAGGTAGGCGTGCGCCTCGGCGGCGATGCCGGCCGGGACGGTGGACAACTCCATCAGCTGGGCGTCGGGGGCCTGTTCACCGGTCAGCACGACGACCGGGCGGGGACCGGCCAGCAGCGCGTCCAGGCCTTCCTGCCAGGCGCGGCGCCCGCCGAGCAGACGGACCACCACCAGCTCGGTGCCCTCCAGCAGCTCGGGCAGGTCCTCGGGGCTCAGCCGGGCCGGGTTGCCGAGCCGGTACGGGACCGGGCCGGTCGAGGCGCGGGCACTGAGCAGGTCGGTGTCGGACGTCGACAGCAGCAGGATCATGCGAAGGCCCTCCCGGCCTCGTGGGCGGCCGGGATGGCCGCAGTGGTGGCCGGGGAAACGGGCGCGGGCATGCGACAGCGGTGGTGCATTTCTGCCTTCCTCGGGGTCCGCGCCCCGGGCCGGTGGAGGACGGCGGGAGTTCCTGGCTCCCGCGGCCGACCGGCTTCCCGGTGAGCCGCGGTCACAGTGGCGGGACCGCACCGGGCTCGCACCGGTTTCCTCCCCTGCGCCGTCGCTGGCGTGGACGGCCCGCTGGGGCCGTCCGCCTGCATCGTACGGGGTGCGACTGACCTGGGGGAGAGCCGGCTTCGCTTCGCCCGGCGCACGGGCGGGCGCACGGTGCTCACCGGCGCCGGACGGCAGCTCGGTGTGCGGCCGGTGTGCGGCCGGCGTGCTGCGGATGCGCTGGCGGGCGTGCTGGCGGGCGTGCTGCCGGATGTGCCGGCGGTGTGATGCAGCGGACGGGGGCAAGCGATCGGATCATCTGTATGCTCGCCGCCATGCCACCGACACCCGACGCCACCGCGCCGGGCGCCGCCGTGCCCGACCGGGGGCGCGCGGACGCCTGCCCCGGGGCGCTGCGCCTGCACGCCGCCGACGACGGCGGCCTCGCCCGGGTCCGGCTGCCCGGCGGACTGCTGACGGATCGTCAGGCCCTGGGCCTGGCCGAGGCGGCGGAGGCCCTGGGCGACGGGGAGTTGGAGACCACCTCGCGCGGCAACGTCCAACTCCGCGGCCTGGCCCGGGACTGCGGCGCCGAACTCGCCGACCGGCTGCGCGCCGTCGGACTGCTGCCCTCGGACACCCATGAGCGGGTGCGCAACATCGTCGCCTCGCCGCTGGCCGGACTGGACGCCGCCGGGAACGCCGATGTCCAGGCCTGGGTACGGGAACTGGACGCCCGGCTGTGCGCGAGCGACTGGGCGGCCGGGCTCTCCGGCAAGTTCCTGTTCGCGCTGGACGACGGGCGGGGCGACGTCGCCGCGCTCGACGCCGATGTGACATTGATCGCAGCTTCGGGCGGGCCCGCCGTGCTGCGCCTCGGGCGCGCCGCGGACGGACACCCGGTCGAGCCCGGGCAGGAGGTGACGGCCGTGCTGGACGCGGCCCACGCCTTCCTGGACGCGCTGCGGAGCAGCGGCCGCTGGGCCTGGCACGTGCGCGAGGTGCCCGATCTGCTGTCGGCCGGCCCGGTGCCGCTGCCCGCCGTCGCCGGTGCGCCGCCCGCC
>NZ_MECK01000164.1 GCF_014596465.1 Streptomyces sp. CBMA123 | reverse complement strand
CCCCGCCGGTGAGCCCGGAGGAGCGCGCCGCCGAGCAAGGCGGCCGGGCCGCCGGCATCCCGCGCGAGCCGCAGCCGCGGCGCGGCCGGCACCTGTTCGGGCATTGAGGTTCGGGTGGTGAGGTCCGGTCGTCGACCGAGGCTGCGGCCCGGGCGGACGGTTCGGTAGGGCCGGAGACACGACAGGGACGAGGGAGGTGTGGTCGGATGGGCGGCGCCCGGGTGCCCGCGCGGGCCCGCTCCTCCGCGCGGCCGTGGGCGCGCCGGCTCCCGTTGTCCGCCCGGCCGGGGGTGGTCGCCGAGGCGCGTTCCTGCACCGCCGCCTTCCTGGCGGACGTGGCCGATCCCCTGGTGGTCGCCGACGCCGTCCTGCTGGTCTCCGAGCTGGTCGGCAACGCCGTCCGGCACACCGGCGCACCCGGCGCGCTGCTCCTGGTGCGCTGCCCGGGGGTGCTGCGGATCGAGGTCAGCGACGCGAGCCGGCGCCCGCCGCTGCCGCGCCTGCCGCACGGCGAAGGGGACACCGGTGGTCTCGGCCTGGTCCTGTTGAGCCGCCTCGCGCTGAGCTGGGGCTGGCGCCCGGCGGGCGCGGGCAAGACGGTCTGGTGCGAGCTGCGGGTCCCCGAGGACTGACGGTTGGTCGTGCGTGGGGCCGGCGCTGCCTGGCCGGGTCGGTGAAGTCCGGGAACAGGCGTTTCGAACCCCGGGTACTGGGCAGCGGCTCGGCATCGAAGATGCAAGGAGGGCCCGATGTCGACAGGAGAACTCGTCGCGATCATCGTGCCGATCGCCGTCGTGGTGGTCCTCGCCGTCGCGGTGCTGTGGTTCGTCAACCGCCGCCGCCGGCTGCGGGAACGATTCGGCCCCGAGTACGAACGGACCGTGAACAGGTCGGACAGCCGGATCGCGGCTGAACGCGAGCTGCGGGAGCGCGAGCTGCGCCACCAGGAGCTGGACATCAGACCGCTGCCGGCCGAGGCGAGGCAGCGCTACAGCCAGGACTGGATCCAGGTGCAGCAGGAGTTCGTCGACCGGCCGGGCGCCGCCGTTCAGGACGCCGACCGCCTGGTCACGACGCTCATGCGGGACCGCGGCTACCCGACGGAGAACTACGAACAGCGGCTGCGCGACCTGTCGGTCGAGCACGGCCGCACCCTGGAGCACTACCGCGCCGCGCACGCCGTCAACACCGAGGCCGGCCGCGGCGAGGCCACCACCGAGGAACTGCGGGGCGCGATGGTGCACTACCGCGCGCTGTTCGACGCGCTCCTCGACGGCGGACCGGAAAGGGGTGGGACGGAACGAGGCGGAACGGAGCGACCGAGATGACGCCGATGAACCACGACGACGAGCGACGGACGTCGACCGAGGACATCCTCGCGGGTGTGCGGGCCGACGAGCCGCCGGAGACGAGGGAGCGGCCCGTCTACCCCGGCGAGGCCACCGAGGCGGCGGCGGAGCCGCGCGCGGACGACACGGCCGGAGGAAGCGAGGCGGTGGGAACGCAGGCGGCCGGAACGGATACGGCGGAAACGGATACGGCGGAAACGGGGGCGGCCGGAGGAACCTCGGGCCGCGCCGTCGAGGGCGAGCTGCCCGCCGACGGTGAGGCGGAGCGGGGGGAGCGCGAGTCCCTGCTGCCGCCGGGCGAGGCGGAGGAACTGCGGTCCCGGTGGCAGGAGGTGCAGACCCGCTTCGTCGACGACCCCCGGGAGGCGGTCCGCGACGCGGACGAGCTGGTCGCCGATCTGATGCGCCGCCTGGCCGAGTACTTCGCGGGCCGCAAGAACGGGCTGGAGAGCCAGTGGAACCGCGACGGGGAGGCCGACACGGAGGAGCTGCGGGTGGCGCTGAAGCAGTACCGCGCCTTCTTCGACCGACTGCTCAGCAGCTGAGGGCAGGGCGGCGGGGCGAGGGCGGAAGTCGGGGCGCCTTCCCTTGAAGGCGCCTGGCGGCGACCGCCACCGGGCTGGCCGATCTGGCGCTCATGCTGTCCTCCAGGGAGGGGATTGCGCAGGCCGGTCGACCCGCCCCTCCATGGCACCGCCGGGGGTGCCCCATGCGCATGGGGCGACGGTCCCGTCCCGGTCCCGGAGCGGCTACGCCCCGTCGTCGCCCCATGCCGCCAGCGTGGCCGCCGCCCACGCCCGCACCCGTTCGGGGAAGCCGTCGGCCGGGAACGTCCCGTCCACCGCGACCTCCTCGATGGTCACCGCGAACCCGCCCCGCGGCGCCTCCCCTCCCGGCCGCACCGCCGCGCCCGTCGGAGGCCTGCCCGGCACGCGGTGGGAGTTCGCCCGCCGGGTCCGCCCGACCAGCCGCTCCACCGCCGGCAGCCCGCCGTCGAGGTACGCCCGCAGCAACCCCCGCGCGCCCGCCCCGCCGTCCCCGGGCAGCCGGCCCGGGTGCTGCAACAGGAAGCAGGACACCGAGACCCCGTGCAACGGCCCCCACGGCTGTGCCCGCGAGTGGTCCAGCGCCAGCAGCCCGTGGAACAGCCCCGCACACCCCCGGGCACCGCACTCCCCGCAGGGCTCGGCGCCCGTCACCCGCGCACGGTCTTGCTCATGGACATCGCCGAGACGCCGTAGCCGCAGCGGCGGTACAGGGCGATGGCCGCGTCGTTGCCGCCGAAGACGTTCAGGGCGAGGTCGGTCCCGCCCAGGCGGGCGACGAGCTGTTCGGCGGCGGTCAGGATGGCGGCGCCGTAGCCGTGCCGGCGGTACTCGGGCAGGACACGGAGGTGGAAGAGCCAGGCGGAGGTGGAGGTACCGGACTCCGAGCGGGGGTCGGGGCCGATCCAGGCGGTGCCGACCGTCCGGCCGGACTCGTCCTCGGCGACGACCAGGTGGTGGCCGGGGGTGTCCGGGCCGTCCGGGAGGAACCTGGCGGTGCCCTGGCGGGTACGCTCGCGGGCCTGCTCCTCCGGCATCAGCCTGGCCAGTTCACGGATGGTGTCGGCCTCGCGGATCTCGGTGGCCGACTGGTACTCGGCCGGGGTCATCTGACGCAGGGTCACTTTCCGATCGTCCATGCCGCCATCCTCGCCCGGCCTGGCCGGGCGGCGAAAGCGAGTTTCCCCGGGTAGGGCGAGGGTGTGGTACCGCGGTACTACACGCCGTCCGATGATCAGTCCGCGGTGCCACGGATCCGGCCGCTCCCGGCCCTAGCGTGGAAACGTGGGCGGCCGGGACGGCCCGGCCCCTGGACGTAAGGGCGAGCGATGATCGAGGCGCACCAGCTGACGAAGCGGTACGGGGAGAAGACCGCCGTGGACGGGCTGGACTTCACGGTCCGGCCGGGGGCGGTGACCGGGTTCCTCGGACCCAACGGGGCGGGGAAGTCGACCACCATGCGGATGATCGTCGGACTGGACGCGCCCACCAGCGGCTCGGTGCGCGTCAACGGCCGTCGGTACGCCGAGCACGCCGCGCCGCTGCAGGAGGTGGGCGCGCTGCTGGAGGCCAAGTCGATCCACCCCGGCCGCTCGGCCTTCAACCACCTGATGGCCCAGGCCCACACCCACGGCATCCCGCGCCGCCGGGTCGAGGAGGTCATCGAGCTGACCGGCCTGCAGTCGGTGGCCCGCAAGCGAGCCGGGGCGTTCTCGCTCGGCATGGGCCAGCGGCTCGGCATCGCGGCCGCCCTGCTGGGCGACCCGGCCACGGTGATGCTGGACGAGCCGGTCAACGGGCTCGACCCCGAGGGCGTGCTGTGGATCCGCAACCTGCTCACCTCGCTCGCCGCCGAAGGCCGCACCGTCTTCGTCTCCTCGCACCTGATGAGCGAGGTCTCGCTGGTCGCCGACCACCTGATCATCGTCGGGCGGGGCAAGCTGCTGGCCGACACCACCGTCCAGGAGCTGGTCCAGCAGGCCGGCGGCGACGTCGTCAAGGTCGTCAGTGCCGACCCGACCCGGTTGCGCTCGGCGCTCGCCGGCCCCGACGTGGAGATCACCGGCCGCTCCGGCTCGGAGGAACTGCTGGTCACCGGGCGGACGGCCCGCGAGATCGGCCTCACCGCCGCCGAGCACGGCATCGCGGTGTTCGAGCTGACCCCCCGGACGGTCTCCCTGGAGGAGGCCTTCATGGACCTCACCCGGGACGCCGTCGAGTACCACGGCACCACGACCACCTCCGACACCCAGAGGAGCGCGGCATGACCACGATCGCCCCCAGTCAGACATCGGAGAGCGCCGACCCGCGCCCCGCCCGCCCCGCCTACAAGGTGACGGCCGCGCGCGTGCTGCGCTCGGAGTGGGCCAAGCTGTGGTCGCTGCGCTCCACCTGGATCACCCTCGGACTGGCGCTGCTGTTCCTGGTCGCCTTCGGCCTGATCGCCGCCTTCCAGTTCAAGTCGCGGATCACCTCCGGCCGCCCGATGGACCGGGACTTCGCCGACGCGAGCGCGCTCAGCCTCTCCCTGTTCGGCACCAACTTCGCCCAGCTGGCGCTCGGCGTCCTCGGGGTGCTGGTCGCGGCCGGCGAGTACTCGACCGGCATGATCCGCTCCACCCTGGCCGCCGTGCCGCGCCGCCTGCCGGTGCTGTGGGCCAAGGCCGCGGTGTACGGCCTGATCGCGCTGGTGCTGGGCACCATCGGGGTGTTCGTCACCTTCTCGGCGGACAGCGGCATCCTGTCCGGCACCCGGGCGGCGATGACCCTCTCCGACACCGGCGTGGTGCGCGGCCTGTTCGGCGCCGGGCTCTACCTCGCCCTGGTCGGCGTGATCGGCGTCGCCCTCGGCGCGCTGCTGCGCTCGGTGGCCGGCGGCATCGCCGTCCTGGTCGCCTCGCTGATGCTGATCCCGGGCCTGACCTCGCTGCTGCCCACCTCCTGGCAGAGCCACATCAGCCCGTACCTGCCCAGCCACGCCGGTGAGGCGATGTTCGCCCTGCACCACGACTCGACCACGCTCTCGCCGACGGCCGGCCTGCTGGTCTTCCTCGGCTGGACGGTGCTCGCGCTCGCCGGCGCCGCCGTACGGCTGAAGCGCACGGACGCCTGAGCCCGGCGGAGCCTGGGACACTCGCGGTGCGGCGCCGGACCAGACCGGCGCCGCACCGCTCCGTTCGTACGATCCGGATGGCCCGTACGAACCGCACGGCCCGTCCGAGAGCCGCATGACCCGTAGGACACGCACGACCAGCAGGGAGAACGCGCCGGTGAGCGAGAACCACCCGGTGAGCGGGGACCGCACCTCCGCCGGCCCGTCGGCGGCCATCGACACGCTGCCCGGCCACCCGCTGTTCGCCCGGCTGGCCCGGATCGGCCAGCGGCTGCGCGAGGCCGACCGCCGGCACCCGTGGGTGCTGGACGCCACCGTGGTGGTCGCGGCGTTCCTGGTGTTCTGCCTGCCCGACCTCTTCCCCGGCCACGGCGACTTCGCCGGTCACAACGACGGCGGTCCGCACGAGCACCGGCTCAACCTGGCCCGGCTGCCGCTGCTGGGCACCCTGGCCCTGCAGGCCGGCCTGGTGGTGCCGCTGCTGTGGCGCCGCCGGCGGCCCACCCAGGCCTTCGCGGCGATCATGGCGGTGTTCGTGCTGCAGTGGTCGCTGGGCGTGGGACTGCGCGCCGACGCCGCCCTGCTGGTGGCGCTCTACAGCCTGGCCCTGCACGGCCGGCTGCGGCACCTGGCGTGGTCCTGCGCGATGATGGCCGGCGCCATGGCCCTGGTCGCGGTCGAGGTCTCCGGCGGCGGGCTGCCGGTCGGGGACGCGCTGTTCTTCCTGGTCAGCGCCGCCACCGCGGCCGTCGCCCTGGGCATCGCGGTGCGCATCCGGCGCGCCCAGCTGGCCGGGCTGCGCGAGCGCGCCGCCCGGCTGGAGATCGAGCGCGACCAGCGCAGCCGGCTGGCCACGGCCACCGAACGCACCCGGGTGGCCCGGGAGATGCACGACATCATCGGCCACAACCTGTCCGTCATCGTCACCCTGGCCGACGGCGGCGCCTACGCCGCCCAGACCTCCCCCGAGCGCGGCCGGGAGGCGCTGCAGCTGATCGGCGAGACCAGTCGGCAGGCGCTCGGCGAACTGCGCCGGATGCTCGGCGTGCTGCGCGACCAGGCCGACCAGGCCGCCGAGTTCAACCCGCAGCCCGGCATCGCCGACCTCGACGGGCTGTGCGCCCGGATCCGCGCCGCCGGCCCCCAGGTGGTGTACACCGTCGGCGGCGACCCGGACCAACTGGACCGCGGCGTCCAGCTGATGGCCTACCGGATCGTCCAGGAGGCGCTCACCAACACCCTCAAGCACGCCGGACCGGACACCCGGGTGCACGTGATCCTGACCGTCGACGCGACCCGGCTGCGAGTGCGCGTCCAGGACAGCGGCCCGCCCGGCGGCGCCCGCCCGGTGCGCCCCGACGGCGAGGGCCACGGCCTGGCCGGGATGCGCGAACGCGCGGCCCTCTACGGCGGGACCGTCACGGCGGGCCCCGGCCCTGGGGCAGGATGGACCGTGGAGGCCGTACTGGACCTCACCCCCGACCCGACAGGCGGCCACCCGTGACCACCGTCCTCATCGTGGACGACCAGCCACTGCAGCGCTACGGCTTCCGGATGCTGCTGGAGAGCCAGCCCGACACCGAGGTCGTCGGCGAGGCCGCCCACGGCACCGAGGCCGTCCGGCTCACCGCCGACCTGCGGCCGGACGTCGTGCTGATGGACATCCGGATGCCCGGCATGGACGGCATCGAGGCCACCCGCCGGATCGTCGCCGGCGGCGGGCGCTCGCGCATCCTGGTCCTCACCACCTTCGACCTCGACGAGTACGCCCACGCCGCGCTGCGCGCCGGGGCCAGCGGCTTCCTGCTCAAGGACGCGCGGCCGGAGGAACTGCTGGCCGGGATCCGCGCCGTCGCCGAGGGCGACGCCGTGGTGGCGCCCGCCATCACCCGGCGGCTGCTCGACGCCTACGCCCACCACCTGCCGGTCCGCCCGGCCGGCGCGGCGCCCGTCGAGGACCCGAGGCTGGAGGCGCTGACCGAGCGCGAGCGGGAGATCCTGGTGGCCATCGCGCAGGGCTGGACCAACAGCGAGATCGCCCAGCGGCTGGTGCTGGCCGAATCCACCGTCAAGACCCACGTCAGCCGGGTGCTGGCGAAGATCGGCGCCCGGGACCGGGTGCAGGCGGTGATCTTCGCCTACGACCGGGGGCTGACCCGGCCCAACCCACCGATCGCGAAGTGAAGCCGGTCGGTGAAGATCGCTGCCCGGGGCCGCCACTGCGGCGGCCCCGGGCGCCTGTCCGCCGTGCTACGCCTGGCTGCTGGGGCTCGACGATGCCGAAGTCGTAAAACTCGGCGACGGACTGCTTGAGCTGCTGCTTGTAGTCGCCCCTGAGTCCGCGCAGCCAGGACGCGCGCTTGGCGAACGCCGCCTCGCGGCCGTCCTCCTCGGTCTGTGCGGTCTCCTTGTTGACGATCCGGCAGTCGCTCTCCTTGAGGACGTGGTTGGGCACCCGGGCGGGCCAGCAGGTGGGCAGGTAGGGGTCGTAGCGGGGGCCGAGGTTGGCGCCGGCCTCGTAGCCGGAACGGCAGCTGGCGGTGTCGGTCTGCCAGGGGACGGCCATCCAGCGGGTGAGGTCGCCGGGGCCCTGTTCGTGCGGG
This sequence comes from Streptomyces sp. CBMA123, assembly GCF_014596465.1. GTDB lineage: Bacteria > Actinomycetota > Actinomycetes > Streptomycetales > Streptomycetaceae > Kitasatospora. The sequence continues at coordinate 4,345 of NZ_MECK01000164.1, read as the reverse complement.
GGGCCGTCGGGGCCGAGCGCCCGGGCCTGGCTGAGCTTGTCGCCGTCGTCGGGTTCGGCGCTGCCCTCGGGGCGGTGGCGGATGCGCAGCGGTTCGCTGTACAGCGTGGTGTGGCGGATCGGCCAGGTGACCTCGCAGTCGGAACCGGCCCATGACGCCGAGGTCCTCGGGTGGAACCGGGCTAGGACGGCGCGGCGCCCGGGCGGACCAGGCCGGACTCGTAGGCCGCCACGATCGCCTGGGCCCGGTCGCGCAGGCCCAGCTTGAACAGGATCCGGGCGACGTGGGTCTTCACCGTGGTCTCGCCGAGGACGAGCCGTTCGGCCAGTTCCGCGTTGCTCAGCCCCCGGGCGAGCAGCCGCAGCACGTCCAGTTCGCGCGGGGTCAGCGCGGAGAGGTCCCGGTGGAGTGCCTCGTCCGTCGCGTCCTGGCGGGCGAAGCGCTCGATCAGCCGACGGGTGATGCTCGGGGCGAGCAGGGCGTCGCCGGCCCGCACCTGCCGGACGGCGCCGACCAGTTGCTCGGGGGAGACGTCCTTCAGCAGGAAGCCGCTGGCCCCGGCGGCGAGCGCGGTGTAGACGTAGCGGTCCAGGTCGAAGGTGGTCAGCATGATGATCCGGGGCGGTACGGCGTCGGCCGGGAGCTCCGCGAAGATCCGGCGGGTCGCCTCCAGGCCGTCCAGCTCGGGCATCCGGATGTCCATCAGCACCACGTCGGGCGTGGTGCGCAGGACGGCCTCGACGGCCTGCAGCCCGTCCGCGGCCTCGGCGACCACGTCGATCCCCTCGGCCCGGAAGATCAGCCGGAAGCCGGTCCGCAGCAACTCCTGGTCGTCCGCGATCACCACCCGCAGCCGCCGCCCGGACCGCTCGTCCGCGTCGTCCGTCCCGCTCATGCCGTCCCGCCCCCGTTGTGGTTCTCGCTGTCGGTCGCCGGTCAATCTACTGCCCGGGTCGGGGAGGTCGGCACGGCGCCTCCCGGGGGATGACGGCCCGCACCCGGAACCCCCCGTCCGGCGCCGCGGCGGCCTCCAGGGTGCCGCCGTAGACGCCCAGGCGCTCGCGCAGGCCGATCAGGCCGCGCCCGGTGCCGGACGTCGCGGCGGGTGCGGGGCTGCCGCCGGAGTCGGCGACCACCAGGGTCAGTCGGCCCGGTGCGTGCTCCACGGTGATCCGCACCCGGGCGCCCCGGGCGTGCTTCATGGCGTTGGTGACCGCCTCCTGGACCACCCGGTAGGCGGCCAGGTCCATGCCGGGCGGCAGCTGCACCGGCTCGCCCAGCACGGTCAGCTCGACCGGCACCCCGGCGCCGCGCACCCGCTCCGCCAGCGCGGGCAGCCGGCCCAGTCCGGGGGCGGGCCGCAGTTCGGCGTCGTCGTCCGAGAAGTCATCGGTCTCGCCCATGGTGAGCAGGTCCATCGCGTGGCGCAGCTCCGTCATCGCGGCCCGGCCGCTGGACTCCACCGCGCGCAGGGTGTGTTCGGCCTCGGCCTGGTCGATCCGCATGATCTTCCGGGCGGCGCCGGCCTGCACCGTCATCACGCTGACGTGATGGGTGATCACGTCGTGCAGCTCCCGGGCGATCCGGGAACGTTCCTGCTCGGTCGCGAGCAGGGCGGCCTGGTCCTTCTCCCGCAGCAGCGCCTGCTCCCGCAGGGACCAGGTGCGCACCGTGTTGACCACCAGTGCGACCGGGACCAGGAACAGGAAGGTCGCCGTCCCGGACTCCAGCGCGGGCACGCTGGACTCGTGGGTCACCACCAGGACGACGGTCGCCGCCGCCGCACCGGCGAGCGCCGGGACCCGTCGGGTGCTGTGGATCGCGGCGCTGTAGACGGCGACCACGCAGGCCAGGAAGGTGGCCAGCGGGTCGAAGCCGGGGCTGAGGTGGAACAGCAGGCTCGCCGCCACCACCGTCCCGCACACCGACAGCGGGTAGCGGCGCCGCGCCAGCAGCGGCAGCGCCGCCAGCACGGCCAGCGCCAGCTGCCAGGACTGCACGGCGCCGTAGTGGTGGACGACCATCCCGTAGGCGGGCGGCGGTACGGCGGGCACGCCGTCCGGGGCGACCGGCAGGGTGGGGGCGGTCAGCGCGACGCTGACCGGTGAGCGGTCCAGCGCGCTGCCGACCGTGCCGGCGGTGATCGCGAGCGCCAGCGCCGCGTCGGCGGCCCGGGACCACCCGGTGCTCCGGGGTGGCGGGGCGGCCGTGGTGCGCAGTGCGGTGAGGCCGGCGGACCAGCGGCGGGCGAGGTCGGAGAGCGGTCGGAGTTCCACGGCCCGGAGTCTGGCAAGACCACCCGGCCCGGCGCATCCCTCCGCCCGACGAGCGGCTGTCGCACCAGCGGCATCCTCCGTGCGGAGGATGCCGAACGGCCTCCTCCCCGAGGATGACCCGCCGGGGCCGACGAGGGTTCGTCACCGTGCCGGACGCGGGTGACGGGGCGCCAGGCCTAGCTTCGAGCCCGCTGATCCCTTCGTTCCCTGGAGACCCCGTGACCCCGCCCGCCATCGAGATCCGCGCCGTACGCAAGGAGTACGACTCCGGCCGACCGGCCCTCGCCGACCTGGACCTGGAGGTGGCCGCCGGCGAGGCGCTCGCCGTGCTCGGCCGCTCCGGCAGCGGCAAGTCCACGCTGCTCAACCTGATCGCCGGCCTCGACCGGCCCAGCACCGGCACCGTCACCGTCGCCGGGCTGTGCCTGGACGGGCTCGGCGAGGCCGAGTTGGCCCGCTTCCGGCGCGAGCGGATCGGCATGGTCTTCCAGTTCTTCCACCTCCTCGACGACCTCACGGTGGCGGACAACGTGCTTCTCCCGGCCCAACTCGCGGGTGCTCCAAGGGCGTTGGCGCGCCGACGGGCCGCCGAACTGCTGGAGCGCCTGGGCATCGCCCGCCACGCGGCGGCCTTCCCCGGCCGGCTCTCCGGCGGGGAACGCCAGCGGGTGGCCGTCGCCCGGGCGCTGATGAACCGTCCGGCGCTGCTGCTCGCCGACGAGCCGACCGGCGCGCTGGACAGTGCCTCCGCCGCGGACGTGCGGGACCTCCTGGTCGGCCTCCACCGGGAGGGCCAGAGCATCGTGCTGGTCACCCACGACGCCGCGCTGGCCCGCGACTGCGCGACCCGCACCATCGAGCTGGTCGACGGCCGGATCGCCCACGACAGCCGGATCGCGCACGACGGCCGGGCGGAGGCGGGCGCATGAGTGCGCTGGGCAAGGTGGTCCGGGCCGGGGTCGGCCGCAAGCGGGTGCAGACCCTGGCGGTGCTGCTGACCACCCTGATGGCCGTCACCGCCGCCGTCCTGGCCGCCGGACTGCTGGTCGCCTCCCAGGCGCCCTTCGACACCGCGTTCGCCGCGCAGCACGGCGCCCAGCTGACGGCCCAGTACGACGCGGCGCGCAGCACCGAGGCGGATGCCGCCGCGACCGCGCACCTCCCGGGGGTGACGGTCGCGGCCGGACCGTACCCGGTGCTGTCGATCAGCCCGCACGTCGGGCCCAACACGTCCGGGATGCCGGTGGGCCGGGAGATGGAGCCGCTGCGGATCGTCGGCCGGGCCGACCCCGGGGGAGCGGTGGACGCACTGCGGCCGGCCTCGGGGCGGTGGGCGAACGGCCCGGGCGAGGTGGTGCTGGAGGCCCACCACGCGCCGCTGGACGTCGGCGACCAGGTGGTCTTTCCCGACCTGCCGGGCCGTCCGAGCCTGACCGTGGTCGGCCTGGCCGCCTCGATGACCGGCACCGCCGACGCCTGGGTGCCGCCCGCGACGCTCGCCCGGCTCACCCCGCCGGGCGCCCGGCCCGACCACCAGATGCTCTACCGCTTCCGCCAGGCCGCGACGGACGCCCAACTCGGCGCGGACCGGGCGGCACTGGCCGCCGCCGTGCCGCCCGGTGCGCTGGGCTCCGCCGCCTCCTACCTGACCGTGAAGCGGGCCGCCGAGAAGTCCTCGGCCACCTTCGTTCCGTTCGTGGTCGCCTTCGGCGCGCTCGGCCTGGTGATGTCGGTGCTGGTCATCGCGATCGTGGTGGGCGGCTCGGTGAGCGCCGCCACCCGCCGCATCGGCATCCTCAAGGCCCTGGGCTTCACCCCGGAACAGGTGGTCCGGGCCTATCTGGCGCAGGCGCTGATCCCCGCCTCGGCGGGCACGCTGCTGGGCGTGCTGCTGGCGAACCTGCTGGCCGTGCCGGTGCTGGGCGAGGCCGCCACGGCCTACGGCACCGGGACGCTGACGATCGCGCCCTGGGTGGACCTGGCCGTCGCCGGCGGTGCGCTGGCGGCGGTCGCCGCGGCCGCCCTGGTGCCGGCCCTGCGCGGCGGACGGCTGGGCACCGTGGCGGCGC
>NZ_MECK01000163.1 GCF_014596465.1 Streptomyces sp. CBMA123 | reverse complement strand
GCCGGCGCGAGGCCGGGGCCGGGGCCGCCGCCGGGTCGGCTGCGGGCTCGGGCACGGGCGTGGGTTCGGGTACGACAGCTGCTTCCGGCGCAGCTGCGGGCGCGGGCGCGGCCGCCGGATCCGGCGGCGGATCGGTGAACGCGGCGCTCTCGTTCTCAGGCGCGGACAAAGCACTCCCCCCAAGGGAACATTCTCGGAATCTCGCACGCGGGCCACTGTCGGGAATCCGCTCCCCCCGCGGCTTCCCGGACCGTCCATCACGTGCCTCACCAGGCAGTATGAGAGTCCGATGACATTCATGCCAACGAAAACAATCACCGCACTCCCGCCCAATGCCCGATGAAACGGACAGTCCGTGATCCAACCGCAACAGGCGGGCGGGACGCGGCGCTACGGTGGCCCGGTGACGGGCAGTCGGAACACGGTGCTGGTGGTGCTGCGCGGGCCGAGCGGGGCGGGCAAGTCCAGCGTCGCCGCCGGGCTGCGGGCCGCGTACGGGCGGGGCGTGGCGGTCGTCGGGCAGGACCTGTTGCGGCGCACCGTGCTGCGCGAGCGCGACGTGCCGGGCGGGGCGAACATCGGCCTGGTCTCCCTGGTGGCCCGGCACGCGCTGGACAGCGGCTTCCACGTCGTGGTGGAGGGCATCCTCGCCGCCGAGCGCTACGGCGCGATGCTCGCGGGCCTGGTCGCCGACCACCGGGGGCGCAGCCACCTCTACTACCTGGACGTCGGCTTCGCGGAGACGGTGCGCCGGCACGCCACCCGGCCGCAGGCGGCGGAGTTCTCGCCCGGGGACATGGCCGGGTGGTACCGGGAGCGGGACCTGCTGCCGGGCGGGGTGGAGCGGGTCGTCCCGCAGAGCAGCACGCTGGCGGGGACGGTCGCCCGGATCCTGGCCGACACCGCGCTGACCCCGCCCGGGTGGACGCCCCTGCCCTGACGGCGCGACGGGGTGACGGCGTGTCGTACGGGCCAGGCTTGAGTTGGAGTGCACTCCAAGTCCTACGGTTCCTTCCGTGGCCAGGGCCGGTCGGCCGGGGCCGCGACACCAGAACGGTACGAGGAGAGGACGGGGACATGGGCGTTTCGGAGCAGGGGGCCGGGCAGCGGCAGGAGCGGTTCGACCGGGGCATGGAGATGCTCACCCGGGTCGACGGCGAGGGCGGCCGGCGCGTGGTGGACGCCCTGGCCGACATCAACCCCGAACTCGCCCACCAGGTGGTCGCCTGGGGCTTCGGCGACATCTACAGCCGCCCCGAACTCGCCCCGCGCGACCGCCAGTTGGTGACCCTGGGGATGCTCACCGCACTCGGCGGCTGCGAGCCGCAGCTGGAGGTCCACATCAACGCCTCGCTCAACGTCGGCCTCACCCCCACCGAGATCACCGAGGCCCTGCTGCACGCCGCCGCCTACTGCGGCTTCCCCAAGGCGCTGAACGCCACCTTCGTCGCCAAGAAGGTCTTCGGCGAGCGCGGCCTGCTCCCGGTCACGGCCGGCTGACGCCCCGCCACGGGCCCGGGTTCAGGACTGCGCCTCGTAGCCGAGGAGGGCCTTGCCGACGGCGTCCCGCAGCGGGCCCTCGAGGTCGACGAGCTGCTGGCGGTCGGTGGAGCGGCCGTCGGACCACTGGCCGAGGCTGACGAGCATCGCGCGGCCGCTGCCGCTGAAGGCCTGGACCATGCCGCTGTCCGGCGGGAGGGTCGGCAGGCCCGAGGCGGGCGGCGGGGCCTGGGCGCCGACCTCGAAGTCCTCGAAGTCCTCGGACAGCCGGGTGACCGTGTGGAGGGCGTCCAGCTTGTCCCTCATGGTGAACACGGCCAGGTTGAACTGGTCGTTCCGGGCGTCCTTGTAGAGGGCTACCTGCTCGCCCACACAGCCCTGGCCCGCCTTGATCATGGCGATCAGCCGGGAGCCGACCGAGTCCGGCTCGGTGCACGAGGGCAGGGTGGCGGAGGCGACCCTGGTGAAGACGGCGCCGGAGGGCGAGCGCACCTCGGCGGGGAAGACCTGGTCCAGCGGTATCTGCGGACGGCCCGCGGCGGCCGTCGGACCGGCGGCACCGGTGGTGGCGGTGGTGGCGACGGCCGGGACCGCCATGGTCGGGGCGGCCGGCGCGGCCGGCGCGGCACTGTCCTCGGCGGACGGCACGAGCTGCAGGCCGATGGCGACCACGGCGGCGGCGCCCACGGCCAGGGCGGCGTTGCGCGGCCAGACCCGCCGGGACGGCGGCGCACCGGCCGGGCGGTTCGCCGCCTCCTGCTCCGCGGCCACGGCCTTCACGAAGTCGTCCCACTGCTGGTCATCGGACTTGCTCCGGCGCTGGTCCGGATCGTCGTTTCGCATACCGACGTACCGTAGTGATCCCGACTGACAGATCCATCCCGTGGACGGTCACATCTTGATCAACTTGTGGCGCTCCGGGCCGGGGCGGCGGGGTGCGGGCGGTGCGAGGATGCCGGGATGACGTATTCGGCTGCACGTGACGCGTTGGAGGGCCTGGCGCTCGGGGACGGTTTCGGGGAGCGGTGGTTCCCGCTGTTCCGCACACCGAAGGTGGCGTTCACCCAGATCCGGGCCCGGCGGGTGCCGCCGGAGACCCCGTGGCACTGGACCGACGACACGGCGATCAGCCAGCCGCCGGCCATGCCGACGGCGCTCAGCAGGGCGAGGGCGTAGCCGCTGGCGTTGAGCAGGGAGTCGAGGATCTCCTGCCGAGAGGGGGCCTCGGAGCGGTAGCGGGGGTTGGCGGAGGTCAGCGGGCAGTTGGGGACGTAGCGCATGCCGAAGTAGACGACGGCCAGGCAGAGGGTGCCGGTGGTGACGGCGAAGAGGGTGTAGCTGAGGGTCAGGCGAGATGAGCGTCACCTCCGGCTGGCGCAGCAAGGCCTACCAGCAGCGGCTGCTGGACAAGGCGGTGGAGAAGTACGGGAGCCTGGAGCGGGCCCGGCAGTTCGTGAACACGCCGGAGAAGTCGGCGCACGTGGCGGGCAAGGCGGTGGACCTCGGCCCGACGAACGCCGACTACTGGCTGATCCAGCACGGTGCCCGGTGCGGGCTGTGCCAGGTGTACAGCAACGAGGTGTGGCACTTCGAGCTGCTCACCGCGCCGGGCGGGACCTGCCCGGCGTAGCTGCCGGACGCGGCGGGGTGAGGGCGGGGTGACGGCGGGGGCGGCTGGGGGCGGGGCGGTGGCGCCGGGCGGCGCGGCCCGGAGCTCCTCGGGTCTGCGCGCCTCGGACCTGAGCATCCGTCAGCGGGCTGAACGGATCGCCCGCGGCGGGCCGTGGACGGGGTGGGGGTGTCGGCACGGTCTTGATAGGCCGTCAATCGACATATGTCGCCTGACTGCTTATGGTGGGTACCGCGACGCGCCACCGTGCCGTCGCACCCCCGTACCCGCACGCGAGAGGACCGCCGTGCCCCAACATCCGCGTACCGCCCGCGCGTTGGCCTTGGCCGCCGCCACCGTGGCGCTGGCCCTGACCGCGCCGCCCGCCCTGGCCGCGCCGGCCCCGGGTCCGGACACCGACCCGGTGCCCGCCCTGGTGGCCGGCCAGGACACCGCCACGCCGCAGCTGGTGACCGGCCTGGACGAACCCGCCCCCGGCGACCCGGTCCAGGCCGCCCGGGCCCACCTGGCGGCCCACCCCGAGCGCTACCGCATCGACACCGGCGAACTGACCGAACTCGCCTCCACCCCCGGCCCGGACGGCCGGCGCACCGTCAGGTTCGAGCAGCGCCACGGCGGGATCCCCGTCCTCGGCGGCCAGTACCTGGTGCACCTCGCCGGGCAGGGCGTCGGCCAGAAGGTCGAGTCGGCGGGCGGGCGCTACTTCACCGGCCTGACCGCCCCCACCACCCCCGCCGTCCCGGCCGAGGTCCTGCGCCGCACCGCGATCGACTCGCTGACCGACCCCCAGCAGCGCACCGGCGCCACCGCCGAGGACCTCGGCGCGGTCGTCCTGCCCGGCGGCCCCGGCCGCCTGACCGAGCACTACACCGTGCGCCCCGGGGCCGGCGGCACCGCCCGCGAGGTGTACGTCGACGCCACCGCCGGCACCGTCGCCCTGGCCCACGACACCCGCGCCCCCAGCCCCGCCGCCGGCCCGGCACCCGGCCAGGCCCCCGCCGCTCAAGCTCCCAAGACTCAAGCCCCCAAGGCCCAGGCCCAGACCCAGACCCAGACCCAGGCCCAGGCCCAGGCCCCCGAGGATCGAACTCCCGGGACCCAGGCCCCCGCCGACGGCCTCCAGCCCGCCACCGGCACCGCCCCCGACGCCCACGGACGCGCCACCGCCGTCCACATCGCCAAGCGCCCCGACGGCGGCTACCAGCTCACCGACCTCACCCGCCCCGGCGCCCTCACCACCTACGACGCCGGCGGCCGCGACGAGGGCGACTTCGACGGCACCGTCCCCGCCGACGCCGCCCCCGCCTCCTCCCCCACCCCCGACTTCCCCGCCGCCACCGGGGACGACGGCGCCACCGACGCCCACGTCAACGCCGGGATCGTGGACGACTTCTACCGCGACCGGCTCGGCCGCAACGGCCTGGACGGCCAGGGCGGCCCGATCGTCTCCGTGGTCAACGTGAGCGACCACGGCAAGCCGTTCCCGAACGCCTTCTGGGACGGCCGCAAGATGGTCTACGGCTCCCTCGGCGACGCCTACTACCCCTTCTCCGCCGCCCTGGACGTCTCCGGCCACGAGATGACCCACGCCGTCATCGACCACACCGCCAACCTGGTCTACTTCGGCCAGTCCGGCGCCATGAACGAGGCGATCGCCGACTACTTCGGCAACGCCATCGAGGTCACCGCCCGCGGCCTGGCCATGGACGACCCCACCGCCCCGCTGCTGGGCGAGAGCCTGTGCCGCACCGGCACCCCGCAGGCCTGCGCCCAGCGCCGCCTGGACGACCACCGCACCACCGTGGACGACTACCTGGGCACCCTCGACGTCGACCAGGGCGGGGTGCACCTCAACTCCACCATCTTCGGCGGCGCGCTGTGGGACGTGCGGCGTGGCATCGACCCGCTCACCGCCGACCGGGTCGTCTACCACGCCCTCGCCGACTACCTCACCCCCACCGACGACTTCCTGGCCGGCCGCAACGCGGTGCTGGCCGCCGGCCGCGACCAGGGCCTGGACACCCGCCAACTGCGCGCCATCGCCGCCGCGTTCGACGCCCACGGGATCCGGGCCGGCTGGCAGCACCGGCTCGGCACGGACGCCCGCACCCTGCTGACGGACATCCCCAACAGCATGTCCAGCCCGGTCGCCGCGAACGGGCACTGGGTGATCCTGGCCAACGGGCCCGACGGCAACGGGCTGTACACCGGCACCGTCGACGGCCGTGGCAAGCCCGTACGGCTCAGCCCCCAGGACGGGCGCTTCCACAGCTGGGCCGCCACCGACGGCACCACCGCCGTCTGGGAGGCCCAGGGCGGCCCCCAGGGCCCGGGCCGAGAGATCCTGACCGCCCCACTCAGCGGCGCCGGCCCGGTGCGCAGCCTGCTGCGCACCACCCAGAGCCTCGACGGACTCCAGGTCTCCGGCCCGGACATCGCCTACGTGCTCGACGACCCCCAGGCCCACCGCACCCGGGCGTACCTCGTCCACGACGGGGCGCCGGCCGTCGAACTCCCGCTGCCCGAGGGGCACGGCCTGTCCGGCCTGACCCTGCGCGACGGCCTGCTCGGCTGGACGGAGACCTGGCAGGACGGCGGACAGCAGGTGGACGCGCCGACCGTCTACTCCGTCGCGGCGGGGAAGGTCACCGCCCAGTACACCGCACACGCCCCGGCCGGCTCCGGGCCCAGCCGCCCCTCCTCCACCCTGCTGGCGGGCGGGCGCCTGGTCTGGCTGGACACCCCCGCCGATCCGGCCGGGCGCAGCACCATCCGCTCGGGCGCGGTGGACGGTTCGGGCATCATCGACGTGCTGCCCGCCGACTCCCCGCAGGCCCCCCGGTTCGCCACGCTGACCGCCTCCGACCAGGCCGTCAGCTACCAGCTGACGTCGCAGCCGCCGGCCGGCGGCTGGACCAACGCGGCGCTGCCCAAGCTGTGGCAGGTGCCGCTGGCGGGCGGCGAGCCGCAGCGGATCTCCTGCGACCGCGGTGGCCAGTACGCGGTGGCCGCCGACCGGGGCACCCGGGTGGTGTGGCTGGACGCCACGGCGGGCCGGGCCGACCTGGTGACCCGCGAGCGGCCGGCGGGCGGCTGCTGAGCCGGCGCCGTCCGCGCGGATACCGGAGCGATCCCCATCCGAGGTGAATGACGGATCGTCAGTTCCGTTGCCGCCGCCCGTGATCCTTCGGGCGGCGGCTCGGCGCGTCGCCGTCCAGGACGGCGAGCACCTCGCGCACCGCCACCCGTCCGGCCCTGCGGTACGCGTACTCGCTGGTGTCCGTGTCGTGCACCACGGTGCGGTGCACGACGATCGCCAACGCCGCCACAGCACCGGGCAGTTGCTCGGCCAGCTCGGCGCGCACGCCCTCCACCAGGGCGCCGTGGTAGCGGGCCAGCTCCTCCGCCGGCACCGGGCCGCCGTACACGGTGGCGTCGCGGGCGGACTCCAGGTGCACGCCCTCCTCCCACGGCTCGAAGTCGACCGTGGCGTCCGCGACGGCACTCGGGCAGCCGCTCTGGAAGACGTAGCGGGCGCGCACTCCGCGCACCGGGCGGGGCGGGAAGGCCTGCGGCCCGGACGTCATGCGTACGTGATCTCGACCGAGTCGACCACCACGTCCGCCACCGGGCGCTCGTCCTCGGTGGGGGCGGCGGCGATCGCGTCCACCACGGCCTTGGAGGCGGCGTCGGCGACCTGCCCGAAGATGCTGTGCTTGCGGTTGAGGTGGGTGGGGGTGCCCACCGTGATGAAGAACTGCGAACCGTTCGTCCCCGGGCCGGAGTTGGCCATCGCCAGCAGGTACGGCTTGGTGAAGAACAGCTCCGGGTGGAACTCGTCCGCGAAGGCGTAGCCCGGGCCGCCGGCGCCGGTGCCGGTCGGGTCGCCGCCCTGGATCATGAAGCCCTTGATCACCCGGTGGAACACCGTACCGTCGTAGTACGGGCCGCTGCCCGGCTCCCCGGTCCGCGGGTCGGTGTACTCCCGGGCGCCCTCGGCGAGTTCGACGAAGTTGCGGACCGTCTTCGGCGCGTGGAACGGGAACAGTTCCAGCCGGATCGGGCCCGCGGTGGTGTGCAGGGTGGCGAACCGGGCGTTGGCCACGGGTGACTCCTCTTGTCGTCCTTGTTCGGTATACAGAGGGGCATCCTGGCACGTGACTCCTCCCCCGGCTGAAGCCGGGGCTTCTCGCTGACCCTTGCGGGCATCGCGACGGGCCGGCCCGACCCGTAGGACGTTGACGGCTCCCCCTGTGTCGGCGTGCGCCCGATGGCCGCAGACCACGCAGTGGAAGACTTCCTGGCTGGGCCGGCTCTCCGCCGTGACGTGCCCGACGCCTTGGAAGCGGACGCGGGTGACCGGGTCGCGCGGGGTGGAGTCCCAGCGGCAGCCGTCGCCGTCCTTGGGGAAGTCCACCGTGTCGAACCAGTTCACCCCACGGAACCGGGGGTAGCCGGGCGTCTCGCCGGACTTGGCCCGGCGGAAGAAGGCCGCGAACGCCTTGTCCAGACGGCGAAGCGTGGCCTGCTGCGAGGAGAACGACCAGCGGCCCTGCCGCTCCGGGTCGAACGTCCGGATCTCCTTGAGCTGCGCGGACTGCTGCCCGTACCTGATCGACGTCTTCGACGGATGCCGGTAGGCGTCGCGGCGTTCCTGGAGCGCGCCGTTGTAGAGCGAGCAGTGATCCCGCAGCATCTCGGCGAGCGCCTGCGCCTGGCCCACGGTGGGCCTGATGAGGAACTTGTACGCACGGATCACCCGGCCCACCCCCTTACGGCCGACGTGATCAAGCTGGTACACGCCACTGACAACGCAGAGGACTCCGCCGCTTCGCGGCTCCGGGCCAAGGATGCATTCCCTCCCCCGACTGAAGCCGGGGATACCCTGCAAGATCAGGGATGGGAGGATGCACGGCCGAAAGCAGCGAGGGAAAAGGTGGTGACCGTGATGGTCGGAGCGGTGCTGGTCGCGGTGCTGGTGCTGGTGCTCGCCGGGTGCGGGTGCGTGGTGTGGGCCGAGCGCGGCGGGCCGCGCTGGGTGCGCGCGGTCGCGGCGGTGACGCTCGCCGCGGGCGACCTGCTGCGCAGCGCGGAGCAGCGCCGCCGGCGGCGGGAACGGCGGGAGCGGTGGCTTCTGGGCAGGAGCAACAGCGGCGGGGACTGAGGCTGAGCGGTGACGGGGACGGGGACGGGGACGGGGGCTGAGCGGTGACGGACGGGGCGGAGGAGCGGCGGCTGCGGCGCGTGTTCGAGGCGGCGCTGGCCGACGCCGCGGCCGGGCGCGGGGTGGTGAGCTGCCTGGGGCTGGACTGCGAGACCGACGACGCGCTGTTGGCGGTGTACGACGCCGCGATCGGCTACCGCGCCACGGGATCCCGTGAGGAGCTGGTGGCCGCCGCCCGGCGGGCCTTCGAAGGGCAGCTGGACGGCACCAACGCGGCGCGGTGGCACGAGCAGTTGGCGCGCCGGTTCACCGAACGCTGACACCTCGGAACGCGGCGCGTCCCCGGCCGCCGTGGGGTGCACGGCGGCCGGGGACGCGACCGGGGGTCAGCTCCGGGCGGGTCAGCTCCGGGCGGAGCGGCGGCGGGAGACCGCGACCAGCGCCGCTCCCGCGGCCAGGGCCGCGGCGGCGCCGCCGGCCTCCCAGCCCAGGCCCTCGGTGCCGGTGGCGGCGAGCGAGCCGGTGGCGGTGGCGGTGGTCCCGGTGCCGGTGGTGGTGCCGGTGGTGGTGTCGTCGGTCTTGGTCAGGGCGGCCGGCTGGACGGTCTGCGGCTGCTGGGCGCCCTGGTCCTGCTGCCCGGCGGGCTGGTCGGCCGGCTTGTCGGCCGGCTTGTTCGCGGCGGCCTCGTCCGCGGCGCGGGCGGTGGCCCAGCCCTCGGCGAGGAACTTCGCGACGTCGGCGTCGCTGCCCTCGATCGCCTTGCCGGCCGCGGCACGCACGGCCGGGCCGCCGGTCTCGATCAGCTGGGAGACCTTGACCCGGTTGTCCGTGGCGCGCAGCTTGGGCAGGTCGCGCAGGAACTGGGCGACGTCGGCCGGGGTGCCGCTGAGCGCCTTCCCGGCGGCCTCGATGGTGTGCGGGCCGGTGTTCTTGTCGGACAGGGCGACGAACACCGCGACGCGGTCGTCCGAGGCCTGGGCCTTGGGCCAGCCCTCCGCGAGCCACTTCGCGACCTCCGCGTCGCTGCCGTCCAGCGCCTTGGCGGCGCCCTCGCGCACCTCGCGCCCGCCGGTGGCCAGCAGTTGGGAGACCTTCACCCGGTTGTCGTCGCCGCGGTTCTTGGCCAGGTCGACCTGGAGGAAGTGGCGCAGCTCGGCGGCGCCGCCCTTGAGAGCCTTCTCGGCCGCCGCACGCACGCCCGGGCCGGTGTTCGGGTCGGCGAGGATCTTCTGGATCTCGGCACGGTCCGCGTCCTCGGCCTGGGCGGCCGGCAGGTCCTCCGCGAAGAACTTCAGCAGCGCCGCCTCGCCGCCGGCGTCCAGCGTCTTGTTGGCCGCCGCGCGCACGGCCGGCCCGCCCTGGTCCAGGGCCTGGCTGACCTTCACCCGCAGGTCGTCCATGCGGTTCTTGGCCAGGTCGACCTGGAGGAAGTGGCGCAGCTCGGCGGCGCCGCCCTTGAGGGCCTTCTCGGCCGCCGCACGCACGCCCGGGCCGGTGTTCGGGTCGGCGAGGATCTTCTGGATCTCGGCGCGGTCGCGCTGCTCCTGCCCCTCGGGGTCGCTCGCGTCCAGGGCGAGGTGTTCGACGCCGTCGCCGGGGGCGGCGTCCGGCACGGAGCCGGAGGCGGTGTCAGGGCCGGAGACCCCGGCGGGCTGGGGGACGTCGGCGGCGAAGGCCGACGAGGGGAACAGCACGGCGGGGGCCAGGACCGCGGCGGCGACGACAGCGGACACCCGGGGCAGCTTCATGCAGGGAAACCTGTTTTTCCTGTGGAGGTATCTTGAACGCCCGACAGCATAGATCCTCTTTTACTACCGCCATACCTTCATATTTGCCGGCCCTCCCCGGGGCCCGTCCGGACCGGTCCGACACCGCGTCACCGCTGTCGGCGGCACCCCCTAGGGTGGGGCGGGTGAGCTTCCATGTGGTCATCGGACACGGGCCCGCCGGGGCCGCCACCGCCCGCCTGCTGGCCGAACAGGGCCACGAGGTCCGGGTCGTCACCCGCACCGAACACCCCGCCGCCCCCGCCGACGGCGTCGAACACCTCGCCCTGGACGCGAGCGACCCCGTCGCCCTGGCCCAGGCCGCGCGCGGCGCCGTCGCCATCCACGGCTGCGCCGCACCCCCGCTGCCCCAGTGGGCCGGGAAGTGGCCCGCGCTCGCCTCCTCGCTGTGCGCGGCCGCCGAGGACAGCGGCGCCGTACTGGTGATGCTCGGCAACCTGTACGGCTACGGCCCGGTCGAGGGCCCGATGACCGAGGACCTGCCGCTCGCCGCCACCGGCCCCAAGGGCCGGGTCCGGGCCGCCGCCTGGGAACAGGCCCGGGCCCTGCACGAGGCCGGGCGGATCCGCGCCGTCGAGGTGCGGGCCTCCGACTTCTTCGGCCCCGGCGTCACCGACGGCGGCCACCTCGCCTCCCGCGCTCTGCCCGCCCTGCTGACGGGCCGTCCGGTCTCCGTCCTCGGCGACCCGGACACCCCGCACAGCTGGACCTACCTGCCCGACGTCGCCCGCGCCATGGCCGAACTCGCCGGTGAGGAGAGCGCCTGGGGCCGGGCCTGGCACGTTCCCAGCGCCCCCGCCCTGCCGGCCCGCACCATGCTCGACCGCCTCGCCGCCGAGGCCGGCACCGCCCCGGTCACGGTGCGCCGCCTCTCCCCCGCCCTGCTCGCCGTGGGCGGGCTCCTCTCCCCGCTGCTGCGCGAACTGCGCGAGGTCCGCTACCAGTTCGACCGCCCGTTCGTCATGGACTCCACCGCCTACGAGGCCGCCTTCACCGTCCGCGCGACCCCGCTGGAGGAGCAGCTCGCGACCACCGTCGCCTGGTGGCGCGAGCGGTCCTGACCCCTCTCTCGGGGCTCAGTGCCCCGTGAGGCCGTCCGCACCCCGGTACCCGGCCGGCACCCCTTCCGCGATGATCACATCGGCCACCATGTGCCGGGTGCGCAGCGGCAGGATCTCCCGGTACGCGGGCGAGTCGTACCAGGCACGGGCCCGCTCGTAGTCCGGGAACTCGATCAGGATCAGCCCGAGCGGCCCCCAACTCCCCTCCGGGTTCTCGAACGTGCCCCCGTGGACGACGAACCGCCCACCGAAGTCATCGAGCGTGGCGTCGATCCGCTCCAGGTACTCGACGATGTCGGGGCACATCTCGGCGGAGTGGACCTGGGCGAGGGCGAAGGCGGACATCTGCTGCTCCCGATGCGTGTCGGAGGGGCGCTCTGTTGACGCCTCCGACGGTAGGGCGCGGCAGGGTCCGGGCGAATCCGTCACGCATCGGTAGGTGTGACGTACGTACGCCCCTGACGGTTCGTGTAGCATCCGCCCGGCTCGAATACTTGATCGACACGAAGGGGGTGGGGCGGATGCCGGAGAGCACGGAGGACGGCCCGCAGGACGGCAGAACGACGACGCGGCGCCGACGGGCCCTCGCCATCGCGGCGGGCGCGTGCGCCCTCGGCGCGGCCGGACTCGGCGGGGCACTGCTGCTCACGGGCTCGGCGGGCAGCGCCCCGGCGGCCACGTCGACCCCCTCCCCGGCGGCCTCGCCGTCCGCGTCGCCCACCGCCTCACCCACCGCCTCGCCGTCCGCCGAGACGCCGGCCCCGCCTGCGCTCCCCACCGACACGCCCACGGCCGCCCCGGTCGCCGACGAGGCCCAGGCCGCGCCCGAACCCGC
>NZ_MECK01000162.1 GCF_014596465.1 Streptomyces sp. CBMA123 | reverse complement strand
ATCACGGCCTTGCCGTGGCGCTTCTGCTTCGCCTTGCGCCGCCGGCCCCGGGCGGCGGCCCGGCCGCCCGGGGCGGGGGCGGCGGCGGGGGTCACGGAGGCGAGGGGGACGACCGGGGCGAGCTGCTCGTGGACCGGCTGCTCGTACTCCTGCTGCGCGTACGCCTGCCCGTAGGCCTGCTGCTCGTAGGCCTGGTGCGCGTAGGCCTGCTCCTGACGGGCCGGCTCCTGGTAGCCCTGGTCCGGCTCGACCCCGTACGGCTGGAACGGCTGGTCGTACGCCTCGAAGTACCCGTCAGCCGTCTGCCGGTACTCGCTGTAGCCGCCCTGCGGGACGGACTGCGGGACGGGCTGCGGGTAGGGCTCGTACACGCTGTACGGCGCCTCGTGCGACTGCTGCGGCACCCCGTACACCGGCTCCTGCATCGGCTCGTACGGCGGGTACTCGGTGGCGCGATGGGAACCGGACATGCTGTCGATCCTGCCAAACGTCCTACCCGTTGGTAAACCCGGGGCACGTGCGGGAGCCGTGAAGACGCCGCCGCCCGGACCGCGGGTGCGGTCCGGGCGGCGGGAAGTGCGCAGGTCAGAGGCGCATTGCCTGCGGGGTCTCGCGGCGCGTCAGGTCCGGGCCGTCGTACTCGCGGATGACCTCGTAGCGGGTGTTGCGCTCCATCGGGCGGAAGCCGGCGTCCCGGATCAGGCCGAGCAGGTCCTCGCGGCCCAGCTTGTTCGGGGTGCCGAAGTTGTCCGCGTCATGGGTGATCTTGTACTCGACCACCGAGCCGTCCATGTCGTCCGCGCCGTGGCTGAGCGCCAGCTGGGCGGTGGTGACGCCGTGCATCACCCAGAAGACCTTGACGTGCGGGACGTTGTCGAAGAGCAGCCGGGAGACCGCGAAGGTCTTCAGCGCCTCGGCGCCGGTGGCCATCTCGGTACGGGCCATCAGCTTGTTGCGCACGACGCCGTCCTTGGAGTCGTGGAAGTCGTGCTGGTAGCGCAGCGGGATGAAGACCTGGAAGCCGCCCGTCTCGTCCTGCAGCTCGCGCAGCCGCAGCACGTGGTCGACCCGGTGGCGGGGCTCCTCGATGTGGCCGTAGAGCATGGTGCAGGGCGTCTTGAGGCCCTTGGCGTGGGCGAGGCGGTGGATCCGCGACCAGTCCTCCCAGTGGGTGTCGTGGTCGACGATGTGCTGGCGGACCTCCCAGTCGAAGATCTCCGCGCCGCCGCCGGTCAGCGACTCCAGGCCGGCGTCGATCAGCTCGTCCAGGATCTCGTCGGCGGACAGGCCGCTGATCTTCTCGAACCAGTGGATCTCGGTGGCGGTGAAGGCCTTCAGCGAGACGTTCGGCAGCGCGGCCTTCAGCTCCCGCAGCGAGCGCGGGTAGTAGCGCCACGGCAGGGTCGGGTGCAGGCCGTTGACGATGTGCAGCTCGGTGAGCGACTCGCTCTCCATCGCCTTGGCGAGCCGGACGGCCTCCTCGATGCGCATCGTGTAGGCGTCCTTCTCGCCCGGCTTGCGCTGGAACGAGCAGTACGCGCAGGACGCGCTGCACACGTTCGTCATGTTGAGGTGGCGGTTGACGTTGAAGTGGACGACGTCACCGTTCTTGCGCGTCCGCACATGGTGGGCCAGCCCGCCCAGCCAGGCCAGGTCGTCGCTCTCGTAGAGCGCGATCCCGTCCTCGCGGGTCAGCCGCTCACCCGCGTAGACCTTCGCCTCCAGCTCGCGCTTGAGCCCTGCGTCCATGCGGTGACCGCCTCCTCCGACATTCGATTCCTTGCCGGAATGAGGTTACGTCACTCGCCTGCTCGCCTCCGGACCGCTCTGCCCGGTGCCGACGTTCTCCTCCGGCCTGGCGGCCGGGAGGTGCCCCCACGCTCCGGCGCTCCTCCGTCGCTAGTCGCTCGTCGCTTTCGGCACCGGCGCGGCCTTCGGCTCGGGGCGGGCGGACAGCAGCTCGGCGAGCAGACCCGGGTCGATGTTGCCGCCGCTGACCACGGCGGCCACCGCCCGGCCACCGGTCTCGGCGGCGCGGTGGAAGTAGGCGGCCGGGGCGACCGCGCCGGAGGGCTCGGCGACCAGCCGGCCGCGGCGGGCCAGCAGGGCGACGGTGGCGCGGATCTCGTCCTCCGTGACGGTGACGATGTCGTCCACGTAGGTGGTGATGTGCTCGTACGGCAGCACGCCGACCGCAGGGGTGCGCAGCCCGTCCGCGATGGTGCGGTAGGTGTCGGCGACCGGCCACTCCACCCGGCGCCCGGAGCGCAGGCTCGCCTGCGCGTCGGCGGCCAGCTCCGGCTCCACGCCGACCACCCGGATGTCCGGGCGGGTGAGCTTGAGCGCGGCCGCCGTCCCGCCGATCAGGCCGCCGCCGCTGACCGGCACCAGGACGGTGTCCAGTTCGGCCGGGGCGTCCTCGGCGATCTCCAGGCCGACCGTGCCCTGGCCCGCGATGATGAACGGGTCGTCGTACGGCGGCACCCAGACGAAGCCGTGCCGCTCGGCCAGCTCGCCCGGCAGGGTGTCCCGCTCCCCCGGCGGGACGAGGATCACCTCGGCGCCGTACGAGCGGGTGGCCTCCACCTTCACCGTCGGCGAGGTGTCCGGCATCACGATCACGGCCTTGATGCCCAGCAGCTGCGCCGCGTAGGCGACCGCCTGCGCGTGGTTGCCGCTGGACTGGGCGACCACGCCGCGGGCCCGCTCGTCCGCGGTGAGCGCGGCCAGCCGGTTGTAGGCGCCGCGGGTCTTGAAGGCCCCGGTCGGCTGGAGGTTCTCCGGCTTCAACCAGAGTCGCCGCTCGCCCTCGGCCGCCCAGGGGGCGGGGACCAGCGGGGTGCGCACGGCCACTCCCGCGATCCGCTGCCGGGCCGCGCGCAGCTCCTCCAGACCGACCAGTGCCATGTCGTCACTCTCCTACGGGGGGTAGTTCGCTCACCCGGTTCTCCCACTTCGTGGAGAGTACGACGGTGGTGCGGGTGCGGGCCACACCCTTGGTGCCCGAGATCCGCTTCACCACCGACTCCAGGCCGGCCACGTCGGCCACCCGGACCTTGAGCATGTAGGAGTCGTCACCCGCGATGAACCAGCAGTCCTCGACCTCGTTGAGGTCCTTCAGCCGGAACGCGACGTCCTCGTGGTCGGCCGCGTCCGTGAGCTGAAGGCCGATCAGGGCCGTGACGCCGAAGCCGAGCGAGGCCGGGTTGACCGTCGCCCGGTAGCCGGTGATCACACCGGCCTGCTCCAGGCGGTTGATGCGGTCCGTGACGCTCGGGCCGGAGAGTCCGACCAGCCGGCCCAGCTCGGCGTAGGACGCACGGCCGTTCTCCCGGAGCGCCTGGATGAGCTGTCTGTCCACCGTGTCCATATACCGTCCGCGTCCTTCCGAACCTCGCCAGACCCACAGATCATTATCCGGATTCCAAGGCGCCATGCGCTGACCGACCCGGATATCGCAGAGAAGATACTCTCCCGCCCTCGGCCGCCTTACTCCCCCTCAGCCCGAGCGGCGTCCCCGCCGCCCGGCTTGCGGGCCGCCGCGCCCAACTCGCCCTCCCAGCGCAGGTACAGGGAGTGCGGCACGTCGACCGCGTCCAGCACCCGGCCGGCCACGAAGTCCACGAGCTCGCGCACGGTGGAGCCGCCCGCGTAGAAGCCGGGCGAAGCGGGCAGCACGACGGCGCCCTGTGTGTCGAGCTCCAGCAAGTGCTTCAACGTCACCCCGTTGAGTGGTGTCTCGCGCACGCAGACGACGAGCGGACGGCGCTCCTTGAGGGTGACGCTGGCCACCCGCTGCAGCAGGTCCTTGCTCAGGCCGAGCGCGATCCCGGCCACCGCGCCGGTGGTCGCGGGCACCACCAGCATGCCCTTGGCGGGGTACGAGCCGCTGGACGGGCCGGCCGCGAAGTCCCCGGCGGACCAGTAGCGGACGTCGTCCAGGCCCTCCGCCGTCCCCAGCCACCGCGCGAGGTCGGTGCGCCAGTGGGCGTCCCGGAAGGAGATGCCGGTCTCGTCCAGGATGGTGAGCCGGGCGGCCCGACTGACGATCAGGTCCACCGCCTCACCGGCGGCGAGCAGCGCCCGGATCACCGAGGCCGCGTACGGCGTCCCCGACGCTCCCGAGACCCCGACCACCCACGGCTGACGCTTCGCAGTTCCCATGGGTCAATTCTGTCCCGGCTCCACCTGCGGGTTCGCCCCGGGCACGGCACAACCGGGTCCGGGAACGCGCTCCCCCTGGGAGGATGGGCGCATGGCAGCGACCCTCGTCGACCTCACCCATCAGGTGACCACCGCGATGCCGGTCTACCCCGGCGATCCGGCCGTCCTGCTGGAGCCCGCGCTCACCACCGCCACCGCCGGGGTGAACGTGCTGGCCCTGCACCTCGGCTCGCAGTCCGGGACGCACGTGGACGCGCCGTACCACGTGGACGTCACCTGGCCGACCCTGGACGGACTGCCGCTGGAGCGGTTCGCCGGCCCGGCCGTGGTCGCCGACCTGCGTGGGCTGGAGCCCCGGACGGCCGTCACCCCCGAACTGCTGGCGCCCGCGCTGGAGCGCTGCGGCGAGGGCACCGTCCTGCTGCTGGCCACCGGCTGGGCCCGGCACTGGGGCACCGACACCTACCTGGCCCACCCCAGCCTGACCACGGCCGCCGCCGAGGCGATCGTGGCCGCCGGGGTTCGGACGGTCGGTGTGGACGCGCTGAGCGTGGACCCCACCCCCGACCCGGGGCCGGACGACCCGGCGGTGGCCGCGCTGCTCGCCGACCTCACCGACGAGCACGACGGGCCCGACCCCGTCGAGGAGCCCACGCTGGCCGCCCACCGGGTGCTGCTGGGGGCGAGCGGCGGCGGGGTGATCGCCGAGAACCTGACCGACCTGCGGGCACTGCTGGCGGCGCAGGAGGCCGGCCGGCCGGTGGAGGTCTCGCTGTTCCCGCTGCGGCTGGTGGCGGCGGACGGCGCTCCGGTGCGGGCGGTGGCCCGGCTGGGCTGACCGGCCGCCGCCGGAGCCCGCACTTGGTCTAGACCAACCTCGGTGGCGCCACTAGGCTGTCCGGCCATGGCTGAGATCATCGGAGTGGTCGAGCGACTCTGGCGCTACCCCGTGAAGTCCACCGGCGGCGAGCGGCTCGACTCCGTCGACGTGGACGTGCGCGGCCTGGCCGGCGACCGCCTCTACGCCGTCCGTGACGCCTCCGGCAAGCTCGGCTCCGGCAAGAACACCCGCCGCTTCCGCCGGATGGACGGCCTGCTCCGGCTCTCCGCCCGCCTCGGCCGCCGGATCGACGGCCCCGAACTGTTCGACCCGCTCGGCCGCCCGGTCGACCACCCGACCGCCTTCCTGCGCGCCTACCTCCAGCGCGCGGACGTCGAACTCGCCCGCGAGGACGCCGTCCCGCACTTCGACCGGCTGCCGGTCAGCGTGCTCACCACCGCCACCCTGGACTGGGTCCGCGAGGCCGTCCCCTTCACCGTGGTGGACGAACGCCGCTTCCGCCCCAACATCGTGCTGCGCACCCCGCCCGGCACCCCGCCCTTCGTCGAGGACACCTGGCTCGGCCGCCGGGCCCACGGCGAGACCCCGGACAGCGCCCGGCTCGCCTTCGTCAGCTCCAGCGAACGCTGCCCGATGTCCGGCGCCCCGCAGCCGGGCCTGCCGCACGCACCCGAGATCCTCAAGGCGCTCGTACACGCCCACGACGGCCGGCTCGACGCCCTCGCCGAAGTCGCCGCCCCGGGGCGGCTGCGCCTGGGCGACCGGCTGGTACTGGACTGAGGCACCGGCACCTCCGACGGCGAAACCGCGGGTCGGAGCCGTCGAACCGACCCGCGGCCCGCGTTGCTAGCCGCGGATCAGGCAGAAGGGGTGGCCCGCCGGGTCCGCGTAGACGCGCCAGCCGCCGGCGTCGTGGAGGGGGACCGCTCCGAGGGCGAGGACCTCGGGCCCGGCGGCGTCGAGGTCCGGCACGTCGATGTCCAGGTGGGCCTGCTGGGGGTGGTCGGGGCTCGGCCAGCGGGGCGGACGGTGGTCGGCGACGGCCTGGAAGCAGAGCACCGTGCCGTCGTCCAGGTGCAGGGTGGACCAGCC
This sequence comes from Streptomyces sp. CBMA123, assembly GCF_014596465.1. Taxonomy (GTDB): domain Bacteria; phylum Actinomycetota; class Actinomycetes; order Streptomycetales; family Streptomycetaceae; genus Kitasatospora. The sequence continues at coordinate 5,928 of NZ_MECK01000162.1, read as the reverse complement.
GGCGCCGAGCGACCAGCGGGGGTCCGGGCGGTCGACCTCACCGCCGAGCAGCCCGGCATAGAAGCGGGCGAGCAGGCCCGGGTCCGGACAGTCGAGGACCAGGCACTGCAGCTTGCCGATCACGGTTCTCCTCGCGGTCTCCTCAGCGGCCCTGGTGGCCGGGGCCGGGCAGGGCGACCGCCCGTAGGTAGGCCTCGACGAACAGGTCCAGCACATCCTCCAGGGGCGGCAGCCCGGCGCCGAGGGCGGGCTCCAGCACCGGTCTGAACAGTACGTGGTTGAGCAGTGGGCCGAGCATCAGCTGGACCAGCACGGGGAGTGGCAGCGGGCGCAGCCGGCCCGCCTCGACGTGCGGCAGCAGCAGCCGGGCGAGGCCGTCGAACATCCGCGGCAGGTGGGCCGCCATCATCCGGGCGGCGGGGCCGTCCGGGCGGCCGAAGAGGTCGGCGAAGACCGCCGGGAGGACCCGCGGCTCGCCGTCGAAGGCCGCGGCGAAGGTGTGGTGGATCGCCCGGACGGTGTCCTCCAGGCGCTCCGGCGGGTCCGCGGCGAGCACCTCCAGGTCCGGCAGCGGGCCGTACTGGAGGAAGACGGCGACGAAGAGGCCGTCCCGCCCCTCGAAGACGGTGTGCAGGCTGGGCAGCGAGCACCCGGCCCGGTCGGCCACGGCGTCCAGGGTCACCCCGGCCAGTCCCCGTTCGGCGACCAGGTGGGCCGCCGCCTCGATTGCCCGGTCCCGTACCGGCGGTCGTCCGCCCGGGTCGACGCCGGTGCGCCGGACCGCCTCGTCCAGCGGGGCGCGGGAGCCGCCGAGCCGGCGCAGCAGGGTGCTGCGCGAGATGCCGGCCGCCGAGGCGATCGCCGTCAGCGGGACGTCCGCGACGTCCTGCCCCCGTTCCTTCGCCGCCGTGAGGGCGGCGGCCACCAGATCGTTCATGTGAGACATCGTACTACTTGACACCTGAGACGGTTCCAGAGACGCTCTATAAGCAAGTTCCAAGCACTAGCGGCGAAGGAACGAAGGGGAGAGAGCCATGAGCGTGATCGTCTCCGGGGGCGGACCGGCCGGAATGATGCTGGGCCTGATGCTGGCCCGCGCGGGGGTCGAGGTGACCGTGCTGGAGAAGCACGGCGACTTCCTGCGCGACTTCCGCGGCGACACCGTCCACGCGTCCACCGTGCGGCTGATGGACGAGCTCGGCCTCGGCCGCAAGTTCGCCGCCCTGCCGCAGAGCCGGCTCGGCAACATGGTGGTGCCGGTGCCCGGGGTCGGCGAGGTCACCCTGAGCGCCTTCGACCGGCTGCCCGCGCCGTACAACTACATCGCGATGATGCCGCAGTGGGACCTGCTCAACTTCCTGGTCGAGGAGGCGCGGCGGGAACCCACCTTCACCGTGCGGATGAACACCGAGGCGACCGGGCTGCTCCGCGAGGGCGGCCGGGTGGTCGGCGTCCGCTACCGCACCCGGGACGGCGAGGAGGGCGAGCTGCGCGCCGCGCTCACCGTCGCCGCCGACGGCCGGCACTCCACCCTGCGCCGGGAGGCCGGGCTGGTGCCCGAGGAGTACCCGGTGCCCTTCGACGTCTGGTGGTTCCGGCTCCCCCGGCACGCCCACGAGCAAAGCACCCCGCCCAGCCTCATCCCCGGCTTCGGCGACGGCGAGATGGCGCTCAGCATCACCCGCGACGAGTACTTCCAGATCGCCTACTTCAACTCCAAGGGCTCCGACCCCCGGCTGCGCGCCGAGGGCGTCGAGGGCTTCCGCGCCCGGATCGCCCGGATCATGCCGCAGTACGCCGACCGGGTCGACCAGTTGACGGCGATGGACGACGTCCACCTGCTCGACGTCAAGCTCAACCGGCTCGACCGCTGGTACGTCGACGGGCTGCTGCTGATCGGCGACGCCGCCCACGCGATGTCCCCGGCCGGCGGGGTCGGCATCAACCTCGCCATCCAGGACGCCGTGGCCGCCGCCACCCTGCTCGCCGAACCACTGCGCCGCGGCCGGCCGACCGTCGCCGCCCTGGCCCGGGTGCAGCGGCGCCGCTGGTGGCCGACCGTGGTCATGCAGCGGCTCCAACGGGTCCTGCACGGGGTGATGTTCGTCCCGGTGCTGACCGGCCGCCGCTCCGGACCGCCCACCGCCTTCGCCACCCTCTCCCGCCGGGTGCCCGCCGTCCGGCTCGGCCTCTCCCGCCTGATCGCCCTCGGCCCCCGCCCGGAACACGCCCCGGACTTCGCCCGACGCCCCTCGGCCTGAACCGGCCCGGCCACCGCGGCCTCGCCCGGAGCGGGGCCGCGGTGGCGCCCGGCGCCGCACCCGGCGATGAACTCCTGGACGCGGACCGGCCGTTCGGGCGGGCGCTTTCCGGGGAACGACCCTCGGCATGACGATCCCCCACCGCGTGACCGGCACCGGCGACCACCACGTCCTCGTCCTGCACGACTGGTTCGGCACCAGCGCGGGCTGGGGCCCCTTCCTCGACTACCTCGACGGCAGGGCCTTCAGCTACGCCTTCCTCGACTACCGCGGCTACGGCGAACGCAAGGACGTGACCGGCGCGTACACCCTCGCCGAGATCGCCGCCGACGCGCTCGCCCTCGCCGACCAACTCGGCTGGGACCGCTTCTCCGTGGTCGGCCACTCGATGGGCGGCAAGGCGGCCCAGCAGGTCCTGGCCGAGGCGCCGCTGCGGGTGCGCAAGCTGGTCGGCCTGGCGCCGGTGCCCGCCGGGGCGTACCCGCTGGACGAGGCCGGCGAGGCGCTGTTCTACGGCGCCGCCGGGGACCGGGAGAAGCGGTACGCGATCCTCGACCTGGTCACCGGGCAGCGGGCCGGCCGGGTCTGGCTGGACCGGATGGTCGACCAGTCCCTGCGGCTGTCGACCACCGAGGCCTTCGACGGGTACGTCCGGGACTGGACGACGGCCGACCTGGAACGCCGGATCAGCGGGAACCCCGTCCCGGTGAAGGTCATCGTCGGCGCGCACGACCTCGCCCTGACCGCCGAGGCCATGCGGGCGACCTGGCTGGAGCACTACCCCAACGCCGAGTTGGAGGAGATCGACGGCAGCGGGCACTACCCGATGTACGAGACGCCGGTGGCGCTCGCCTCCTCGCTGGAGGCCTTCCTGCACAACTGACGCGCGCCCGGGCCGCGGAGCACGTCACGCTGTTCCGACGGCCCGGGACGGTCAGGTCCCGGGCCGTCGGATCAGGGCGAGTCGGATCCGGACGGTCAGATCCCGAGGCCGCGAACGACCAGGTCGACCAGGGCGAAGAAGAACAGCGAGACCCCGACGAAGCTGTTCGTCTGGAAGAACGCCCGGTTGAGCCTCGACAGGTCGTTCGGCTTCACGATGGTGTGCTCGTAGACGAAGGCGCCCGCGACGACGGCCAGGCCGATCCAGAACGCCGGGCCGGCGTCGGTGAGCACCGCGAACCAGCCGAGCAGCAGGGTCGTCAGGACGTGGCAGACCCGCGCGCCCCGGATGGCGGCCGGGACGCCGAACCGGGCCGGCGGCGAGCCGACCCCGTGCTCCCGGTCGGACTCGACGTCCTGACAGGCGTAGATCAGGTCGAAGCCGCCGATCCAGATGCCGACCGCCGCACCGAGGACCACGGCCTCCCAGGACCAACTGCCGGTCACCGCGAGCCAGGCGCCCACCGGGCCCATCGCCTGGGCCAGGCCCAGGATCGCCTGCGGGAAGTCGGTGAACCGCTTGCCGTACGGGTAGACGACCATGGGCACCACGGCCACCGGCGCGAGGGCCAGGCAGAGCGGGTTGAGCATCGCTGCCGCGCCGAGGAACACCACCAGGGCGACCGCCGAGCCGGCGTACGCCGTCCTCAACGAGACGGCGCCGGTGACGAGTTCGCGCCCGGCGGTGCGCGGGTTCCGGGCGTCGATCTCGCGGTCGATGATCCGGTTGGCGGCCATCGCGAAGGTGCGCAGGCCGACCATGCAGACGGTGACGATGAACAACTGGCCCCAGTGCACCCGCTTGTCCGCCAGGAACATGGCGGTCAGCGCGGCGATGTAGGCGAAGGGCAGGGCGAAGACCGAGTGCTCGATCATCACCAGGCGCAGGAACGCCCTGGTGCGCCCCGGGGTTTCGACGGCCGCCGTGCTCACAGTCCGTATTCCTTCCAACGTCGGGTCACCAGTGCGGCGGTGGCCGGGTCCGAGGAGACCATCTCCGGCCAGCCGCCGTCCCGGGTGTAGCCCTCCTCGGGGAGCTTGCGGGTGGCGTCGATGCCCGCCTTGCCGCCCCAGAACTGCTGGTAGGAGGCGTGGTCGAGGTGGTCGACCGGGCCTTCGACCACGGTGAGGTCGCGGCTGTAGTCGACGTTCCCGAAGGCCCGCCAGGCGACTTCCTGGTAGTCGTGGACGTCGCAGTCGGAGTCCACCACGATGATCAGCTTGGTCAGCGACATCATGTGGGCGCCCCAGATCGCGTGCATCGTCTTCTGGGCGTGCTTGGGGTACTTCTTGTCGATCGAGACGATCACGCAGTTGTGGAAGCCGCCGGCCTCGGGCAGGTCGTAGTCGACGATGTCCGGGATGATGATCTTCAGCAGCGGCAGGAAGAACCGCTCGGTGAACTTGCCCAGCGGGCCGTCCTCCGTCGGCGGGCGGCCGACCACGATGGACTGCAGGATCGGACGGCGGCGCATCGTCACGCAGTCGATCGTCAGCGCCGGGAACGGCTCCTGCGGGGTGTAGAAGCCGGTGTGGTCGCCGAACGGGCCCTCGGGGAGCATCTCGCCGGGCTCCAGCCAGCCCTCCAGGACCACCTCGGCGTCGGCCGGGACCTGCAGCGGGACGGTCTTGCAGTCGACCATCCGGACCCGCTCGCCCGCGACGAAGCCGGCGAACAGGTACTCGTCGATGTCGCCGGGCAGCGGCGCGGTGGCCGCGTAGGTGACGGCCGGCGGGCAGCCGAAGGCGATCGCGACCGGGAGGCGCTCACCGCGCTTGGCCGCCACGGCGTAGTGGTTGCGGCTGTCCTTGTGGATCTGCCAGTGCATCCCGATGGTGCGGCGGTCGTGCCGCTGGAGCCGGTAGAGGCCGAGGTTGCGGACACCGGTGTCCGGGTCCTTGGTGTGGGTCAGGCCCAGGTTGAAGAAGGAGCCGCCGTCCAGCGGCCAGGTGAACAGCGCGGGCAGCTCGTCCAGGTTGACGTCGTCGCCGGTGAGCACGACCTCCTGGACCGGGGCGTCACCGGGCTTCACGTGCCGGGGCGGGACGTGCGCCATCGAGGCGAGCTTGCCGAAGGCGTCCCGGAACCCGGTGAAGCCCTGCGGCAGTTCGGGCTTGAGCAGACCGGCGATCTTCTCGGAGATGTCCTCCGGACCCTTGAGGCCGAGCGACTTGGCGAGCCGCCGTTCGGTGCCGAAGACGTTCATCGCGAGCGGCATCGACGAGCCCTTGACGTTCTCGAACAGCAGCGCCGGGCCCTTGGCCTTCTGTACCCGATCGACGATCTCGCCGATCTCCAGGTGGGGGTCCACCTCCGCCTTGATGCGCTTGAGATCGCCCTCGCGGTCGAGGGCCCGGAGAAACGAGCGGAGATCGTCGTATGCCATGCCTGTCAGTATCCGCCACCCGATAGCCTGGCTTGCGTCAAGGGCCCCGGGAGGCGCCCGCCGCTACCGCCCTCGCCGGGGGGAGATCGCAGCCGTGCTGAGGATTCTTCTGACCATCGTCCTTCCGATCGCGCTGTGGGTGTGGGCGTTCATCGACTGCCTGGTCACGCCCGAGGACGAGGTGAAGTACCTGCCGAAGCCGATCTGGCTGATCATCGTGCTGCTCTTCCCGCCACTCGGCCCGATCGCCTGGCTGGTGGCCGGCAAGCAGCGCGGCTTCCTGCGGACCGGCGGGCCGGACGGGCGCCCGGGGCGGCCGGCCGCCGGCAGCCGGCCGG
>NZ_MECK01000161.1 GCF_014596465.1 Streptomyces sp. CBMA123 | reverse complement strand
CCCCCCCCCCCCCCCCCCCCCCCCCCCACCCCCCCCGCCCCCCCCCCCCCCCCCCCCCCCCCCCCCCGCCCCCTATGGCCGCCGCGCACCGGCCGGGGCCCGGCTGGACCGGGTGGCTTCGGCCGGACACCGATGTGTGCCGGTGCGAGGAGGTGCCGGTCGCCCGGATCCAGGAGGCGGTGGAGGAGCTGGGCGCGGGCGACCCCCGCACCGTCAAGCTGCTCACCCGGGCGGGGATGGGGTGGTGCCAGGGGCGGATGTGCGGTCCGGCCGTGGCCTGTCTCTCCGGCTCGGGTGAGCCGGGGGCGGACCGGCGGCCGTTGGCCTGCCCGGTGCCGCTCTCGCAGCTGGCGGCGGGGGTCCCTGATTCCACCCCCGCCGCCTCGGCTGCGCCCGTCGGGCCCGTCGGACCTGGGGCCCCCGCTGACTCCGTTGCCCCCGAGGGGTAGCTGCCGAACGTGTGGGTCGGGGACTCTTGTCTCCGACCCGCCTTCTCTAATAAAATGTCACACCTCACCAAGGAGTGCACCGTGTCCATCACCCCCCGTGACACCAACCGCCCCTGGCGCGGCATCATGGTCGCCACCACGATCCCGCTGCGCCCCGACCTCTCCGTCGACTACGACGCGTACGCCGAGCACGTCCGCTGGCTGATCGAGTCCGGCTGCGACGGCGTCGTCCCCAACGGCTCGCTGGGCGAGTACCAGACGCTCACCGCCGAGGAGCGCGCCCGGGTCGTCGAGGTGGCGGTCGAGGCGGCCGGCGACGGCTCCCGGGTCATGCCCGGGGTCGCCGCCTACGGCAGCGCCGAGTCCCGCCGCTGGACCGAGCAGGCCGCCGAGGCCGGGGCCGGCTCCGTCCTGCTGCTGCCGCCCAACGCCTACCGGGCCGACCACGCCTCGGTGCGGGCGCACTACGCGGAGGTGGCCAAGGCCGGTCTGCCGGTCGTCGCGTACAACAACCCGATCGACACCAAGGTCGACCTGGTGCCCGCGCTGCTCGCCCAACTGCACGGCGAGGGCTCGATCGTGGCGGTCAAGGAGTTCAGCGGAGACGTCCGCCGCGCGTACGAAATCGCCGAGCTGGCGCCCGGGTTGGACCTGCTGATCGGCGCCGACGACGTGCTGCTGGAGCTGGCGCTGGCCGGCGCGGTGGGCTGGATCGCCGGGTACCCGAACGCCCTGCCGGAGGCCTCGGTGGCGCTCTACGACGCCGCCGTCTCGCTGGACCTGGAGACCGCGCTGCCGCTGTACAAGTCGCTGCACTCGCTGCTGCGTTGGGACTCCAAGACCGAGTTCGTCCAGGCCATCAAGCTCTCCATGGACATCGCCGGACGCCCCGGCGGGCCGGTCCGGGCGCCGCGTCAGCCGCTGGAGCCGGAGATCGAGGCGGCGGTGCGCGCGGCCACCGAGAAGGCGCTGGCCGAGGGCCTCGCCTAGCCCCCTGCCCCCTCGGCCGGCTGCGGGGGCAGCCGGCCTCGACCCGACCGTTCCGTCAGAGGAGTTGTGAGGATGCGCAGCCGTCACGTGTTCCACGCCGTCGACTCGCACACCGAGGGCATGCCGACCCGGGTGATCACCGGAGGCTTCGGCGTCATCCCCGGCGCCACCATGGCCGAACGCCGGGTGCACTTCCAGCAGCACCTGGACCACTTCCGGACCCTGCTGATGTACGAGCCGCGCGGGCACGCCGCGATGAGCGGCGCCATCCTGCAGCCGCCCACCCGGCCGGACGCCGACTTCGGCGTGCTCTACATCGAGGTCTCCGGGCTGCTGCCGATGTGCGGGCACGGGACCATCGGTGTCGCCACCGTCCTGGTCGAGACCGGGATGGTGCCGGTGGTCGAGCCGGTGACGACGGTACGGCTGGACACCCCCGCCGGACTGGTGGTCGCCGAGGTGCGGGTCGAGGGCGGCGCCGCCAAGGCCGTCACCATCCGCAACGTGGCCTCGTACTCCGTCGCGCTGGACCGCAAGATCGAGGTGCCCGGGTACGGTACGGTCGGCTACGACCTCGCGTACGGCGGCAACTTCTACGCCATCCTGCCGCTCGCCGAGTTCGGGCTGCCGTTCGAGCGGGAGCGCAAGCAGGAGATCCTGGACGCCGGCCTGGCCCTGATGGACGCGATCAACGCGGGCCCCGACCGGCCGGTGCACCCGGAGGACCCGTCCATCCACAGCTGCCACCACGTCCAGCTGCTCGCCCCCGGTTCCACCGCCGAGCACTCCCGGCACGCGATGGCCATCCACCCCGGCTGGTTCGACCGCTCACCCTGCGGCACCGGCACCTCGGCGCGGATGGCGCAGCTGCACGCGCGCGGCGAACTGCCGCTCGGGCGGGACTTCCGCAACGACTCTTTCATCGGGACCACCTTTACCGGGCGGCTGGTCGAGGAGACCGAGGTCGCCGGGCGGCCCGCGGTGGTGCCCACCGTCACCGGGCGGGCCTGGGTCACCGGCACCGCCCAGTACTTCCTCGACCCGGACGACCCGTTCCCGGCGGGCTTCCTGCTCTGACGCTACGTTGTGAACTCGCTCTGAAGGGCTGCTAGTCGTGACCATCACCTCGTACAACCCCGCCGACCCGACCGACCTGGTGGTCGCCGTCGAGGAGCCCGGCGCCGAAGCCGTACGGGCCGCCGTCGGGCGGGCCCGGGCCGCGCAGGGCGGCCGGCTCGCGGCCGGGGCGGGCGCCCGGTCGGCCGCGCTGGGCCGGATCGCCGAGGCGGTCGAGGCGCACGCGGAGGAACTCGCCGCGCTGATCGTGCGCGAGGTCGGCAAGCCGCTCGCCGAGGCGCGGGGGGAGGTCGCCCGGACGGCCGCGATCTGGCGGTACTACGCGCAGGCGCCGTACGAGCCGTCCGGCGCGGTGCACGAGACCGCCGCCGGGCCGGGACTGCTGCTCACCCGGCGCCGCCCGTACGGGGTCGCCGGACTGATCGCGCCGTGGAACTTCCCGCTGGCGATCCCGAGTTGGAAGGCCGCGCCGGCGCTGGCGGTCGGCAACACGGCCGTGCTCAAGCCCGCGCCCGAGGCGACGGCCTGTGCGCTGCGGCTGGCGGAACTGGCCGGCCTGCCCGCCGACGTGTTCACGGTGCTGCCGGGCGGGGCCGAGGAGGGCCAGGCGCTGGTCGACGCCGCCGACGTGGTGTCCTTCACCGGCTCGACCGGGGTCGGTCGGGCCGTGGTGCGGGCCGCCACCGGGCGGGGGGTGCCGGTGCAGGCCGAACTCGGCGGACTGAACGCGGCGTTGGTGCTCCCCGACGCGGACATCGACCTGGCCGCGGGGCACCTCGCGGCCGCGATCGCTGGGTACGCCGGGCAGAAGTGCACCGCCACCAGCCGGGTGATCGCGGTGGGTGCGGCGTACCAGCCGCTGCGCGAGGCACTGGTCAAGTCCCTTGCGGCGGTGGACGATTCGGTGTGCGGGCCGGTGGTCAACGCCGCCGCGCGGGAGCGGCTCGTCCTCGCCGTCGACTCGGCGGTGGAGGCCGGGGCGACGGTGCTCACCGGTGGACGGGTGCCCGAGCGGGCCGGCTGGTACGTCGAGCCGACCCTGCTCACCGACGTGCCGGCCGAACACCCGCTGGCCGGTGAGGAGTTCTTCGGTCCGATCGCGCTGCTGCACGCGGCGGCCGACCTGGACGAGGCGATCGCGCTCGCCAACGACACCCCGCACAGCCTCGCCACCTCGGTGCACACCCGCAGCCTGGACGCGGCGCTGGCCGTTGCCGACCGGCTCGACGCGGGCATGATCCGGGTCAACGCGCCCTCCAGCGGCGTCGACTTCCACCTGCCCTTCGGCGGGACCAAGGGCGCCAGCCACGGCGAGCGCGAACAGGGCCGCGCCGCACTGGAGTTCTACACCGTCAGCCGGACGATCAGCGTGCTGCCGGGCGGGGACGCCTGATGGACGTCCGTACGGTCGACACCGTCGACTACCACACGGCCGGCGAACCGTTCCGGATCGTGCTGGGCGGCGCGCCCCCCATCCCCGGCGACAGCGTCGCCGAGCGGCGGGCCATCGCGATCGGCGCGGGTGCCGGCGCCACCGCGCCCCGGCCCAGCGCGCTGGACGACGTCCGGCGGCTGCTCGTCCGGGAGCCGCGCGGGCACGCCGGGATGTACGGAGGGTTCCTGGTGCCGCCGGACGACGACGAGGCGCACCTGGGCGTGCTGTTCTGGCACAAGGACGGCTACTCGACCGCCTGCGGGCACGGCACCATCGCGCTCGGCGCCTGGGCGGTGGACTCCGGACTGGTCCCGGCCCCTGCGGACGGCACGGCACGGGTGCGGATCGACGTGCCCTCCGGGCGGGTCACCGCCCTGGTGCACCGGGCCGGCGGGCGCACCACCGGGGTCACCTTCCGCAACGTGCCCAGCCGGGTCAGCGCGCTGAAGCTGCCGCTGACCACCTCGCGCGGGGTGGTCGAGGTCGCCGTGGCGCACTCCGGGGCCTGCTACGTCTCGGTGCCCGCCGCCGCCCTCGGGCTCGCGGTCGAGACCGGGCAGCTGTCCGAACTCGTCGCCGTGGGGCGGGAGATCAGGGCGCTGCTGGCCGGCGCGGAGGCGGTCGCACACCCGACCGACCCGCGGCTGTCCGGGGTGTACGGGGTCGTGCTGTACGACGAACTACCTTCCCCGGACGGTGTGTTGAGTCAGCGGAACGTCGTGGTGTTCGCCGACGGGCAGATCGACCGCTCGCCCTGCGGCTCCGGCACCTCCGCCCGGCTCGCCGTCCTCGCCGCCGAGGGGCGGCTCGCCCCCGGGGAGCCGCTGCGACACGAGTCGATCATCGGCACCGGGTTCACCGGGCGGGTGCTCGCGGGCGGCGACCCGCTGGGCGACGGCGTCGTCACCGAGGTCAGCGGGACGGCGTACCGCACCGGGGAGCACCGGTTCCTCCTGGAGCCGGGTGACGCGCTGGGGACGGGGTTCCTGCTGTGAGTGCTGCGAACGGTCCTGTGGCGTCCGGTCCTGTGGTGTCCGGTCCTGCGCGGCCCGGTCCTGCGCGGCCCGGGCCTGCGCGGCCCGGGCCTGGGGTGTCCGGTCCTGCTCTGCCCGGCGCGGCGGCTGAGCCGCTCCAGTACGCCGTGCCGGGAGTCGGCGGGGTCGGGCCCGCCGACGCGGTGCGGTCGATCGAGCGGGTGCTGCTGGACGGGTTCGACCCGGAAGCGGCGCCCGCCCGGTCGGCCGTACCGGTGCCGGCGGGCGAGCTGCTGCTGATGCCGGCCGCCGCCGGGCCGTACGCCGGGGTGAAGATCGCCGGGGTCGCGCCCGCGAACCCGGCGCTCGGACTGCCCCGGATCACCGGCAGCTACCTGCTGCTGGACGGGCCGACGCTCCAGCCGTTGGCGCTGCTGGACGGCGCGGCCCTCACCGCTCTGCGCACGCCCGCCGTGACGGCGGTGGCGCTGGCGCGGCTCGCGGCGCCGGAGGCCGAGCACCTGGTGGTGTTCGGCTCCGGGCCGCAGGCCTACGGACACCTGGATGTGCTGCTGGCCGTCCCCGCGCTGAGGTCGCTCCGGCGGCTGACGGTGGTGGCGCGCGACCCCGGGCGGGCGGCCGCGCTGGCGGCGTACGGGCGGAAGCTGGGGCTGGCGGGCTCGGTGGGTGCGCCGGAGGCCGTGGCCGGGGCCGATGTGGTGGTCTGCTGCACCACCGCGCGCATGCCGCTGTTCGACGGCGCGCTGGTGCCCGCGCACGCGGCCGTCGCGGCGGTCGGCTCGCACGAGCCGGACGCGCGCGAGGTGGACGAGGTGCTGGTCGGGCGGGCCGAGCTGTACGTGGAGGCGCGGTCGGTGGCGGCCCGGGAGGCCGGGGACCTGCTGCTGGCGGGCGCGCTCGGGCGGCGGCAGGTGTGGAACCTGGCCGAGCTGGTGCGCGGCGACGCGCTGGTGCCGGACGGCCGGCCGCGGTTCTTCAAGAGCGTCGGGATGGCCTGGGAGGACCTGGCGGTGGCGGCGGAGGTGTACCGGGCCTCGCGGGTCTGATCGCCGTGGAGGGCGAGCCGACCAGGGGGCTCCTCTCGGGGTGGTCGGCAGATCGTGTGCCCCCGGCCGTTGTCACGGCCGATCGCCGCTGCCACCATGGGCGTTGGTGGTGTGCCCGGTGGTGACGGATCGTTCGGATCGCGGACTGTTGCACGCTCAACGTAACGTGACATTGTACGCTGGTGTTCTGCACCCACCCGGAGGAACACCATGGCCGAGCTCACGTCCCGCACCCTGATCTCCGTGCAGGAGCGGCTCCGCGACCAGGTCGCCCACGCGCTCCGGGCGGCCCTGATCTCCGGCGAACTGCGCCCCGGAGTCGTCTACTCCGCGCCCGCCCTCGCCGCCGACTTCGGCGTCTCCGCGACCCCCGTGCGCGAGGCCATGCTCGACCTCGCCCGGGAGGGACTGGTCGAGGCCGTCCGCAACAAGGGCTTCCGGGTCACCGAACTCACCGAGCGCGACCTCGACGACTACACCGAGATCCGCGCCCTGATCGAGGTCCCCACCGTCGGCCGGGTCACCCGCACGGCGACCAAGGACCAGCTGGAGCGGCTGCGCCCGCAGGCCGAGGCCATCGTCGCGGCGGCCCGCAAGCACGACCTCATCGGCTACCTGGAGGCGGACCGGCAGTTCCACCTCGACCTGCTGGGACTCGCCGGCAACGCGCGGCTGGTCGACGTGGTCGGGGACCTGCGCAAGCGCTCCCGGCTGTACGGGCTGACCCGGCTGGACGAGCAGGGGCAGCTGGTCTCCTCGGCGGAGGAGCACGTGGAACTGCTGGACCTGATGATCTCCGGCGACGCCGAGGCGGCCGAGGCCTGCATGACCCGGCACCTCAGCCACGTCCGCTCCCTCTGGGCGGGCCAGGACGACGCGGCGGAGGCGGAGCGCCCCGGGCTGCGGCTGCGGGCCCGGTAGAGGGCTAAACCACTCGTTCGGGTGAAGGATGGGAATCGGGCGTCGGGGGGCGCTCGCGCTCTACGATGATGCTCTCGACATCGGCAGCCAGGAGGAAATCCATGTCCGCCGCCGCAGTGGAAGAGCCCTTCGAGCAGCGCCCGCTGCTCGGAGCCGCCGAGCAGCCGACGCTGCTCGATGTCGCCGAGCTGATTTCCAACCAGTTCGTCGGGCACCGGGTCGAGATCGTCGGAAGCCAGATCACCGCGACGCCGCCGCCGAATGCTTCTCACGGTAAGTCGCTGAGCCGCCTTATGCGGGCGCTGTTCATGGCCGGCCTTGACGAGGACGACGTCCTTCAGAACGTTGGCATCTGGTTGCCGGATGGGCCTTCGGACTATGCCGTACCGGACCTGTCGGTTGTCGATGCTGACATCGATGACCACCTGATCGAGTACAACTGCTACGACCCGGCGGCTTTCCGCCTCGTGCTCGAAGTCACGTCATCGAATCCCAGTGACGATCTCAAACGGAAGCCGACCGCCTACGCCTCGGCCGGCGTGCCCGTCTACGTGATCGTGGATCGGAAGAATCGGCGGGTCATGGTGTTGACCGATCCGAAGGACGGCGAGTACCAGGTGCACGCCGTCCACCACCCGGGGCAGTCGTTCACGCTGCCCGACTCGATCGGGGCGTCGGTGATGCTCTCGGTGGACGACGTGCTCGCGGCGAAGAAGTAGCTCAGGCGACCGCTGACGGCACCGTCAACCGGCCGTCGTGGACTTCGGCGATCTGGTCGACCGCCGTCAGGTGGGTGCGGTCGTGGGTGACCAGGACCGTCGCCGTCGCCCGCCGGTGGGTGAGGTCGGTGATCAAGTCGAGCACTGCCGCGCCGCGTTCGTGGTCGAGGGCGCTGGTGGGCTCGTCGACGAGGAGCACCGTGGGGTCGTTCATCAGGGCGCGGGCGATGTTGACGCGTTGGCGCTGGCCGCCGGAGAGCTGGTGGGGGCGGCGGGCGGCCAGGTCGCGCAGGCCGACGGCGTCGAGGAGTTCCAGGGCGCGGGTGTGGGCCTCGCGGGGGGAGCGGCCGTCGAGGTGGGCCATCACCTGGAGCTGTTCCGCGGCGCTGAGCGAGGGCAGCAGGTTGGGCTGCTGGAAGACGATGCCGATCCTGGTGCGGCGCAGCGCGGTGAGCTCGGCGCGGTTGAGGCCGGCGGTGTCGGTGCCGTCCACCACGACCCGGCCGGAGTCCGGGCCGATCAGGGTGGCCGCCACCGCCAGCAGGCTGGACTTGCCGGAGCCGGAGGGGCCGACCACGGCCGTGATGGAGCCCTTGGGGACGGTCAGCGAGACGTCGTCCAGGGCGGTCAGCCGGTCGTCGCCGTCCGGGTAGGTCAACGTGATGCGGTCGAGGGTCAGGCTCATCGGGCGCTCCCCAGGGCGGTCAGCGGGTCGACGGAGGTGATCCGGCGGATGGACAGGGCCGCGCCGATCGCGCCGAGGGCGATCATGACGACGGCGGGCAGCAGGACGGTCGGGGCGTCCAGGACGAAGGGGACGGCGGAGCCGATCAGCGCGCCGAAGCCGGAGGCGATCGCGGTGCCGACGGCCGTACCGAGCACCAGCAGCAGCACGGCCTGGCCGAGGGCGTCGCGCAGCAGGTAGCGGGTGGAGGCGCCGAGGGCCTTCAACACCGCGATGTCGCCGCTGCGTTGGATCGTCCAGACGGTGAAGAAGGCGCCGATCACCAGGGCGGAGATGGCGAACAGGAAGCCGCGCATCAGCTGGAGCGAGCCGTTCTCGGAGGTGTAGGAGCCGATCGCGGAGAGGGCGTCGTCGCGGGTGCGGGTCACCGTGCCGTGGCGGGTGTCGGCGGCGGCGAGGTCGGCGCCCTCGGCGGTGTGGAGGGCGATGACGGTGGCGTGGCCGGCGCCGCCGGGGGCGAACTGCTGCCAGTCGCCGAGGCTGGTCCAGATCACCGGGGTGTGGCTGTACGCGGCGTCGCCGTCGACGGCGGCGACGGTGAGGTGGTGGCCGGCCATGGTGAAGTCGGCGCCGGGGGTGAGGTTGCCGAGCTTCTCGGCGGCGGTGCCGGACAACACGGCCTGGCCGGGGGCGATCCGGTTGCCCTGCGGGGCCAGGTCGGAGCCGTCCGGGACGCCGAAGGCGGAGAGCGCGGCGGTGCGGGTGCCGGCGGCGGCCTTGGTGGTGGTGATGCCGAGCGGCTGGGCGGAGGTGACGCCGGGCTCGCGGGCCCAGGCCTGCCACTGGTCGGGGCTGAGCTGGGAGTCGGTGAAGGAGAGCTGCTGCCCTTCGGCGGGCTTGGCGAACACCAGGTGGTCGGCGGGCAGGCCGGTGATCGCGGAGATGTTCTGCCGGCCGAGCCCGGCGGTCAGTCCGGACAGCAGGCCGACCAGTACGGTGATCAGCACGATGACGGTCCCCATCAGGGCGAACCGCCCCTTGGCGAACCTGAGATCCCTCCAGGCGACGAACACGGTGGGCCTTCCTGCGACAGTGGGACTGGTGACGTTGCCACGCTCCCCGAAACGGGGTGGCCGGGGCATCGCGCCGGGGATTGCATCCTGGGCATCAAAGGGCAGAAGCGGAGTTCAACCTTTTGATTGATGCCGGGCTCCCGGCGCGGAACTTAGGCTGGAGGGATGGCGACCGAACGCTCCAGAACCACCCCCGTCGCCCGCGTCCTCCAGGTCTGCCTGCACCTGCTCGTGGCGGGCCTGCTCGCCCTCGCCGTCGCCCGGGCCGCCTTCGCCGACCGGGGCGGGGACCCGGCCGCCGTCGCCGCCGCGGCCACCGCGATGGCCGCCGGGTACGCCATCGGGCCACGGCTGGCCGCCGTCCACCGCTCCCGCCGGGGCGCGGCGCTCTGGCTGGCGCTGCTCGGCGTCACCTGGGCGGGCCTGCTGGTCGCCACCCAGGACGGGGTGTGGCTGGCCTTCCCGCTGTACTTCCTGGAACTGCACCTGCTCGGCCGGCGCAGCGGGCTGACCGCCGTCGCCCTGACGGCCGGCGCCGCGATCGCCGCGTGGTCCTGGCACCAGCAGAGCTTCAACCTGGCCGCCTCGATCGGGCCCGCCCTCGGCGCGGCCGTCGCGACCGCCACCGTGCTCGGCTACCAGGCGCTGTACCGGGAGAGCGAGGAACGGCGCCGGCTGATCGACGAACTCACCGCCGCCCGCGCCGACGCCGCCGCCGCCCACCACGCGGCCGGCGTCCTCGCCGAGCGCGAGCGGCTCGCCCGGGAGATCCACGACACCCTCGCGCAGAGCCTCAGCTCCATCCAGCTGCTGCTGCGCGCGGCCCAGCGGGCGCTGCCCGATCGCACCGAGGCCGCGGCCGGGTACGTGGAGCAGGCGCGGCAGGCCGCCCAGGACAACCTGGACGAGGCCCGGCGGTTCGTCCGGGCGCTCACCCCGCCCGCGCTGGACGGCGATCCGCTGCCCGTCGCGCTGGAACGGCTCTGCGCGACCACCACCGCGCACAGCGGACTGCCCGTCCACCTGCACGTCTCCGGGGACCCGCTGCGGTTGCCCGCCGCGCAGGAGGTGGCGCTGCTGCGGATCGCGCAGTCGGCGCTCGGCAACACCGTGCGGCACGCGAAGGCCTCGCGCGCCGAGGTGACACTCAGCTACATGGAGGGCGAGGTGGCGTTGGACGTGTTCGACGACGGGGCCGGGTTCGACCCGGCGGCGGTCGCCGGCCGCACCGGTGCGGACGGCGGCTTCGGACTGCCCTCGATGCGGGCCCGGGCCCGCGCGCTCGGCGGCGGCTTCACGGTCGAGTCCGCGCCCGGCGAGGGGACGGCCCTGGCGGTGCAGCTGCCCGTCACCCCGCAGCCGCCCGTCACCCCGGAGGCCGGCCCGTGATCCGGCTGCTGATCGCCGACGACCACCCGGTGGTGCGGGCCGGGCTGCGCGCGGTGCTGGAGAGCGAACCCGACTTCACCATCGTGGCCGAGGCGGCGACCGCCGAACGGGCCGTCGAACTGGCGGCGGAACCGGGTGTGGACGTGGTGCTGATGGACCTCCAGTTCGGGCCCGGCTCGGCCATGAACGGTGCCCAGGCCACCGCCGCGATCACCGCCCGGGCGGGCGCGCCGCGGGTGCTGGTGGTCACCACGTACGACAGCGACGCGGACACCCTCCCGGCGCTGGAGGCCGGCGCCACCGGGTACCTGCTGAAGGACGCGCCGCCGGAGCAACTCGCCCAGGCCGTCCGGGCCGCCGCGGCTGGGCGCAGCGCGCTGGCGCCGAGCGTCGCCGACCGGCTGCTGGAACGGATGCGGACGCCCGCGGCGGCGCTCAGCGCCCGGGAGACCGAGGTGCTCGGGCTGGTCGCGGACGGGTTGACCAACCAGCAGGTCAGCCAGCGGCTGCACCTGAGCCAGGCCACCGTGAAGTCCCATCTGGTGCACATCTACACCAAGTTGGGGGTCGACTCGCGCACGGCGGCGGTGCGGGAGGCGCGCGGGCGCGGGCTGATCCGCTGAGCGTAGGGTGAGGGCGGTGCCCGTAGCGGAGTGAGGAGCCCCGATGGCCGTGCGTCTCGACGAACTCGCCGTACCGGTGATCGGCGCCCCGATGGCGGGCGGGGCCTCGACGCCGGAGCTGGTGGCCGCGGTGAACCGGGCCGGCGGGCTGGGGTTCCTGGCCGCGGGCTACAAGAGCGCCGCCGCGATGGGCGAACAGATCGCCGCGGTACGGAAGTCGACCGACCGGCCGTACGGGGTGAACCTCTTCGTGCCCGCCCCGCCCGCCGACCCGGCCGCCGTCGCCGCCTACCGGGAACGGCTGCGGCCGGAGGCCGAGCGGTGGGCGGTGGAACTGCCGGAGGAGATCGGGCCGGACCGGGACGACTGGGAGGCCAAACTCGCCGCGCTGCTCGCCGACCCGGTGCCGGTCGTCTCCTACACCTTCGGGCTGCCGACGGCCGAGGAGGCGGCGGCGCTGCGGGCGGTGGGGACGCTGCAGGTCGGCACCGTCACCACCCCGGGCGAGGCGCGGGCGGCGGAGGCGGTCGGGATGGACGCGCTGTGCGTGCAGGGCCCGGAGGCCGGCGGGCACCGCGGCACCCATCGGGTGACGGACACTCCGGGGGAGCTGCCGCTGCTGGAACTGCTGCCCGCCGTACGGGCGGTGACCGCGCTGCCGCTGATCGGCGCGGGCGGGCTGGGTGACGGCCCGGCGATCGCGGCGGCCCTGCGGGCCGGGGCCGCCGCGGTGCAGCTGG
>NZ_MECK01000160.1 GCF_014596465.1 Streptomyces sp. CBMA123 | reverse complement strand
AGCAGGCGGCGGGCGGCGGCGATCAGGGCCCGCCGCGTGGTGCGGGCCAGCCCGACCGCGCCGATCAGGACGGCCCAGAGCAGCAGCGTCAGCGCGGCCTGCACCGCGTAGGGGGCGGAGCGTCCGGCCAGGGCCGGCAGCATGGCGAACGGCAGCAGCGGAAGGCTCGCCAACGCGCCGACGTAGGCGAACAGTGCACCCGTGTACGTGGAGCCGCGCAGCAACGGCCGGATTCCCGTGATCATGCTCGCCAGTATGTCCGGGCAGGTCAGCGGCGGCCTCCCCCGATCGGGGGAGGGTTTTCTCCCGCCTTCCCGCGATGCGCGCCGGCGGTCCGGAACCCATGATCGTGTCCACTGATTCCCAAGGATTCCAACGGAGTTGACTCATGCGTGAGCAGACCTGGCAGAAGCGCTCCCGGCGGCGGACGGTGTCGGCGGTGGCGGCACTGGCCATCGGCGTCGTGACGGCGGGCGTCCTGGCGCCTTCCGCCGCCGCCGCTCCCAGGCCCGACAGCGTCCAGCGGGGCCTGAACGCCCTGGTGCAGTCCGACGGCCTGCCGGGCGCGCTGGCGAGCGTGCAGGACGGTACGGGCCGCACCCGCAGCTACACGGCCGGGGTCGGCGACCTGGCCACCGGCGCGAAGGTACCCAAGGACGGCCAGGTGCGGATCGGCAGCAACACCAAGACCTTCACGGCCGTCGTCGCCCTGCAACTGGTCGGCGAGGGGAGGATCGGCCTCGACGAGCCGGTCGAGACCTACCTGCCGGGCATCGTGCGCGGGGACGGCATCGACGGCGGCCACATCACCGTCCGCGAACTGCTCCAGCACACCAGCGGGCTCCCCGACTACGAGGGCGACATCGAGGAATCCGTCATGCAGCAGCGGTACTTCGAGCCGCGCGAGCTGCTGGACCTGGCCTTCCGGCACAAGGCCGACTTCCCCCCGGGGAAGCGGTTCGGGTACAGCAGCACCAACTACGTGCTGGTCGGCCTGATCGTCCAGAAGGTCACCGGCCGCCCGCTCGCCGAGGAGATCGACCGGCGCGTCATCCAGCGGATCGGGCTGCGCCACACCTACTTCCCCGCCGTCGGGGACCGTACGATCCGGGAGGCCCACCCCAAGGGCTACCGTCAGGAGAAGCCGGGCGGACCGCTGATCGACACCACCGAGCTGGACCCTTCGGCGGGCTGGGCAGCGGGCCAGCTGACCTCCACCGACTCCGATCTGAACCGGTTCTTCAGCGCGCTCCTGGCCGGCGACCTCCTCCCGCCGGCGCAGCTCGCCCAGATGCGCACCACCGTCCCGATCGGGGACACCGGCGCCGGGTACGGGCTGGGGATCATCAGCCGCCCGCTGTCCTGCGGCGGCGTCTACTGGGGTCACGGCGGGGACATCCCGGGCTACGAGTCCCGGGGCGGCGCGACGGACGACGGCCGCGCCGCCGACATCACGGTGACCAGCATCCCGGCGGACGGGGCCGTCACCAGGCGTCTCGAAAGCGTCGTCGACGCGGCCCTCTGCCGCTGACCGGCCCCGGGGCACCGGAGCGGCCGGTCGACCGTCGGGCCGACCGGCCGGCTCTCGGGGTCAACCGGCGTGGCACCCCGCGGTTCGTGTCGCCCGAGCACGGCACCGGGGCCGAGATCACCCCGGCCTACAGCGTCCTGCTCGCCCTCTGGAAGCCCGCCGCGTAGCGCACGACGGCCAGCCGGGCCGGAAGGCCGGCCGTCTCCGGTGGTGGCACAAACGACGAAACGGCGCCTCCCACAATGACTTCCGTCACTGCGGGAAGCACCGTTCCGTCGGTACTTCGCTGTGCGCGAGGGGGGAGTTGAACCCCCACGCCCTTTCGGGCACTGGAACCTGAATCCAGCGCGTCTGCCTATTCCGCCACCCGCGCATCTGGGTGATGGGTTAACTATAGACCACCTGGAGGGGTGCCTTCGACCAGCTCAGAGCGACGGGGGGAGGCCGCCCTCGCGGACGGCCGCCGCCAAGGAACCCCGGGCGGAGGCCGAGAAGACCTGGGACGGCTGCTACGACACCTGCGCCGAGCGGATGCCCGCCCGCCTGCGACGATGGGCCCGTCGACCGATCAAGCAGGGGGCCCGCATGGAGCTACGGCAGCTGCGCTGCTTCGTCGCCGTCGCCGAGGAGCTGCACTTCGGCCGGGCCGCCGAGAAGCTGCTGCTCGGGCAGCCCGCCGTGAGCCAGCAGGTCCGGCGGCTGGAGCGGGAGTTGAAGGTCGAGCTGTTCGACCGCTCGCCCCGGTACGTCCGGCTGACCCCGGCCGGGGAGCGCTTCCTGCCCGCCGCCCGCAACGTCCTCTCGGCCGAGGACGCCGCCCGCGCCCTCGCCGCCGATCTGGCCGCGCCCGCCGTCCTGCGGCTGGGCACCATCACCGGGCTCGCCGAGCGGCTCGACCTGATCCTGGAGACCTACCAGCAACGGGCCCCCGGGGTGCGGGTCGAACTGCACTCGGCCCCGGTGCGGGAGCGGCTCGCCCAGCTCGCGGACGGCCGCCTGGACGCCGCCTTCGTCCGGGGCGCCATCGCCGAGAACAGCCCCGGCCTGCGCTTCCTGCCCGTATGGGAGGACGAGTTGGTGCTCGCCCTGCCCGCCCGGCACCCGCTCGCCGCCCAGCCCGAGGTCGATCTCGCCGAACTCGCCGACCTGCCACTGCGGTTGACCGAGCACGGCAACCACCCGGCGCTGGTGGACCTGGTGCTGGACGCCTGCACGGCCGCCGGATTCCGGCCGGTCCTCGGCCCGGCGCACGGCACCCTGCAGAACACCCTGGCCTCGATCGGCACCGGGACCCCGATGTGGACGGTGGTGTACGCCGCCAACGCCCGGATGGTGAACGCCCGCCGAGTGGCCTTCCGCCGCTGCCGGACCCCGCTGGCCCTGCCGACCTCGCTCGCCGTACGACGCTCCGCCCCGCTCCCCCGGCTGCTCCTGGAGGCCTGCCGCATGACGCCCCCGACCTGTGACGATCAGGATTCGTGATCGCTGCCAGAGCGATTCGGGTCTGGGTGCGGGCGGCCCGATCGGGTGGACTGTTCCCAGCCGGACAACCCGGCGGGAAGATCCACCCGAATCCCGGTCAGGAGCCGAAGATGCCGATCGTCACCATCCAGCAGGGCCCGCGCAGCGTCGAGCAGAAGCGCGAGCTGGTCGAGAAGGTCACCGCGGCGTTCGTGGAGACGCTCGCGGTCCCCGCCGAGAGCGTGTTCGTGTTCGTCAACGAGTACCAGCCGGAGAGCTGGGGCGTGGCCGGCAAGCTCACCGCGGACCGATAGGACCGTCAGGGCCAAGAAGGCCAAGAAGGCCAAGAGGGCCAAGAGGACCGGCAGGACCAGTACGACCAGTGACCCGCCGGGCCCGCCGACGCACCCCGTCGGCGGGCCCCCGGGGCTGAAACCCTTCGCGCCGAGGCGTGTTGACCGGAACGGTCACGAGCGCGCGCCCGGCGGACATCGGCCAGACCGGCGACGAGTCCTGGCACGTACTCGCCGATCCGGAGGGCAACGAGTTCCGCCCGCTCAAGGCCCGCCTCAACCCGCTCTGACGGCCCGCAGGCCCGGATCCATGGCCCCCGCCGGCGAGTTGAGGCACCCAGGTTCCGCAGCGACCGCCCGCGTGACGTCCGCCTCCCCGCCAGTGCCGGGAGGCCTTCACCAACCCGGCCCTTCGTTCACAGATGATATTCTGACCGGTCATGGCCAAAACCCACCGGTAGGGGGCGGGCGGTGGAGTTAGCCTGGCGGCATGGTTGCAAACTACAAGGAAGAAGTGGCCATGAGTGACCAGGAGTTCGTCAGCGCACCAGCCCTGATCCTCCGGGCCCTCGCCTCCCACCCGGACCGACGCGCCATCACCACCGCCGACCGGGTCGAGATCACCGCCGGCGACTTCGCGGCCGCCACCTACCGCCTCGCCCACGAGCTGCTCGCCCGCGGCATCACCCGCGGCTCGACCGTCACCCTGCTCACCGGCAACACCCCCGAGGCCCTCAGCGCCCGCTACGCCGCCGGCCTGGCCGGCGCCCGGGTGGTCAACCTGTACGACGGGATGAGCGCCCCGGTCCTGGCCGAGATCGTCGCCAGCGTGGACACCACCATGCTCCTCGTGGACGCCGAACGCTACGCCGACGCCCCCGAGTTGCTGCCGCTGATCGACGTCCCCGCCGTCCTCACCCTCGGCCCCGGCGCCGACGGGACCGGCCCCGGAGCGCACACCGTCGGCGAGGACGTGATCGCCGCCTCCGCGATCCGCCCCGCCGGGGAACCCGACGTCCGGATCGGCCCCGACGACGACCTCGGCATCCGCCACACCGGCGGCACCACCGGCATCCCCAAGGGCATCCTCAGCCTCCACGGGCCCGTCCGCCGCATGTTCGACACCCCCCTCCACAGCCGCCCCGACGCCGAACCGCCCCGCTTCCTCGCCGCCACCTCGCTCGCCCACCTCGCCGGCGTGCTCGCCGACCTGACGCTCCACGCGGGCGGATCCGTCGTCCTCCAGCGCACCTTCGAGCCCGGCGAGGTCCTCGCCGCGATCGCACGCGAACGCATCACCGACCTGTGGGTGCTGCCCCCGCTGCTCTACCGGCTGCTCGACCACCCGGACCTCGGCCGCACCGACCTGTCCAGCCTGCAGCGGATCGACTACGGCGGCTGCGCCTCCTCCCCGACCCGGATCCGCGAGGCGCTCAAGGTCTTCGGCCCCGTCCTGGTCAGCCTCTACGGCATGTCGGAGGCGCAGAAGATCGCCGTCCTCACCCCCGACGAGTACGCGCGCTTCGGCGAGGACGGTCCGATCCCGGTCGGCCGGCCCTTCCCCGACGTGGAGGTGGAGGTCCGCGCCGCCGACGGCACCGTCCTGCCCGCCGGCGAGCAGGGCGAGGTGCACGTCCGCTCGGCGATGCTGATGGCCGGCTACTGGAAGCGGCCCGACCTCACCGCCCAGGTCCTGCGCGACGGCTGGCTGGACACCGGTGACATCGGGTACTTCGACGCCGACGGCTACCTCTACCTGGCCGACCGTCTCAAGGACCTCATCATCGTCGTCGGCGGCCACGTCTACCCGACCGAGGTCGAGGAGCTCCTCCTCACCCACCCCGCCATCGCCCAGTGCGCCGTCTACGGCGTGCGGGACGACCAGGAGGCCGAGCACGTCCACGCCGCCGTCGTCCCCGCCGCCGGGCAGCAGCCGACCCTGGAGGAGGTCCGCGCCTTCGTCACCGCCGCCAGGGGCCGCATCTACGCACCGGAAGCCCTCCACCTGGTCGACGCGATCCCGCTGACCTCCGTCGGCAAGCCCGACAAGAAGCGCCTCCGCGAGGCCCTCCCCCACTGAACCCGCCCGAGGCGCTTCCTCCGGGCCGCCGGACCGGAAGCGCCCCAGCGCGAGGTCCGAAACCCGCCGGTGCGGGCGGCGCCGCACCTCGCAGGATGGGCCGCATGACCAGTGCCGCCTTCGACGGGCTCCTCGACCGGTTCCTGCTCGCCAGCGGCGAGTTCGAGCGGATCCTGCGGTCCGTCCGCCCCGGGCAGTGGACCCTGCCCACGCCGTGCACCGACTGGAACGTACGGCAGTTGGTGCACCACATGGCCCGGGGCAACCTCAACTACCTCCTCCTGCTGCACGGCGGCCACCGCACCGAGTTCCTCCGCCTCCGCGAGACCGACGCGCCGGGCGACTCCCCCGCCGCCGCCTACGCCGCCTCCGTCCGGCAGCTGGCCGACGCCTACGGCCGGTCCGACGCCCTCTGCCGCATCCTGGACTACCCCCTCGGCCCGCTCACCGGCAGGCAGGCGCTCGCCGTACGGACCGCGGACAGCACCGTCCACACCTGGGACCTCGCCACCGCCCTCGGCCTGGACGACACCCTCCACCCCGCCCTCGTCGCCTGGCTCGACGAGCACCTCGCCACCATCTACGCGGGGCTGCCCGAAACCCCCGTCGACCCCGACTCCACCCACCGCTTCTTCGCCGCCCCCGACGACCGGCCCACCGAGGGCCCGCCCACCCCTGCCCCCTCCCGCCAGACGCGGCTGCTCCGCACGATGGGACGCTCACCGAAACCCCACGGAACCCCGCCCGGATCCCCACCCGCTTTCACCCCAAGGCGGGGTTTGGCTCAATGAACCACCACTCCGGTGCCGAGAAGCAAACGGGGGGTGGCGGCGCTGAGGGCTGCCACCCCTCCCCCGGCCCACCACCGCCTGGGAGCTGATCAATGCCGCCTACTTGGCCCCGGCGGGAGCCCCGGACGGCCGCTACCTCGCCATCCATTCCACCAGGTTATGGAAGCAGGTATTGGACGCGGGGCGAGCCCCCCGAAGAGGCTTGACCCGAGGGAACACCCCGCGTCCACGAAGGAATCCCATGTCCATCGCCCTGGTCATCGTGACTGTCGTCGCCATCGCCGCCAACGCCGGAATCGCCGCCGCCGACTTCGCCAAGGCCCCGTTCGTCCTGGCCAACTCCGCCGAGGTGAACGTCGAACCGGAGTGGGTCCCATGGCTGGCCGCCCTCAAGATGGCGGGGGCCGCCGGGCTGCTGATCGGCCTGGTCGCCTATCCGCCGCTGGGCGTCGCGGCCGCGACCGCACTGGTGCTCTTCTACGTCGGCGCGGTGGCCGTCCACGTCCGCACCAAGGTGCTCCACAACCTCCACTTCCCCGGCGGCCACCTCGCCCTGGCGGTCGCCACCCTGGCCCTGACCCTCACCCGCTGAGGCGCGCGCAGGCACCCGCGGGCGCCCGCAGGCACCCGCGAGAGCTTTGCGAGGAACTCCCGCACGGTGATGGCGAATTCACCGGCGACGCCGATCGGCAGCGAGCGTGAACCAGGGCATCGGGCTGCTCTTCCCACGGGGATGCGCAACCGGGACGCGCACCCGCGATTCGTTCAGCCGGGATCCGTTCAGCCGGACGGCGTCCCGCCCACCGCCCGCAGGGCGAAGGGCAGCAGGCGGTCGGCGGTCTGCCGGGCAGTGGCCTCGTCGACATCCTCGGGCAGCCGCGGGGTGAGCAGGAAGTGGGTCATCACCGGGCCGACCACCACCTCGCCGAGCAGCTCCACGCCGTCGAGCGGCGGGATCTCGCCCCGCTCGACCGCCCGCCGGACGACCTCCGCGACCCTCCCGTACACCGGCCGCAGGAAGGCCGTGACCAGCACCTCGGCCAGCGCGGTGTTGTGGGCGGCCTCGCCGATCAGGGCGCGGATCAGCCGGCCGGGCTCCCCGGTCATGCCGGCGGCCTTGTCCCGCAGGACGACCCGCAGGTCGCCCTCCAGGCCGCCGGTGTCCGGCTGCTCGTACGAGCCCTCGCCGTGCAGCGCGGCGGCGGCGATCACCAGGTCCTCCTTGGACGACCAGCGGCGGTAGAGCGTCGCCGTCGAGACCCTGGCCCGGGCCGCCACGGCGGCGGTGGTCAGCCCGCCGTAGCCGCTCTCCGCGAGGACGGCGAGGGTGGCGTCCAGCAGTGCCCGGTCCCGGCCTGCGTCGCGGGGGCGGCCCCGGCGCGGCGGGGAGGCGGCTCCGGAGGCGACGGGGCGGGGCGGGGTGGTGCTGGGGGTCATGCCGGAAGTCTATCGAAAACTAGAAACGAAATCATTTCGTTTCGTTTATGCTCGACGGCATGAGCCTCTCCGCCGAAGCCACGTCCACCGGAAGCGACGAAGCCGCCGCCACCGTCTCCCGTCTGCACACCGCCTTCGCCGCGGGCCGCACCAAGCCCCTCGCCTGGCGCAAGGCCCAACTCCGCTCCCTGCGCCGCCTGTTGGTCGAGCAAGAGGCCGTCTTCACCGCCGCCCTGCACGCCGACCTCGGCAAGAGCGCCGCCGAGGCCTACACCACCGAGATCGGCTTCACCCTCAACGAGATCGACCACACCCTGCGCCACCTCGACGGCTGGCTGCGCCCGCGCCGGATCCCCGTACCGCTCGCCCTGCAGCCCGCCCGGGCCCGCACCGTGCGCGAACCGCTGGGCACCGTGCTGATCATCAGCCCGTGGAACTACCCGCTGCAGCTCGCCCTCGCCCCGCTGGTCGGCGCGCTCGCCGCCGGCAACTGCGCGGTGCTCAAGCCCAGCGAACTCGCCCCCGCCACCTCCGCCGCCATCGCCCACTGGCTGCCCCGCACCCTGGACCGGCAGGCCGTCGCCGTCGTCGAAGGCGGTGTGCCGGAGACCACCGCCCTGCTGGAACAGCGCTTCGACCACGTCTTCTACACCGGCAACGGCACCGTCGCCCGCGTCGTCATGACCGCTGCCGCCCGCCATCTCACCCCCGTCACCCTGGAGTTGGGCGGCAAGAGCCCCGTCGTCGTCGAACCCGGCACCGACCTCGCCACGGCCGCCCGCCGGATCGCCTGGGGCAAGTTCATGAACGCCGGCCAGACCTGCGTCGCCCCCGACTACGTCCTCGCCATCGGCGACACCGCCACCGAGCTGGAACGCCAACTCACCGCCGCGATCCGCGAGATGTACGGCGCCGACCCGGCCGACAGCCCCGACTACGGCCGGATCGTCAACGAGCGCCACTTCGACCGCCTCACCGCCCTGCTCGCCGACGGCCGCCTCGTCACCGGCGGCGACCACCACCGCGCCGACCGCTACCTCGCCCCCACCGTCCTCGCCGACGTCGACCCGGACGCCCCGGTGATGCGCGAGGAGATCTTCGGCCCCGTCCTGCCGATCATCCGCGTCCCCGACCTCGACGCCGCGATCGCCTTCATCACCGCCCGCGACAAGCCCCTCGCCCTCTACGCCTTCACCGCCTCGGACGCCACCAAGCGCCGTCTCACCACCGAAACCTCCTCCGGCGCCCTCGCCTTCGGCGTCCCCAACGCCCACATCGCCGTCCCCGGCCTGCCCTTCGGCGGCGTCGGCGAGAGCGGCCTCGGCCGCTACCACGGCACCCACTCCATCGACACCTTCAGCCACACCAAGTCCATCCTCGACAAGCCCCTCCTCGCCGACCCCCTCCGCCCCGCCTACCCGCCGTTCACCCCCCTCAAGTCCCGCCTCCTGCGCCGCATCCTCTGACCCCGTAGCCCCCCTAGGGCCTGAACAGCGGCTCGTACGCGTTGCCCTCCTCCGCGTTGAGCAGCACGTACGACGGCCCGAGGCCGAAGGCGACCTCCCGCAGCCGCTCCAACGCCTCGGCCACGGTGGGCACTTCGAGCCCGATCGCGGCGGCGGCAGCGTCCCGGTCGGCGAGCAGCTCGGGCTCGTCCTCCAGGTACTGCTCGGCCGCCTCCGCGCTCTCCTCCTCGGTCAGCCGCACGAAGCCGTGCCACCACGGCACCGCCAGCAGCAGCCGGACCATCTCCTCCAGTCCGACGGCCATCAGCGCCGCGCCGCCCTCGGAGTCGGCGTAGAGCACGGGCCGCTCGTCGCCGCCCTCGCCGCAGAGGAAGAAGGTGCCGCCCGCACCGCACTTGGCGACCTCCTCCAGGGCTTCCCCGGAGGCGAGCACGACCTCCTCCACGTGCGAGTAGGCGTCGAGGGAGAAGTCCCCGGGCCAGAGCAGGTAGTCGACGATGGCGGGGGTGGCGCGCAGGCGCTCGAGGAAGGACATGGCGGCCACCCTACGAGGCCCCCACGACAATCCGGCCGCCGGGAGTTGATCTCCGCGCCGCCCCGCTGTTGGCTGGCTCCCGCTGCTGCCCTGACCCGGGGCCGACCCCGGGACCGGCCCGAGGCCGACCCGAGGGCTGCCCGGCGCGACGAAGGAAGTTGACACGGTGGACGACAGATCTGCCCGGACCGCGCTCTTCGAGGAGCACCGCCCGCACCTGCGCGCGGTCGCGTACCGGATGCTCGGCTCGATCAGCGAGGCCGACGACGCGCTCCAGGAGGCCTGGCTGCGGTACGACCGCACCGACACCGCCGAGGTGGCCAACCTCGGCGGCTGGCTGACCACGGTGGTCTCCCGGGTCTGCCTGAACCTGCTGCGCGACCGCGCCGCCCGCCGGGAGGAGCCGCTGCAGCCGACCGGCCCGGGCGGCGAGGGCGGGCCCGAGCGCGTTCCGGACCCCCTGCTGCGCCGCGAGGGGGTGATCGACCCGGAGCAGGAGGTGATGCTCGCGGACTCGGTCGGCCTGGCGCTGATGGTGGTGCTGGAGTCGCTGTCGCCCGCCGAGCGGGTCGCCTTCGTGCTGCACGACCTGTTCGCGGTGCCGTTCGAGGAGATCGCCCCGCTGATCGAGAAGACCTCGGCCGCGACCCGCCAACTGGCCAGCCGGGCCCGCCGCAAGGTACAGGCGCACCCCGTGCCGGATCCGGACCTGGGCCGCCAGCGGGTGGCCGTGGACGCCTTCTTCGCCGCCGCCCGCACCGGCGACCTGGCGGCGCTGCTCGCGGTGCTCGACCCGGACGTGGTGCTGCGCTCGGACGGCGGGGCCGGGCAGGCCCGGCACACCGTGGTGCTCACCGGCGCCGCGACGGTGGCCGGGCAGGCCGTGCTGTGGGGCACGCTGTCGCCGTTCGCCCGCCCGGCGCTGGTCAACGGCGCCGCGGGGGCGGTGGTCATCGGCGACAACGGCCGGGCGCTGTCGATCATGGCGTTCACCGTGGTGGACGGCGCGATCGCGGCGATCGAGGTGATCGCCGACCAGGAGCGGCTGGCAGCCCTCGACCTCTCGGCGTTCCGGGACTGAGGTATCCGGGACTGAGGCATCCGGGGCCGGGGCCTTACGGGACCGAGGCCTTCCGAGGCCGAGGCCCGCCGGGACCGACCTCCCCACGGGCGGGGCGCCCGCCCCGCCCGTAGGACGGCGGCCTCAGCGCCCGACGGCACCGTCCAACTGCTCGCGGATGATGTCCGCGTGCCCGGCGTGCCGCCCGGTCTCCTCGATCATGTGCACCAGCACCCAGCGCAGCGACGGCCCCTCCACGGCGTCGGGCCGCAGCGAGCGCGCCCCCGGCCGGTCCAGGTCGGGGGCGGCCGCGGCCACCGCGTTGGCCCGGGCGATCGCGTCCCGGTAGGCGGCGACCGCCGCTTCCACCGTGAGCCCGGCCGACGGGACGTCCTCGCTGTTCAGCGGCGCCTCCCCCCGTCCGCCGTACGCGTACTCGAACCAGTTGAGCTCGACCACGGTCAGGTGCCGCACCAGCCACAGCAGGCTGGTGCCGGAGGCGACGCCGGGGCGCCGGGCGTCCTCGTCGCCGAGGCCGTCCAGCTTGGCGATGACGGCCTCCCGCAGGTAGTCGAGGAAGGCCAGCAGGGTGGTCCGCTCGTCGGCGTTGAGCGTCGGCGGGCGGGAGTCGGAGAGCTTGCTCGGCGCGGCGCCCCGGGGCGCGGTGTTCTCGGTCACCGCGCCACCGTAACGAGCGGAACCGGCCGGACGCATCTGACTATCGGTCACCAGCCCTGGGTGTGCACCCAGTCCGCGAGGTGCCGGGCGCAGCCGTCGACGGACTCCCGCCAGCTGTGGGCCGCGCCGTCCCCGGCCTCGTCGCTGACGTACTTGACCAGCCGCACCGGCACCCCGGCCCGGTGGGCGACGGTGGCCACGGCGTAGCCCTCCATGTCGACCAGGTCGGCGTGCTCGGCCAGCCGCTGCTTGGCCGCCGGCTCCTCGACGAACAGGTCGCCGGTGGCCAGCACCGGGCCGTCGCCCCGGCCGACCACCAGCGGGGCGCCGTAGCTGCGGCCGGTGAGCTGCTGCAGGGCTGCGGTGTTCAGGTCGTGCTGGATCACCTGGGCGACGTGGTGCATGCCCTCCCAGCCGGGGCGCAGCGCGCCGGCCGTGCCGAGGTTGATCACCTCGGAGGGCTGCTCGCCCTGGGCGAGCACGGTGGCCAGGGCCGCCGTGGCGTTGACCTTCCCTATCCCGGTGAGCAGCACGGGCAGCCGGTCGTCGAGGTGGGCGGCCTCCTCGCGGACCGCGACGACGAGCAGCGGGCGGTCGGGCGAGATCGTTCCAAGCAGTCGCATGGGGCCCATGGTACGGAGCGCAGGGGTGCCGGGCCCGGGATCAGCGCGGCGCGGAACCGCTCGGGGCGCCGTGGGCGTCGCACGGATCGCCACCTCTCCGTCGGGCCGGGACGACCGGTACAAGCCGTACGAGAGCGTGCGGAAACCGTGCACGACATGCTCAAGATCGGCGCAAGTCAGGTGTGGCCGGAGGGAGTCACGGCCATACTGCTGCCATCGGTCGGGCCCCGGGTGTCGGGCCGGCCCCAGGGGAGGATGAGGCGGGTGGCAACACCAGTAGGCAACGGCGCACCGGGCGGCGGGGTCCCGGCACGGCCGAGCACGCCACCGGCCGGGTCGGCGGGGGCACCGTTCGGCGCTGCAGGCCGGCGTGGGGGACATCGAGATCGGCATCGCCGAGGGCACAGCGGCCTGGCTCGACGTGCACAGCAAGTTCGGCGCCGTCCGCAACGCCCTCGGCCCGGCGGACGG
>NZ_MECK01000159.1 GCF_014596465.1 Streptomyces sp. CBMA123 | reverse complement strand
AGGGAAACGCCCGGTTACATTCCGAACCCGGAAGCTAAGCCTCACAGCGCCGATGGTACTGCAGGGGGGACCCTGTGGGAGAGTAGGACGCCGCCGAACAATTCTTCAGAAAAGGCCCACCCGGGTTTCCGGGTGGGCCTTTTCGCGTTTCGGCCCGCATTGTGGCCGGCGCTTTCGCGGGTGGCCCGCGTCTTCACGAAGGGGGCCCCTGGGCTGTGACGCAGGTCACGTCGGATGCAGAACCTGCGCGCCGGATCGGGCGTCTGGCTGGTGTGAGATCACGCAGGAGAGCACTGGACGAGCTGGACGAGGAACGTCTCCTCCGGCTGGTGGCCAGGGGCGACCGCGGGGCGTTCGACGAGTTGTACCGCCGGACGTCGCCGTGGCTGGCGGTGCGGTTGCGCCGCCGCTGCTCGGACGAGCAGATCGTCGCCGAGGTCATGCAGGAGACCTATCTCGCGGTGTGGCGCGCGGCCGGCGCGTTCGCCGGGAGCGCGGTGGGCGGTTCGGCCGTCGGATGGCTGTGGACGATCGCGGCGCGCCGTCTGGTCGACGCGTTCCGGCGTCGTGCCCACCACGCCGAGCCGCCGGTCGCCGCCGCCGAACGGGCGGTGGTGCCCGCCGCGGAGGAGGAGGCGCTCGCGGGGACGGTCGGCGGTGACGTCGGCGACGCGCTGCGGCGGCTGGCGCCGGAACTCCGCGAGGTACTGCAGGCCACGGTGCTCGACGGCCTCTCCGTCCGGGAGACTGCCGTGCTGCTCAGACTGCCCGAGGGCACGGTCAAGACCCGCGCCCGCCGGGCCCGGATCGCGATGCGGGAGGCGCTGGCATGAGGGAGGAACACGCGTCGAGGCGGTTGATCGACGACTACGCCCGGGGTGACGCCACGATGGCGGCGGACACGGTGTGGGCCTTGGAGGCCCACCTGGAGACGTGCGCGTCGTGCCGGAGCCTGCTGGCTGCCTCGGTGGCCGCCGAGGCGCCCGAGGTCTCGGCGCTGCTGGAGACCGTCCGGGCGGGCCTGGAGCCGCAGTTGGACGCGGCTGTCCGGGCGCCCGCGCGGCGCCGCAGTCCGCGGTGGGTGTCGGCCTGGCTGACCCCGGTGATGGCGCCGTGGCTGGCGATGACCGCCGCCGTCATCCTGGCGGCGCTGCTGCTGGACGCGGCCGCGCCGGCGACGCTGCTGGGCGGTGCCTCGCCGGTGTCCCTGGTGGCGCCCGTGCTGCCGCTGTTCGGTGTCGCCGCGGCCTGGTCGCGCGCGCTGGACCCGGCGCACGAGTTGACGGCCTCGACCGCCCGGGCGGGACTGCCCCTGCTGCTCAGGCGCACCACGGCGGTGCTCGCCGTGGTCCTGCCCGGGCTGCTGCTGACGGGGTGGCTGACCGGGACCATGACGGTCGCCCAGTGGCTGCTGCCCTCGCTGGCCTTCACCTCCGCCGCCCTGGCGCTGGGCAGTGTGATCGGGGTGACCCGGGCCGCCGTCGGGCTGGCGGCCGCCTGGGGCGTCGCCGTGGTGGTGCCCACGGGGGCCACCGGACAGGTGCCGCTCGCCGTGCAGTCGGGCGGGCTGCCCGGGTGGGGACTGCTGCTTGTGCTCGCCGTCGGCGCCGTGATCGTCCGCCGAAACGCCTTTTCGACGCTCTGAAACGCCACCAGGCGCTGCGACGAGGCGCCTGCCTGACCGCTGTGAAACGCACCGCTGTGAAACGACCATCGACCCTCGAAAGGGGCCGCCGCATGGCGCCCATGACGAGCGCGGCCGAGACCGCGCCGAAGACCTACGCCTGGGAGATCCGGGCCAGTGACCTGAGAGTGCGGGTCGGCCGGAAGAAGATGGCCGTCGACGGACTGGACCTCTCCCTGGGCATCGGTGCCCATGGCCTGCTGGGGCCCAACGGGGCGGGCAAGACCAGCCTGATCCGGGCCCTGGCGACGGTGCTGCGGCCGGCCGGGGGCGAGCTGGAGCTGCTCGGCGCCTCGGTGGGCGGGCTGGGCGACCACCGGGCGCTGCGTCGCCGGATCGGCTACCTGCCGCAGGACTTCGGCTACTACAAGCGCTTCACGGTGCGTGAGTTCGTCGAGTACATGGCCTGGCTGAAGGAGGTGCCGAAGGCGGACGTCCCGGCGGCCGTCCAACGGGCGGTGGAACGGGTGGGCCTGGCGGACCGGGCCGACCACCGGATGAAGACCCTCTCCGGCGGCATGGTCCGGCGGGCCGGCATCGCCCAGGCGATCGTCAACGACCCCGCGGTGCTGCTGCTGGACGAGCCGACGGCCGGCCTGGACCCGGCGCAGCGGCTGCGCTTCCGCGAACTGCTGCAGGAACTGGGCCGGGACACCTGCGTGGTCGTCTCCACCCACCTGGTGGAGGACGTCGCGGCGGCCTGTTCCGACGTGGTGCTGTTCGCGGACGGCCGGCTGGTCTTCCAGGGCACTCCGGACGACCTGGCCGCGGCCGGCGGCAGCGAGTACCCGGGCGACAGCCCGCTGGAGCGCGGCTACTCGGCCCTGCTCCGTGACTCCGGGCAGGGGGGCAACTGGTGAACGGGCGTGTGCTGGGCATCGAACTGCGGCGTTCCGCCGCCCCGTGGGCCGGGCTGGTCGTCCTGGCCGGCAGCCTGGCGGTCTTCTTCCTGATCGACGGGATCTGGTGGAGGGGCGATGCGGGGTGGACGGCGCAGTGGACCTCCATGGCGCTGTGGACGCGCCACTTCCTCGCCTTCTGGTGGCCGTTGGCCGTCGGCTTCGGGGCGGTGTACGGGCTGCGCGACTCCCGCTCGCGGATGGGTGAACTGCTGAGCAGTACGCCGCGCCCGGCCTGGCGGCGCGCGGCGGTGCCGGCCGGTGCGCTCGCGCTCGCGCTGGCGGCGGGCTTCGGCCTCGTCGTCCTGGTGGGAGGGGTCGAGGTGGCGCTGGGCCGGACCACCTACACGCCGCTCGGCTGGCTGCCGATCTCGCTGGTGGCGATCCTGGGCCTGGTCGCGGGCGCCGTGTTCGGCATGGGGGTCGCACGGGCCCTGCCGTCCGTGCTCACCCCGCCGGCTCTGACCCTGGGCTTCCTGGTGCTGACGGCCTTCCTCTCGCCGAACAGCGACGGTCTGCAGCCCTCGGGCCGCACCTCGAACCGGCTCATCCAGCTGTCCCTGGCGACCGCGGACCCGAGGCAGATGCTGCTGACCCTCTCCGGGGCCGTCCACCTCGGCCAGACGCTCTGGCTGCTGGGCCTGCTGGGCCTGCTGGGCACGGGCTTCGCCCTGCTGTCGACGGTGACCCACCGGGGCCGGGCGCTCGCCGTGGTGCCCGTGCTGGTCGGTACGGCCCTGGCGCTGCTGGTCCTCCCGGGCGCCCCGCGCGACAGCTACGTGGTCGACCGGGCCGCCGCCGCCCCGGTCTGCGACGGGCCGGTCTGCCTGACCCGGGCGAACGCCGGGCGCCTGCCCGAGCTCGCCCCGCGCGGCAAGGAGGCGCTGAAGGTGCTGCACGACGTCCTGGGCGACCAGGCGCCGACGGTGATCCGGGAGAACACCGAGCTGCGCGCGATCAGCGATGACCGCCCGCTCTCCGGTGACGTGGTGCTGGTCGACTTCGACGAACGGCTGCTCACCGACGCGACCGGCGATGC
This sequence comes from Streptomyces sp. CBMA123, assembly GCF_014596465.1. Classification (GTDB taxonomy): domain Bacteria; phylum Actinomycetota; class Actinomycetes; order Streptomycetales; family Streptomycetaceae; genus Kitasatospora. The sequence continues at coordinate 8,881 of NZ_MECK01000159.1, read as the reverse complement.
GCTGACCCGCGCGCTGATCGCTCAGGGGCTGGCCCCGAACTGCCGGGCGAGCAACGACCGGGAGGGCGGCGGGCGCGGTGACGTCCCCGTCCAGAGCATCGCGGTGAGCTGGGCGCTGCACGACGCGAAGCTCCAGCCGCTCGCCGACAAGGGCAGCGACCCGTACTCGCTCAAAATCTGGGCGGACGCCGACGCCGCCTGGGAGCGGCTGACGGCGGCACCGCCGGCCGAGCAGCGCTCGCGGATCGCCGCGCTGCATGCCGCGATGCTCTCCTGCTCCGGCCACGGTCAGCTTCCGGTGCTGGCGGGGGAGGCGGCGCGATGAGGTGGCTGGTCCTGTACGCCCGGTCCCGGCAGGTGCCGCTCTCGGCGGCCGCGGTCGCGCTCGTCACGGTGGCGCTGTGGGCCCTCGACGATCCGGAGCCGGGTGTGATGTACCTGGGGACGGCGGCCCTGGTCCTCGCCGTGAACGTGGTGGCCGCCTCGATCGGGCTCGGCGGGCAGGACATCGTGCTGGAGCGGACGGCCGCGATCCGGTGGGCGCCCCGCCGGGCCGCGCACGTGCTGTTGATCGGAGCGGTCGCGGGCCCGGCGCTGCTGGCGGTCCAGGCGGGGGGAGTGACACTCGCCCCCGCCGGGTTCGTCGTCCGGGACGGGGCGGGCCTGGTGGGCCTGGCCGCGCTCGGGGCGGCGCTGTTCGGGGCGCAGCTCGCCTGGGTCCTGCCGACCGGCTGGCTCGCGGTCACCCTCCTCGTCCCGCCTCCGGGCGGCGCGGTGGGGGAGGTGCTCCACTGGATGGTCTTCTCGCCGGGTACGGATCTGTCCACCGGGATGCCGTGGGCCCTGCTGGTGATCGGTACCGCGGTGTACGCCGTGGCGGGGCCGCGCCGATAGCGGTCAACTCGGCTGGGCCACAACTGAATCGACGAACCGTTGAGCACCGCCCCACGAGGGCGGTGCTCAACGGCTTTCCCGGCACCCGCCGATGGGGCGGGGAACGATGGTGCGGCCGGGTTTCCGGCAGACCGCCCGTTCGGTCGGTGTGGGCGCCGTGGCGGTGGTTTGTCTCCCTCTTGTGGCGATTCGGTGGGTATACGGGCTCAGAGGGGCCACGAGGGACGGATCGGTGCCGGGTTGCTGGTGTACTGAGTACGCGTCAGTAACGTGCGCGACGGGCAGGCCCGAGGGCCCGTTGGGGACGGACCGTCTGCCCCGGGGGGCCGCCGGGGCTTCCCCGGGAGGGCACGTGCCCCGTATTGATACGGTTCGAACGGGTTGTCGGCCGGTGTGCGCATCGGCCGAGGTGGCCGTCGGGTTTGACATGGTCACAGGGCGTGAGAGGAGATGGGGAGGAGCAAGATCGCTGGGGGCGGACGGGGTGATCCCGGGGGAAGGGCCCGTTGACACCATTGGTGCGCCGGGTGCACCTTTCCGGTCCGGTTGCCCCCGAGGCGGGGAGGACAGCCCGCCTCGGGGGCAACCGGACCGGTTCCCCTACCTGCTGATGTCGCTCAACGTTCCGCTGATGTTGAGGAGTTCGTGACACGTGGGTGCCTGCTTGCCCGAGGCCGGAGTGCCCGGGGACTCGCAGGTCACGTTCGCCGTCACTGCCTGGTCCTCGGGGACCTGGATGGGAGTCACCCAGTGGTAGTCCTGGTTGCGGAAGGTCTCCAGGGCGATCGTCGTGATCGTCTGCTTGCCGGCCATGATGGTCACCACTCCCTGGTCGCCCTGGAAGTTGGCCACCACGAGGTCGGTGATGTCGAAGACCTTGCCGTGCGGCACCTGGTAACTGCCGGTGGTCGCGGCACCGTTGGCGGTCTGCACGTCGATCGTGGCGGAGCTCTGCCGACCGGTGCCCGGCTCGGCCGCGCCCGGACCGGGGGCCCGGCCACCGGTGCTCGGCTGTCCGGCGCCGGGCTTGGTCTGGCCGCCGGGGTTCCCGCCGGAGGCGGCCGTCGGTGCCCCGCCGGGTGCGCCGGGGGTAGCGGCCGGGGCCGGAGTGGCGCTCTGCTGGGCGACGGCCTGCTCGGCGGCCTGCTTGGCGGAGCTGCGCACCGCCGGGCGGACCAGGGCGAACCAGGCCAGCAGCAGCGCGATCAGCGCCGCCAGCAGGGCCAGCAGCCACTTGGGGAAGATCGGCAGTTGGAGGAACTCGCCCTCCAGTACCGGGCGTTGGACGACGCCGGGGGCTTCGGTGCTCCGGTCGTCGGTGCCCTTCCCGTCCTTGCCGCCGCCCTCGTTGCCCTTTCCGTCCGGGCCCTTCCCGTTCGCCCCCTTGCCGTCCGGGCGCTTCCCGTCCGGGCCCTGGCCGGCGGTGCCCTGCTCCGGGCCCACCGTCACCTCGAACGGCCAGGAGGCCGGCTTGCCGAACCAGATCAGCTTGCGGGCCCGCGCCTGCAAGCGCAGTTCGCCGGACTCGCCGGGCGCCAGTTGCAGTCGCTCCGGGGTGGCCCGGAACCGCAGGTCCTCACCGGCCTGTCCGGGGGTGAGCACCACTGTGGTGGGGGCGTTGCCGAGGTTGCGCGCCGAGGCGCGGTAGCGGCCGCGCAGCCAGCCGCGGCGGCGGCGGGGCGCGAGAGCGGCCTGGAGCTCGTGGAACGGCGTCACGGTGACCGTGGTCTCCGGGACCGTCACCAGCTCGGGGCGCTCGGTCGGCAGGACCCGGATGCCGAGCGGGAAGTCGCCGGCCCGGGCGGCGGGCGAGCGGGGAGGGGCGAGGCGCACCGTCACCGTCTCGGACGTCCCCGGGAAGAGCGACACCCGGGCCGGTTCGACCGTCGTCCACGCGGCGCAGTCGCCGACCACCTCCAGCGTGTACGCCTCGACGATGTCGAGGTCGTTGCGCACCGTCAGGGTCGTGGTGGCCACGCCACCGGGCGCCACCGTCAGCGCGGGCAGGCCGAGTTCGGCGGATGTGGTCATGGTGTGACGGTAGGTCCGGAGGACCGTCCGCGGAGAGGGCCGTACGGGCAAGCCGTGGGCACACCCCTTGCCCGAGCGGACCGACCGACCCTGCCCGGTGCCGTCGCGCCACACCGCGCGACCCGGGCCCCGTACCGACCAGACCCTCGACCGGGCGCACGGCCGGCTCCGCTCCGCGGGGCCCCGGCCGCGACCGCCGCAGGTCCACTGGAGAATTGGAGTGTTCGATGACGTCGACCGAGGCATCCCGCAGGGAAGCCGTCACCACCCGGCAGCTGCCGCCGGTCCCGCCGTCCGGCATCGCCCGCCCGGCCGGAGCGCGGATCCCCGTCCAAGGGCGCGGCCGGCCCACCCAGATACCCGTCGCGGTGTACGCCGAGGACCTCATCCTGCAGACCGGAGTGGTCCAACAGCTGCGCCAGCGGCCCGAGGTGGAACTCCTCAGCGAGGCCGACGCGGGCCGGGCCGAGGTCTCCCTGCTGGTGGTGGACGCCCTGACCGAGGCGGTCGTCGACCACCTGCGCCGGCTGCGGCTCGCCACCTCGGGCCGGATCGGCCTGGTGGTCGGCCAGTTCGAGGCCGGCGGACTTCAGGCCATCGTCGAGCACGGGGTCGCCGCCGTGCTGCGCCGCTCGGACGCGGACCAGGACCGGCTGGTGCACCTGATCACCGCGCTGGCCAACGGCGAGGGCGTGATGCCCGGCGACCTGCTCGGTGAGCTGCTCGACCGGATCGGGATACTCCAGCGCACCATGCTGGACGGCCGCGGCCTGACGCTGTCGACCCTGACGGCCCGGGAGGCGGAGATGCTCCGGCTGGTCGCCGAGGGCTTCGACACCAGTGAGATCGCGGCCAAGACCTCCTACTCGGAACGCACCGTCAAGAACGTGCTGCACGAGATCATCACGAGGCTGGGGCTGCGCAACCGGGCCCACGCGGTGGGCTACGCGATGCGGCGCGGGCTGATCTGACGGGGCCGGCCGGAGGGGGTGGTGCGTCCCCGCGGATCCGGCCGGAGAGGGCAGCAGGCACGGCCGTCCCGGAGCGGGCGGCGAGCCACGGCGCGGACGGCCGTCCCCAACGCCCGCGACCGTGGCGGCCTGCCCTTTGCGGACACCGCCCGTTACCCCCGGCTCGGGTGCCCGGGCCCTGTTCCCGGGCACCCGGGCCGGTGAGACTACGGGGGAGACCGCCCCTGCCACCCTGTGAGGTCGAGCGTGACCGGCGCCCCCGCCACTCCCCGCTCCGTCCGGCGGCCGGCCCGGGCCGCCGTCGCGATGCTGCTCGCGCTGGCCGCCGCCGTGCTGACCCTGGGCTCCGCCCCCGGCGAGCCGGACGGCCGCACCGCCCCGGCCGTCACCGCCGAGGACCCGGCCGCCGGACGGGTCCTGTACGCCGGCACCAACCACCGCGGCCTCGGCCGGGTGACCGGTGCGGCGACCAGCGCCCCGCTGTTCGGGCCCGGCCCGATCCACTTCGACCAGGACCCGTCCGCCCGCGGCGACGAACTGGTCTTCACCAGCCTGCGGGACGGCCCGCTGCCCCAGGTCTACCTGCGCGAGGCGAACGGCGCGGTGCGCCGGCTCACCAACGGCATGGACACCGCCCACCCCGCGCTCGCCCCGGACGGCAAGGGCGTCGTCTTCGAGGCCCTGGAGCCCACCGCCAACGGCGGTACCCAGCACGTGCTGTGGGCGGTCAACCGGGACGGCACCGGGCTGCGCCGGATCACCGACGGCGCCGCCGACGAGACCCACCCGACCGTCTCGCCCGACGGCCGGTGGGTCGCGTACGCCTGCACCGGCGAGCCCGGGCACATCCAGATCTACCTGCGGCCGTTCGCCGGCGGCGCCCCCGTCAAGGTCACCAACGTGACCAGCGGCGACGCCGTCGACCCGACCTGGAACCCGGTCAACGACGACGCGCACCGCAACCAGATCGTCTACACCTGGGACCAGGGCGACAAGGGCCGGACCCTGATGCTCACCTCGCCGACCGGCGGCGACAAGGCCTTCTTCCCCGGCACCGGCTCCACCTGGCGGTCCGGCTCCGCCTCCTGGATGGCCGACGGCAGCGGTGTCCTCTTCCTGAGCGCCGACCGGCTCCCCTCCGCGCCCCAGCCCGACCCCAACCAGCCGCCCGTGGTGAACCTCTACCGGGCGCCGACCTGCGACTGCACCGACCCCCTGCTGCTGTACAGCACCAACCGGTTGATCGCCACGCCGGCCTGGCTCGGCACCCAGGCCCAGGGCGGCCCGGTGGTCGAGCAGACCAGCGCCTCCGCCGCCAACGTCGCCGACGTCCAGGACGTCCGCCAGGACGGGACCGACCCGCGCGACCTCGGCATCAGCGTGCTCACCGAGGACCCGGCCGCCGACACCAACACCAACCCCGACCCGGGCGCCGACCCGCTCTTCCACCCCCGCCCCGGCTACGACCCCTGGTACGAACGCCAGACCTACACGCCCGACGGCCGGCAGATCGTGGTGACCCGCTACGAGGACTCCCCGGCCGGTCGGATCCAGCGGATCTGGCGGGCCGACGCCGACGGCTCCAACCCGCAGCCGATTAACCTCGCCGGCCGCGGCCCGACCGACCGGGACACCGACCCGTCGCTCTCCCCGGACGGCAAGCTCATGGTGTTCAGCCGCAGCACCCCGGGCAGCGACCGAACCCCGGCCCGGCCCGGCCGGATCGTGATCGCCGACGTCGCCACCGGCGCCGTCGTCGGCACCGTCCAGCCGCCCGCCGAGCAGCCGGGCGCCTCCGACGGCGAACCCTTCTGGTCCCCCGACGGCAAGCTGATCGCCTTCTCCCGGACCGCCGTGATCAACGGCAACCCCGGCAACCTGCACATCTGGACGGTCGCCGCCACCGACCTCACCCGGCAGACCGACCTCAGCCGGACCGCCTGCCCGGGCAGCTGCAACGTCATCGACGACAGCCCGGTGTTCTCGCCCGACGGCCGGCGCATCGCCTTCAACCGCAAGGCCGGCGACGGCGGCAACAACCACCGGGACGCCCTGCTGGTCACCACGCCCACCGGCGCCGGCTGCACGGTGCTGCTGCCCGCCGGACACACCGACGACAAGGGCGCCTGCACCCGGCCGCTGCCCGACACCTCCACCACCGGCCCGTACCAGCCCCGCGACGTCGCCTGGACGCCCGACGGCGGGAAGCTGGTGCTCACCGCCCGGCGGGCCCTGCCGCCCAACTCCCCGGAGGGGCTCGGCACCTACGACCTCGCCAGCGGCAAGCTCACCCCGCTGGACTGGCGACTGCCCGGACGCCAGAAGGAACCGGCCGTCCAGCAGTCCGTCCACCTGGCGCTGAGCGCGCCGCCGCGCACCCCGGCCGTCCAGGTCGACGGTGGCACCGACGTCACCGTCACCGTCACCAACCACGGCCCCGCGCCCTCGCCCGGCACCGTCCTCACCGCCTCCGTACCGACCGGCGCCCGGCTCGGCGGGCTCCGCACGCCCGTCGGGACGTGCGACGCCGGCGCGCTGCGCTGCGAACTCGGCACCCTGGCACCGGGAGCCGAAGTCCGGGTGACCGCCACCCTGATCGGCACCCGGACCGGTGACCAGCCCTTCGGCTGGAGCGTCACCGGAGCGGTCGTCGACCCGAACCCGGAGAACGGCTCCGCCGAGACGGTCCTGCCGGTGCTGGCGCCCTCGCCGACGCCGACCCCGACGCCCACCCCGACGCCCACCCCGACGCCCACCGCCTCGCCGAGCCCGACGCCGACGCCGACCCCGAATCCGACGACCCCCACGCCGCCCCCGGCACCGGCCCCCGCACCGCCGCAGGCCGGCCCCACCATCACGGTCGGCGCCCAGCCCAACCCGGGCTACGTCGGCGGCCACGTGACCGTCAGCTACACCGTGCGCAACACCGGCCAGGCCCTCGCCACCGGGCTGCGGCTCACCCTCGGCCTGCCCGCCGGGGTGCCCACCGAGCCGCTGCCCCCCGGCTGCCGGGCCGGCGGCTGCGCGCTGGCCGACCTGGCCCCCGGCCGCAGCCAGGTGATCCGGGTGGTGCTGTCGCCCGTGGCCGTGCTGGACACCACCATCACCGCCGAGCTGACCACCACCGGCACCGACGCCACCCCCGGACCGCACCGGGCGAGCACCCCGCTGCGGATCCTCCAGCCCCGCATCGTCGCCGTGCCGCCGATCGGCAAGCCCGGCTTCGTGACCTCCGTGCGCGGCCTGGACTTCCCGCCCGGCGCACCCGTCCGGTTCACCTGGCAGCCCGGCATCACCGCCGACGCGGCCCCCACCTACCCCAAGGCCGACGGCACCTTCGCGGGCCAGCTGCTGATCCTCCCCAAGGACGAGACCGGCCCGCGCATCATCACGGCCGACGGCCCGGGGTTCTCTCCGGTGACCACGCCGTTCCTGGTCGTCGAGGGCAGCATCGGCCCGCCGGGGGAGGTGGAGCGCCGGTGATCCACGAGGTCGATGAGGCGCTGCGGCTGCTGCTCGCCGAGGCCGGGCTGACGGAGCGCGGGGTCGAGGTGGTCTTCGACGCGCCCACCCGGGACCTCGCGGCCCGGCGCACCGCGCCGACGGTCAGCGTCTTCCTCTACGGCATCCGCGAGGAGACCGGCCGCCGGCAGGCCGGCGGCGTCGCCGAGCACGACGCCGAGGGCGTGGTGGTCGGCCGCCGGGCCGCGCCGCGCTGGTTCGAGCTGGCCTACCTGGTCACCGTCTGGACCAACCGCCCGCAGGACGAACACCGGCTGCTCGCCGAGGTGCTGCAGTGCCTGACCGCCGTCGACGCGCTGCCCGCCCGGCTGCTCACCGGCACGCTCGCCCGGCTCGGACTGACCGTCGAACTGGACATCGCTGGGCGCGACACCGGCCTGCCGTCGGTGTCCGACATCTGGTCCGCGCTCGGCGGGGAACTGCGCCCCTCGATCGACCTCAGGGCGCTCGCGCCGCTGGCCGGCGCCCTCGACCCGGCCGGACCGCCCGTCACCGAAGGCCTGGTGGTGCACACCAGGGACACGAACAGGGACACCGACATGGACAGCACCGGGGACGCCGTGCCGCCCGCCGACGGCCCCGGCCGCCGGCTGCGCTACCGCGGCGCCACCGACCCCGGGCCGAACGGCTTCGCCGCGCCCCGCGACCGCGAGCTGCCGCCCGGCCGCCGCACCCGGGGCGGGAAGCGATGAGCCCAGAGCTCGGGGCGGTGCTCGACGGGGCACCGCCCGGCGCCGACCACGTCCGCGCACCCGACCACCTGTGGGAGCGGCTGCACCGGGTCGAACAGCGGGTCCGCACCGCCGTGCGGGAGCGCCGGGCCGAGGACCCGGACCCGGACGACCCGTACCGCGGCCAGTACCTCGGCCCGGAGGCGGTGGAACGCATCCTGGCCTCCGCCGCCGCCACCGGCCGCAGCGGTACGGCCGTCCAGGACGAGCCCGCCCCGCCGCCCGGCTCACGGCTCGCCCGGCTCGGCGCCGCCTTCGGGCTGCTCCCGGTGGACCTCGACCTCCTGCTGGTCGCCCTCGCCCCCGAGCTCGACACCCGCTTCGAACAGCTCTACGGCTACCTCAACGACGACCTGACCCGGCGCCGGGCGACCGTCGGACTGGCCCTCGAACTGTGCGGACTGCCGGGCGCCGGCGCCGGCCGCTTCCGGTTCGCCGGGCGGGCCCCGCTGATCGCCGGCGGCCTGCTGGAGATCGCCGAGCCCGAGCGCCCGCTGCTCTCCCGCACCCTGCGGGTGCCGGACCGGGTGACGGCCCACCTGCTCGGCGACGACGAACCGGACGACGCGCTCGCCGGGCTGGCCCGCCGTGCCCTCCCCACCACGGAGGCCGGGGAGACCGTCGACCGGCTGCGCGCGGCCGCGACCGGCGCCGGACCGGTCTACCTGCTCGACCGGGACGGGCACGCCGGCCCGCTGGCCGTCGCCGCGCTCGCCGCCGACGGCCGTCCGC
>NZ_MECK01000158.1 GCF_014596465.1 Streptomyces sp. CBMA123 | reverse complement strand
CCGCACCCTGCGCGACCACCTCGGCCTGGCCCGCCCGGCCGGCCGCTACGCCACCGTGCCCGCCGCCCCCACCGGCACCGGCTCCCCCGCCCCCACCCTCTCCCCCGCCCTGGCCGAGGTGACCCGATGACGGACCGTCCGCTCAAGCAGGTCCACCTCGCCGCCCACTTCCCCGGCGTCAACAACACCACGGTGTGGAGCGACCCGGCCTCCGGCAGCCACATCGAGTTCGCGTCCTTCCGCCACCTCGCACAGACCGCGGAGCGCGGGAAGTTCGACTTCTTCTTCCTCGCCGAGGGCCTGCGGCTGCGCGAGACCAAGGGCCGCATCCACGACCTGGACGTGGTCGGCCGCCCCGAGTCGATCACCGTGCTGAGCGCCCTGGCCGCCGTCACCGAACGGATCGGCCTGGCCGCCACGGTGAACGCCACCTTCAACGAGCCGTACGAACTCGCCCGCCGCTTCGCCTCCCTGGACCACCTCTCCGGCGGCCGGGCGGCCTGGAACGTGGTCACCTCCTCGGACGCCTTCACCGGGGAGAACTTCCGCCGCGGCGGCTATCTGGCGCACGCCGACCGCTACACCCGGGCCGCCGAATTCGTCGAACTGGCAAGGAAGTTCTGGGACGCCGGGGGCGCCACGGTGGAGCACACCGGCCCACAGTTCGCGGTCCGGGGGCGGCTCTCCCTGCCCCGCCCGCCGCAGGGCCACCCGGTGGTCATCCAGGCCGGCGACTCCGACGAGGGCCGGGAGTTCGCCGCGGCCGCCGCCGACGTCATCTTCAGCCGGCACTCCACGCTCGCCGACGGCCAGGCCTTCCACACCGACGTCAAACGCCGACTGGCCGCATACGGCCGTAAGCCGGACGAGCTGAAGATCATGCCGGCCGCCACCTTCGTCCTCGGCGACACCGACGCCGACGCCCAGGAGCGCGCCGCCGAGGTCCGCCGGGCCCAGGTCGGACCGCAGACCGCGCTCCACTTCCTGGAGCAGGTCTGGGGCGTCGACCTGTCCGGCCACGACCCGGACGGGCCGCTGCCCGCCGTCGACCCCGACCCGGACGGCGCGCTGGTCCAGGGCCGGGTCCGGTTCGGCGACCCCCTGGCCGTCGCCGAACGGTGGCGTGCGGTGGCCGCCGAGAAGAACCTGACCAGCCGCGAACTGGTCATCGAGGTGACCGGCCGGCAGTCCTTCATCGGCTCCCCCGCCACCGTCGCCGGGCAGATCGACCACTTCGTGCAGAACGACGCGGCCGACGGCTTCGTCCTCGTCCCCCACCTCACCCCGGGCGGCCTGGACGAGTTCGTCGACCGGGTCGTCCCCCTGCTCCAGGAACGCGGCGTCTTCCGCACCGACTACACCGGCCCGACCCTGCGCGACCACCTCGGCCTCCCGGTGCCCGAACGGCGCCAGGCCAGGACGGACGACGTCGGGGCGGTGGCTCAGACCTCGTACACCGCGCCGGCCCGGGCCAGCTCGACCGGGCCGGGGTAGACGGCAGCAGCGTCACGGCGGTTGTGCTCGGCGTCGGTCCACGGCGGGATGTGGGTGAGGACGAGTCGGCGGGCCCCGGCGGCGGCCGCGTGCTCGCCGGCCTCCCGCCCGTTGAGGTGCACCGCCTGGTAGGTGTCGCGGCCGTCCAGGTACGCGGCCTCGCAGAGGAACAGGTCGGTGTCGCGGGCGAGTTCCACCAGTTCGGGGCTCTCGCCGGTGTCGCCGGAGTAGACCAGCGAGCGGCCTTCGTGGTCCAGCCGGAAGGCGAAGGCGTCGACCGGGTGGTTGACCTGTGCGACGGTGACCCGGAACGGTCCGAGCCGGACGCTGCCCGGGGTGAGCGTGCGGAACTCGAACACCTCCTTCATTCCGGGGTTCTCCGGCATGTCGTACGCGCGGGCCAGCCGCTCGGCGGTGCCGGCCGGGCCGTACACCGGCAGCAGCTCGGGACAGCCCTCGGCGCGGTAGTTGCGGGCGACCCAGTAGGCGCACAGGTCGACGCAGTGGTCCGCGTGCAGATGGCTGAGCAGGACGGCGTCGACCTCGTACAGGCTGGTGTACTTCTGCAGCGCGCCGAGGGCGCCGTTGCCGAGGTCCAGCACCACGCGGTAGCCGTCGGCCTCGACCAGGTAGCTGGAGCACGGCGAGTCGGCGGACGGGAAGCTCCCCGAGCACCCCACCACGGTCAGTTTCATCCGAGCCCCTCCGCCCCGACACGTCCTGGCTGCTGTTGGAAAACGGCATCGAAAACAGCATGGAAAACCGCAGGCCGGGCCGGTGGACCGGCCGGTGGCACTGCATTGGTGTGTTGAGGGTAAGGGCGAACCGGCGCTTTGCCCCCGTCCCCGTGCCGGGCTGTGGCTGGAATCACCCAGACCGCCGGGGCGGGGGCGGCGGCGTGGGATCAGCGGTGCCGGGGGCGGTTGCGGGCCCAGGTCCGGATGGTCCCGGGATACCAGCGGGGGTGTCCGCTGCCGTCGATCACGTCCGGCTCCGGCAGCAGCCCGTGCCGCCGGTAGTTGCGGACGGTCTCGGGCCGGACATTGATGTGCCGGGCGATCTCGGCGTACGACCAGAGTTCGTTCCCGCTCACGAAAGCACCTCCGGGGGGCGGGGGCGGACGTTCGTGAGGCAGCCTTTCCGGACGGCACCGGAGCGTAGCCGACGGAACGGGCGTCGTGGCGGATCCGTGACGAACCGGGAGCAACCTACGGACAAATGCTCAACTGTCACAGCCGCCACGGTGGTGGCGTTCACCACCGGGCCGGTACGGTCGCCGCATGACTGGCATCTGGATCGTTCTCCTGCTGGCGGGCGTCGCCGTGCTGGCAGCCGTCGCGGCGGCGCTGGTCAGGCGCACCCGCCCGGCGTCGCGGCCGACCGGCCCCACCGGCCCGCGGCCGCGCCCGAGCACCAAGGCCGGCCCGGAGCCGCAGGAGATCTGGTGGGCCGAGGTGCCGTTCGAGGACGGCCCGGGCTCCAAGGACCGCCCCTGCCTGGTGCTGCGGGTGCACGGCCGGACGGCCACCGTCGCGAAGATCACCAGCAAGCACCACGCCGAGCGACCGGGCGTACTGCCGCTGCCGCCCGGTTCGGTGGGCGACCGGCAGGGCCGGACCAGCTGGCTGGAGACCGACGAACTGCGCGAGGTGCCGCTGTCGGCCTTCCGCCGCCGGGCCGGCGCCGTCGACCGGCAGGTCTGGGCCCGGGCCCAGCGGGCCCTGCAAAGCTAGGCCCGGAGACAGCCAGGCCCAGAGGCAGAGCTGGGCCTGGGGCAGAGCTGGGCCCTGGGGCAGGGCTAGGCCCAGAGCTGGCCCTGCAGGGCCTCGACCGCGGCCTCGGTGGACTCGGCGGTGTAGATGCCGGTGGAGAGGTACTTCCAGCCGCCGTCCGCGACCACGAAGACGATGTCCGCACGCTCCCCGGCGGCCGCCGCCTTGCGGCCGACGCCGATCGCGGCGTGCAGGATGGCGCCGGTGGACACGCCCGCGAAGATGCCCTCCTGCTGGAGGAGTTCACGGGTGCGGCGGACGGCGTCCGCGGAGCCGACGGAGAAGCGGGTGGTGAGCACCGCGGCGTCGTACAGCTCCGGCACGAAGCCCTCGTCGAGGTTGCGCAGCCCGTACACCAGGTCGTCGTAGCGCGGTTCGGCGGCGACGATCCGCACGCCGGGGACCTTCTCGCGCAGGTAGCGGCCGACGCCCATCAGGGTGCCGGTGGTGCCGAGGCCGGCCACGAAGTGGGTGACGGTCGGGAGGTCGGCGAGGATCTCGGGGCCGGTGGTGGCGTAGTGGGCGCCCGCGTTGTCGGGGTTGCCGTACTGGTAGAGCATGACCCAGTCCGGGTGCTCGGCGGCGATCTCCTTGGCCATCCGGACGGCGGTGTTGGAGCCGCCGGCCGCCGGGGAGGGGATGATCTCGGCGCCCCACATCCGGAGCAGTTCGCGCCGTTCCTCGCTGGTGTTCTCGGGCATCACGCAGACCATCCGGTAGCCCTTGAGCTTGGCGGCCATGGCGAGCGAGATGCCGGTGTTGCCGCTGGTGGGCTCCAGGATGGTGCAGCCGGGGGTGAGCCGGCCGTCGGCCTCGGCGCGCTCGATCATGTGCAGCGCCGGGCGGTCCTTGATGGAGCCGGTCGGGTTGCGGTCCTCCAGCTTGGCCCAGAGGCTCACCAGGCCGCCGTCGTTGCCGGGGACGGCGGCGGACAGCCGCGGCAGGCGGACCAGCGGGGTGTTGCCGACGGCTTCGAGCGGACTGTCGTATCGCAAGGGAGGCCTCCGGCCACGGCGGTGAGGGTGAAGAGGGTCGGCTCCCCCCGCGGGGCGGTGGGGCGGGGGGAGCCGGGGGCCTTGGGCCTAGCGGGCGCCGCCGGCCACGGCGGGCAGGATGGTGACGCTGTCGCCGTCGGCGAGGGCGGTGGAGATGCCGTCCAGGAACCGGACGTCCTCGTCGTTCAGGTAGACGTTGACGAAGCGGCGCAGCTCGCCGCCGTCGAGCAGGCGGGCGGCGATGCCGGGGTGGCGGGCGTCGAGGTCGGTGAAGAGCTCCCCGAGGTTGCTGCCGTTGCCCTCGACGGCCTTGGCGCCGTCGGTGTAGGTGCGGAGGATGGTCGGGATGCGGACCTCGATGGCCATGGGTGCGCTCCTGTGCGAGTCGTGGAGGTGGATGGGCCGCAGCGGGCGCGGCGGGGCGGAGGGTGCCCGGGCCTCGGCGCCGCCGGGGAGGTGGCGGGGCCCGGTTGGGGCGGGGCGGCTCTCAGCGCGAGCGCGCGGGCGTGCCGGGACAGATCGCACCGGCGTGCCGGCACAGGTCGATGTGCAGGCGCGCCACGAGGCGGGTGCCCGGGGCCTGGTTGCTCACATCGACGGAACGCATGGGCTCATCGTATAGATTCCCGGGCCCGCTTCGACATGCCCGTCTCGTGATCCGGATGTTGTCGTTTCGACTGATGGGATTCCGCCGGGACGGCACGGGCCCGCCGACCGCTCGGGGAGGGTCGGCGGGCCGCGTCCAGGTGGGTGCCGGTCAGGCCGGGTGGGCCTCGACGACCTGGACGTCTTCCTCTGTGATCTCTCCGTCCACGATGCGGAACGACCGGAACTGGTAGGGGTCGTCCTCGCCGTTGCCCTCGGCGGTGGAGACCAGGACGTAGTGGGCGAACGGCTCGGAGGCGTAGCTCACGTCGGTGCGCGAGGGGTAGGCCTCGGTGGCGGTGTGCGAGTGGTAGACGATGACCGGCTCCTCGTCCAGGTCGTCCATCTCGCGGTAGAGCTTGAGCAGGTCGCCCGAGTCGAACTCGTAGAAGGTGGGCGAGCGGGCCGCGTTGAGCATCGGGATGAACCGCTCGGGCCGGCCGCTGCCGGCCGGTCCGGCGACCACGCCGCAGGCCTCGTCCGGGTGGTCGGCGCGGGCGTGGGCCACGATCCGGTCGCGGAGTTCTCGGGTGATGGTCAGCATGCTGGTCAGGATGCCACGCCCCGGCGCGCGTCCGCCGGGGCGTCCGAGGCCCGGTCACCGGGTGTCCGCCACCCGGTCGCGGGGTGGGGGCGGGCCCGGGGTCAGCTGCCGCTGCCCGCGTGCAGGTGGTCGTGGGAGGGGCCGTGGACGGACTGCGGGTTGCGGCGGCGGAGCACCTGGTAGCCGATCACCAGCACCAGTGCCCAGACCGGGAAGACGTACAGCGAGATCCGGTTGTCCTTGTCCAGGGCGATCAGCACCACGACCATGGCCAGGAAGGCGAGGGCCGCCCAGTTGACCCAGGCGCCGCCGGGGGCCTTGAAGGTGGGCGGCGGCAGGTGGCCGGCCCGCCAGGCCTTGCGGTAGCGGATCTGGGCGATGAGGATCATCGCCCAGGTCCACAGCCCGCAGACCGTGGCGACCGAGGTGATGTACTCGAACGCCCGTGCCGGGACGAGGTAGTTGAGCACCACGCCGGCGCCCATCAGCACGCAGGAGAGGGTGATCGCGACGGCCGGGGTGCGACGGCTGTTGAGCTTGGTGAGCTGTCCGGGGGCCTGGCCGCGCAGGGCGAGGTCGCGCAGCATGCGCCCGGTGGAGTACATCCCGGAGTTGCAGGAGGAGAGGGCGGCGGTGAGCACCACGAAGTTGATGATGCCGGCCGCGGCCGGGATGCCGATCTTGCCGAAGGCGGCGACGAACGGGCTGACGCCGGGCTGGAACTCCTGCCACGGCACCAGCGACAGGATGATGACCAGGGCGCCGATGTAGAACAGCGCGATGCGCCAGGGCAGGGTGTTGATGGCGCGCGGCAGGGTCTTCTCGGGGTTCTCGCTCTCGCCCGCGGTGACGCCGACGAGTTCGACGCCCAGGTAGGCGAACATGACGATCTGCAGGGTCATCACGGTGGCGCCGATGCCCTTGGGGAAGAATCCGCCGTCCTGCCACAGGTTGGTGATCGACGCGGTGTCACCGGCCTTGCTGAAGCCGAGGGTGAGCACGCCGATGCCGATCAGGATCATGCCGATGATGGCGGTGACCTTGACCATGGAGAACCAGAACTCGATCTCGCCGAACAGCTTCACCGAGATCAGGTTGGCCGCGTAGAGGATGACCAGGAAGGTCAACGCGCTGGCCCACTGCGGGATGCCGGGCGCCCAGAACTTGACGTACACGGCGGCGGCGGTGGTCTCCGCCATGCCGGTGACGACCCAGAACAGCCAGTACGTCCAGCCGGTGACGTAGCCGGCGAAGGGGCCGAGGAACTCCCGGGCGTACTCGGCGAAGCTGCCGGAGACCGGGCGGTAGGTGAGCAGCTCGCCGAGGGCGCGCATGATCACGAAGATGACCAGGCCCGCCACCGCGTAGGAGAGGATCAGACTCGGTCCGGACTTGGAGATCGCGGTGCCGGCGCCGAGGAAGAGGCCGGTGCCGATGGCGCCGCCGATCGCGATCATCTGGATCTGGCGGCTGCCCAGCCCCCGTTCGTAGCCCTCCTCGTCCGGTTTTTCGTCGACCACCTGGTCGTAGATCTGCTCGGCCATGGTCACCGTCCTGGGTGGGTCTCGTTTGTGGGGAGAAGTCGTACCACGCCCGATCCGGACACCGGTGTTCATCTGAGCGATATTTGAGCATGCCCTGCTAGGTTTTGCCCGATTTATGAAAAAATGCCCCGGCCGATTGTCCACATACTGGACGGAACGGCCGGGGCTTGCCCGAAAGCGGGCAGGATCACCGGGCGGAGCGCACTTGCCGGAGCGCACTTGCCGGAGCACGCCAGGCGGACACACCGGGCGGAGCACGCCGGGCGGAGCACGCCGGCCGGAGCGGCGGGAACCGCCCCGCGGTCAGTCGGTGATCGCCTCCAGCAGCGACTCCTGGAGCGCCCCCAGCCACAGGTAGGCCATCACCAGCGGCTTGCGCTCGTCGCCGTCCGGCAGCCCGTAGAGGCCCTGCTCGTCCTCATCGGTGATCTCCAGCCGCGCCCCGAGGGTCAGCCGCAGGTCGTTGAGCGCGCCCAGCCAGCGCAGGCAGTCCGGGGCAGCCAGCTTGAGCATCCCGCCACCGCCGAGGCCGTCCAGCATCCGGACCACCTGGAGCGCGTCGTCCCGCTTGCGGGCCCGCAGGTCCAGCTCGGTGTAGCGGCGGAACTCGGCGGCGGCGACCCGCGTCTCGTCGTCCTCCGGCGCGCCCGGGCCGCCGTAGGCGTCCGGGAAGAGCCGGGCCAGCGCCGGGTCGGCGGGCGCCTCGCTCGGCCCCTCGGCGAACAGCGCCGCCAGCGGATCGTCGTCGGGCCCGCCCGGGCCGGGGCCGATCAGCTCCAGCATCTGCACTTCCAGCGAGCGCAGGATGGAGGCCTCCACCTCGTCCAGCGCGATCGCCGCGCCGCCATCGCCGGTGCTCTCGAACAACCCAGCCATCTGTATCGGTCAGCCCGTCTTCGTCGTCTTCGGCCGCGCCGCCGGGCCGGCGGGCGGTCAGTCAGCTGTGCGCCGGGTGGGCGGTCAGTCGTGCTGCAGCGTCGCCCACAGGCCGTAGCCGTGCATCGCCTGGACGTCCCGCTCCATCTCCTCGCGGGAGCCGCTGGAGACCACCGCCCGGCCCTTGGTGTGCACGTCCATCATCAGCTTCCGGGCCTTGTCCTTCGGGAAGCCGAAGTAGGCCTGGAAGACGTACTGGACGTAGCTCATCAGGTTGACCGGATCGTTGTGCACGATGGTCACCCAGGGCGTGTCCGGTTCCGTCACCGGCTGTCCTTCGACCTCCGGGCGCTCGATCTCCACGGGCGCGACACTCACCGCCGGGCCTCCTCACTGCACACTCGTCCGTTGCTCCTCACGCCCCATGCTGCCATCCGGGGGACACCCGGGCGATTCCGACCCAGGTCGCGCCGCGAGAAATCGTCACTCTGACGCTAAGTGGTAGTAGCATCATCCGCATGGACGCCACTTCAGTGCGCGCGGCCGGTTCGACCGCGCTCCTCACCGACCGCTACGAGCTCACCATGCTGCAGGCCGCCCTGCGCAGCGGGGCCGCGCACCGCCGCTCCGTCTTCGAGGTGTTCACCCGACGCCTGCCCGGCGGCCGCCGCTACGGCGTCATGGCCGGCACCGGCCGGGTGCTGGATGCCGTCGAGAACTTCCGCTTCGACACCGCCCAGCTGGACTGGCTGTCCGACCAGGGCGTGATCGACGACGACACCCTGCGCTTCCTCGCCGACTACCGCTTCCGCGGCGACATCCACGGCTACCCCGAGGGCGAGGTCTACTTCCCCGGCTCACCGGTGCTCACCGTCGAGGGCAGCTTCGCCGAGACGGTGATCCTGGAGACGGTGATCCTCTCGATCCTCAACTTCGACTCCGCCATCGCGGCCGCCGCCTCCCGGATGACCGCCGCGGCCGGCGGCCGGCCCGTGATCGAGCTGGGCGCCCGCCGGGCCCACGAACAGGCCGCCGTCGCCGCCGCCCGGGCCGCCTACGTGGCCGGCTTCGCCGCCACCTCCGACCTGGAGGCCGGCTACCGCCACGGCATCCCGACCACCGGCACCTCCGCGCACGCCTTCACCCTGGTCCACGACAGCGAGCGGGACGCCTTCCGGGCCCAGGTCGAGTCGATGGGCAAGGGCACCACCCTGCTGATCGACACCTTCGACCTGCGCGAGGCCGTCCGCACCGCCGTCGAGGTCGCCGGGCCCGAACTGGGCGCGGTCCGGATCGACTCCGGCGACCTCATCCTGGCCGCCCACCGGGTCCGCCGTCAGCTGGACGAGCTCGGCGCCGAGCAGACCAGGATCATCGTCACCTCCGACCTCGACGAGTACGCGATCGCCGCCCTCGCCGCCGCCCCGGTGGACGGCTACGGCGTCGGCACCAGCCTGGTCACCGGCAGCGGCCACCCGACCTGCGCGATGGTCTACAAGCTGGTCGCCCGCGCCGAGACCCCGGACGGCCCGCTGGTGCCGGTGGCCAAGCGCGCGGCCGGCGGCAAGACCAGCATCGGCGGCCGCAAGTGGGCCGCCCGCCGGCCCGACGCCGAGGGGGTGGCCGAGGCCGAGGTGGTCGGCACCGGGCCGGTCCCCGAGGAGCTGCGGCCGCACCTGGTGCAGGTGCCGCTGGTGCTGGCCGGCGAGACCATCGGCCGCGAGCCGCTGACCGCCGCCCGCGACCGGCACGTCCGGGCCCGGGCCGCGCTGCCGCTGTCGGCCACCCAGCTCTCCAAGGGGGATCCGGTCATCCCCACCGAGCTGATCGACTGATCCGCTCCGGGTCCGGCCGGTCCGCCCGGCCCACCCGGTCCGCCCCGACGGGCGTCCGCGCGGACCGGCAGCGGTTCGCGCGGACCGGCAGCGGTTCGCGGGGCCCGTCCCCGGACTTCCCCTCGCTCCCACCCGCCGGCGGGAGTCCGAAGACGGACCCCAAGCCTTCCGCCCCCGCGCGCCACTCCCTAGAGTCAGCCGTAGAGTTCCCCTGGAGTTCCTCCCGAGCCCCCCAGAGTTCGCGAGGGCCCCGCCGCCGGGGCGCACCGCCCCCACATCCGAGGATGCGAGCCATGCACCGGGCACTGATCGTCGTCGACGTGCAGAACGACTTCTGCGAGGGCGGCAGCCTGGCCGTCGCCGGTGGCGCCGAGGTGGCCGCCGCCATCACCGACCTGATCGCCGAGTCCTCCCCCGGCTACCGGCACATCCTCGCCACCCGCGACCACCACATCGACCCGGGCGCGCACTTCTCCACCGAACCGGACTACGTCGACAGCTGGCCGGTGCACTGCGTGGCCGGGACGGAAGGGGTGGGCTTCCACCCCAACTTCGCGCCCGCGGTCATCTCCGGGGCGGTCGAGGCGGTCTTCGACAAGGGCGCCTACTCGGCGGCCTACAGCGGCTTCGAGGGGCTGGACGAGAACGACCGCGGCCCGGTGGAGTGGCTGCGCGAGCGCAAGGTCGACGAGGTCGACGTGGTCGGCATCGCCACCGACCACTGCGTCCGGGCCACCGCCCTGGACGCCGCCCGGGCCGGCTTCGCCACCCGGGTACTGCTGGACCTCACCGCCGGGGTCTCGGCGGAGACCACCGCCGCCGCGCTGGAGGAACTGCGGGCGGCCGGGGTCGAGCTGGTCGGCGCGCCGGTGGTCCGTCCCGCCTGAACCCGCGGCCCGGGCCCCGCCGGTCGGGCTGCCGGGCGAGCCGCCGGGCAGGTCGCGAGGTGTGCTGCGGGCGTGCCGCGGGGTGTGCTGTGAGGCGTGCCGCGAGGCGTGCTGCCGGGCGGGACTCAGACCACCAGCAGCTCCACCACGTCCGTCCCGCCGGCCCGGTAGGCCTCGCGCAGCTCACCGCCGACCGCGTCCGGGTCGGCGGCCAGCCGGGCTCCGGAGACGTACACCACCCGGATGCCCAGGTACTCCATCCGGTGCTGGCCGCCCCGTACCCAGGCGGCCTCGCCCTCACTGACGCAGCGCAGGTCCGAGTCCACCTCCACCGCGACGCCCCGCTCCGGCCAGTAGAGGTCCGGGACGCCGATGTAGGTGCCGCCGCGCATCCGCAGCTCCGGGATGGCCAGCGGGGCGGGCAGCAGCCACTCGTCCACCAGCCGGTCGACCCGCTCCAGCACGAAGTCCCGCTCGGCGGCCAGGAGTTCGTCCAGCGCGGCGCGCACCCGGGGCTCCCCGGTCAGCCCCGACTCGACCAGCTCGGTGGCCAACTCCCGTACCGTGCACCGGCTATCCGGGCGGGACACGGCCTCCCGCAGCAGCTCGCGCACCGGCACCGGGGCGCCCGCCGGAGCCCCGTCCACCGTCCACTCGGCCAGCGCGTCGGCGACCGCCCGGGCGACCGGCGCGCAGGCCAGGCCGTGCACCGAGCGGGCCACCAACTCCCGTTCGGTGCGCCGGATCCGCACCTCCCCGGCGTCCTTGAGCCGGCGCTGCCGGGGCACCAGGACATCCACCCCGGTCACCGCGGGCAGCCGGGGCACGACGGCGAAGCCGTACAGCGCCAGCGCGGCCGTACCGGTGATCACCGCACCCTCGCGGCGGCCCTCCTCCCGGCCGTTCTGCGCCGCGTACAGCAGCGCGGCCCACATCCGCTGCTCCGGGGTGGGCTCGCCGGACTGCAGCAGGTAGACCCGGGGCAGCAGCCGCTGCCAGGGGCCGCCCCGGCGGCAGTGTCCGGAAATGACCCGGGCCGGCACGCCCCGGGCGCGCAGCTGACTGGCGGTGACGACGTTCTGCTGACGCTTCGCCAGTTCCTCCAGGGACGGCGGCGGCGTGGGGATCCGGTAACTCATGCGCCCACCCCACCGCTCCCGGCAGGGGCGCTCGCCCATGCGCGGCCCTCGATGACCCGCTCACTTCGTTCGCTCATGCGCCCACCATCCCCAACCCCCGCGACCCATGTGCGCCCGCCTGACGCACTGTTACGCAACCGTCGCGAAACCGGGATCAGCCTGCACTAAAGTCCTCATACCCTCACTCATTTGGCGTAAATGACGTTCATATGGCTATCGGATCTGATCGAAAACGATCGCCGACCTGGCCGTCTGACCCAGCGTGACCAAGGGCATACGGCGAGGGACCCTCCGGGCGTCAATCGCACCTCTCGGATTGCCTAGGCTTACGTCATGTCACGTGACGAGACCGCCGGCCTCCGCGCGGCCCAGCTCCGCCTCGGCCGTCTGCCCGGATACGTCCGCCGCCCGGACCCGGCCCGCCGCAGCGGTGAAAAGGGCCATACGTACAAGAAGGGCTGGGAGGTCCGCTTCACCGCCCGGAGCGAGGCCGAGATAGCAGAGATCCGCGACCTCGTGGTCGCCGCCGGGTTCGCCCCGGCCAGACCCTTCTTCAAGGGACACCAGCTCATCCAGCCGGTCTACGGCATGGCGGCCGTGCAGGCCTACCTGGCCGCTAGACAGGCGGCCGAGGAACACGCCGAGCGGGTCGAGCTCGGCCGCCGCCGGCGCGCGGCGGGGGCGCACTCCGGCGCGACGCACACCGCAGGGGCGCACCCGGGCAGCGGGCACACCATGGGGGGGCATGCGACCGGCTCCCACGCCCCCGGCGGCCATGCGGCCGGTACGCATACGGCAGGTGCGCACACCACGGGCACCCACACCCCCGGGGCGCCCGGCACCCGCCGGTGCGAGC
>NZ_MECK01000157.1 GCF_014596465.1 Streptomyces sp. CBMA123 | reverse complement strand
CGCTGGCCGCCCGGCTGCCGCTGCCCCGGCCGGTCGGCCTCGGCCTCGCCCAGCCCTTCGCCCGCCCGGCCCGGGCCGCCGGGATGCTCGCCGCCGTCCTGTTCGGGACGGCCGCGGCCGCCTTCGCGGTCGGCATGGGCGGGACGATGAGCTGGGTGCAGGAGGCCAAGAACCACGCGAGCGCGGACGTCCTGGTCACGCCCGTCCGGCCGGCCCTCCAGCCCGGGGCCGTCCCGGCGACGCCGGCCGCGGCCGACCCGGCCGCCGTCACCGCCGCCCTCACCGCCCAGCCGGGCACCGCCGCCTACTACGGCGTCGGCATGGAGGACGTCACCGTCCCCGGCGTGGCCGGGAGCACCACGCTGACGGCCTTCCGGGGCGACTCCTCCTGGGCGGGCTACCGGATGGTCACCGGCCGCTGGTACCAGGGCCCCGGCGAGGCCGTCGCGCCGAGCACCTTCCTCGCCGCCGCCTCGGTCGGGCTCGGCGACCAGGTGACCTTCACCGACCACGGCCGGCCGGTCACCGTCCGGATCGTCGGCGAGGTCTTCGACCCGCACGTGCAGACCAACGAGCTGTTCACCGACGCCGCGAGCCTCCCGAGCGGGACGGCGCCCGTCCCCGACCAGTGGTTCGTCACGCTCAAGCCGGGCACCGACCACGCCGGCTACGCCACCGCCCTCGGCACCGCGCTCGCCCCGCTCGGCCAGAGCGCCGAGGACGGCGTCCCGCAGCACTCCGCCGACTCGATCGTCGCCCTCGACTCGCTCACCGCCACCCTGACCGTGCTGCTGGTCGTGGTCGCCGGACTCGGCGTCTTCAACACCGTCGTGCTGGAGATCCGCGAACGCACCCGCGACATGGGCGTCACCAAGGCGCTCGGCATGACCCCGGCCCAGACCGTCGGCGTGGTGCTCGCCTCGGTGCTCCTGGTCGGGCTGGTCGGCGGTGCGATCGGCCTGCCGGTCGGACTGCTGCTGCACGGCCTCACCGTGCCCGCCATGGGCCACAGCGCCGGACTGGACTTCCCGGCGGCGGCGCTGGACGTCTTCGGCACCCCGACCCTGGCCCTGCTCGGCCTCGGCGGCGTCCTGATCGCCCTGCTCGGCGCCCTGCTCCCGGCCGTCCGGGCGGCGCGGGCCCGCACGGTGGACGCCCTGCGCACGGAGTGACCCGGCGCAGGGGCAGGGCTCAGGTGCCTCCGTCCGCCCGTTGCTCCTCGGTCCGTTGCTCCTCGGTCCGTTGCTCCTCGGCCTTCCGCTCCGCCGCGCGGACCTGCTCGCTGAAGGTGTGCTCGTCGATCCGCTCGACCGACGCCCCGTACTCGGCGGCCAGCTCGTCCGCCGGCCCCGGCGAGGCCTCCCGCACCTCCAGGGCGAGCATCGCCCCGCCGTCCGGCACCCGGGGCGAGAGCACGATCAGCGCCGCGCCGGCCTCCGTCGCGATGTGCTCCTCCGCCGCGTTGCCCAGCGCAGCACCCG
Source organism: Streptomyces sp. CBMA123 (assembly GCF_014596465.1). Lineage (GTDB taxonomy): Bacteria > Actinomycetota > Actinomycetes > Streptomycetales > Streptomycetaceae > Kitasatospora. Next base: position 60,743 of record NZ_MECK01000157.1, on the reverse strand, counting down.
CCGCGAAGCCCAGCAGCACCCCGATCGGCCCGCCGATCAGCCCCACCAGGCCGCCCACCACCCCCGAGCCGACGGTCGCCACCCCCGCGCCCCGGGTGAAGGTGTCCCTGACCTCCAGCACCCCGTCCGCACTGCGCTCCAGCGCCGCCGCCATCCGCAGGCCCGGCAGGTGCTGGGCGCCGTCGAAGGCGGAGCGCCAGGTGGTGAGGTCGGGGAAGGTCAGCAGGACGAGGTTGTGCTGCTCGCTCATCGCACTCCGATCGGGGGTGGGTCGCTCGGGTCTCCATCGTGGCCCTCGGTGTGGGGCGCTGCCACAGGAGCCCCGGGTTCAAACCAGGGCTGCGGTTCACCTGGGCGCAACCGGCCGTTTTTCGGCCACGTGCGGGGCCGTGTCGTGCCGCGCGGGGCCGGACTGGGCCGCCCGGACGATCGGACGGCGGGATCGGGCCGGGCCCGGCCTGGTGGAACGGGGGCACGGCGGCCGGCCGCACCGTGGTTCGATCCTGACCGAAACACGTACCGCCGGTGCGCATGCCCCTGGTGTGACGGGTGGGGCGCTGTCAGGATCCCGCTCCGGCACACCTGTGCCAGACCCGAACGCTTGTAGGAGGCATCATGCAGCCCACGGCTCAGCAGGTTCGCGCACTGAAGGACGAGGACTTCCGGCTCACCCTCGGCCAGGGCCACCAGGTCCACCCGGCCGGCGAGCCGGCGGACGAGCTCTACGTGACCGCCGCGGTGCTGAACAGCACCTGCGACGGCTGGTCCAGCTGCGGCCGGGTCTGCAGCTTCTGAGACCGGGGTCCGGCGCCGATCCCGGCCCGGTCGTACGGCCGGCCGGGGTCGGCGCCGGGCGTGGCCTCCGCTGCCCGCCCGCCGAAGAGCGCGGGCACCAGCAGCCACAAGCAGCCGGCCGTAGGCAGAGCCGGCAGTAGGCAGAGCCAGCAGAGAGGCAGCACCACCCCGTGGTCGACACGTCCGAACTCCTGCGGGCGGCCGCCCGAGCCGTTCCGCTGAACGCCCGCGGCCGGGCACCGGAAGGGCTCGACCCGGAGCCCGCCGGCGACACCGACCGCGCCGACAGTGCCGACCGGGCCGCCGACGTCGACAGCGCCGACCGTGCTGCCCGGGCCGCCCGGAAGCTGGAGCGCTGGCAGGCCCAGGCGCCGTTCGACCGGGGCGGCTGGTTCACCCACCGCCTCGCGGCCGACGGCCTCGACCCCGAAGCCCTGCGCGCCCTCCTCGCCGAGCCTCCGGAAGCGCTCGCCGCCCGCCTCGGCACGCACCCGTGGGCCGAGCGGCTCGCCGCCGCCTTCGACCGGGCGGCCACCCTGGACATCCCCGCGGAGCACGAGTTCGCCGCGCTCGTCGCCCCGCTGCTCGCCGACGCCCACGACCGCCTGCGCGCCGGACTGGCCGCCCTGGACGCCCATGCCCTCGGCACCCCCGAGGAGCTGGCCGCGCTCGCCCTCCCCTCCCTCACCGGCACCGCCCACGGGATGGCGACCCGGACCGTCATCACCGAACTCCATGTCGCCCGGCTCACCGGCGAGTTGACCGGCGACACGCCCGAAGGGCGCTACCGGGACTTCCTCGGCCGGCTCGCCCGGCCCGAGCAGGCGCTGCGACTCCTCGCCGAGTACCCCGTCCTGGCGCTGCGCCTCACCACCGCCGCCGAGCAGTGGACGAGCACCACCCTCACCCTGTTCCGCCGCCTCGCCGCCGACCTGCCCGCCCTCGCCCGCACCTTCGCCGGCGGCCGCCCGCTCGGCCGGCTCACCGAACTCGCCACCGGCCTCGGCGACCCGCACCGCGGCGGCGCCACGGTCGGGTCCCTGCGCTTCGAGCACGGCGTCCGGATCGTCTACAAGCCGCGGCCGCTCGGCGCCGAGACCCACTTCCAGCAGATCCTGCACTGGCTCAACCCGCAGCTGCGGCTGCCGCTGCGCGACCTCACCCACCTGGCCCGCGACGGCTACGGCTGGGTCGCCCACCTCACCGCCGAACCGGCCAGGGGCGACGCCGAGTTGCGCGACTTCTACCACCGCGCCGGCGCCCTCGCCGCGCTGATGTACGCGCTCGACGCGGTCGACTGCCACGCCCAGAACCTGCTCGCCGTCCGCGACCAGCCCGTGCTCATCGACCTGGAGGCGATCCTCCACCCCGACCTGCACGAGCCCGCCAAGGACCTCTCCGAGTCCGAGCGGCTGGCCCGCCACCAGGCCCGGCACTCGGTGCTGCGCTCGGGCCTGCTCCCGGAGCGGATGTGGGACGAGGGCAACGGCGGCGCCGACATCTCCGCCCTCGGCTGGGACCCAGGCGGCCTCCCGCCCCGCCCGGTGCCCGTCCTGACCGGCCAGGGGACAGACGAACTCCGCCTGGAATACCGGCGGTTGCCCGTCGAAGCGCCCGGAAGCCGACCCGTTCCGGCCGAGCAGTCGCTGCGACTCGCCGACCACCTGGCGGAGTTGGAGGCCGGCTTCACCGAGGCCTACCGGCTGCTCGCCGCCGACAAGGAGCGACTCCGCTCGCTGCTCCGTGCCTTCGCGGCCGACGAGACCCGTCTGCTGCGCCGCGACACCTTCGAGTACCGCACGCTGCTCAACACCGCCTGCCACCCGGACGTCCTGCGCGACGCCCTCGACCAGGACCGCCACCTCGACCGGCTCTGGGCACTGGTCGGCTGGGAGGAGCACGCCCTCGACTTCGTCGCGCACGAACGTGCCGACCTGTGGCGCGGCGACGTACCCGTCTTCACCATCCGCCCCGACAGCGTCGACGCCCGCTCGTCCACCGGCGCCCTGGTCCCGGGCGTCACCGACCGGCCGGCCCTCGACCTGGCGCTCGCCAAGGCGGACGGCCTCGGCGAGGAGGACCTCGCCCGCCAACTCCAGCTGCTCAGGCTCTCGGTGACGACGGCCGACGGGGTGCGCGAACCGCGCGGGTCGGCCGCCACCAGCGCCCGGCGGGACGCGCCGACGGGGCCGGGAGAGTCGGTGGAGCAGGGGGAGTCGGCGGAGCCGGGCGAGGGGCTCGCCGATCCGGATGAGGGCCTGGCGGCCCGCGCCCTCGCCAAGGCCGTGGAGGCCGGTGAACAGCTGCTCCGCGAGGCCTACCGGGGCGGCGCCGACCTCGCCTGGGCCGGTCCCAACTGGGCCCCGCCCGGCCGCTGGGCCCCCGCCGAACTCGGCCCGGACCTGTACAGCGGCACCGCGGGCATCACCCTCTTCCTCCACCAGCTCGCCCTGGCGACCGGCGACCGCACCCACCGCGAGGCAGCCCGGGCCGCCGAACTGACGCTTCGTCAGCAGATCCGCCGGCGCGCCGACCGGCTCGGCGGCGGCCTGGCCGGCGCCGGCGGGGTACTGTACGCGCTCGCCCAACTCGCCGCCGACCACCCGGACGCCGAACTCGACGCGCTCGGCTCCCTGGTCCTCGACCGCCTCGCCGCCACCGCCGCCGAGGACACCCAGTACGACGTCCTCGCCGGGAACGCCGGGACCATCGGCGGTCTGCTCGCCTGGGAGGCCGTCCGCCCCGGGCCCGCCGTCACCGACGCGCTGGCGCTCTGCGCCGAACGCCTCGTCCAGACCGCCCGCCCGCACCCCGAAGGCGGCACCGGCTGGCTCCCCGCCTCCCTGGCGGAGGCCGCGCGCCGCCCCCTGGCGGGCTTCGCCCACGGTGGCTCCGGCATCGCCTGGGCCCTGGCCCGCGCCGGGCACCGCCTTGGTGACCCGCGCCTGCCCCGACTCGCCCTCGCCGCCGTGGCGTACGAACGCACCCTGTTCGACACCACCGCCGCCAACTGGCGCGACGTCCGCGAGGACGGCCCCGACGGCCCCGGCCACCCCGCCCTCTGGTGCCACGGTGCCTCGGGCATCGCACTGGCCCGCACCGCGCTCGCCCCCCTGCTGCCCGAACAGCGGGACGTGCTCCTCGCCGAACGCGACACCGCGCTCGGCACGGTCCTCCGGGAGGGCTTCGGCCACAACTCCTCGCTCTGCCACGGCGATCTCGGCAACCTGGAGGCCCTCCACCTCGTCGGCGGCCGGTGGCGGGCCGCCACCGGGCGGCAGGCCCACGCCACCCTGGACGCCCTGGAAGCCCGGGGCTGGCGCTGCGGCCTGCCCCACGGGGTCCACAGCCCCTCCCTGATGGTCGGCCTGGCCGGCATCGGCCACGGCCTCCTCCGCCTCGCCGCCCCCGACAGCACCCCCTCCGTCCTCACCCTCCAACCGCCGGCCGTCTGACCCCGCGGCCACCCGCTCCGGCTGTAGCTGTTCCGACAGCAGCCCGACGGCCCCCTCCGGGACGCTCGCCGCGCCGATCACCCGCCCGGGTGCGGACCCCCCGTAGCCGCGGGCCGCCGCACCGGGGAGCCCGGGGGCGCGCGGAAAACGAGAGGAGACACCGGGCCGGATGAAGGACGATGACCTGATGGGTGTCGACGGGGAGCCCGACGAGGGCGGGGAAGAGGGCCGGCTGCTGCAAAGCCTGGTCGGCGAAGTGTGGGTCGGCGTCTACCGGTTCGGGGGCATGGGGGTGGTCGACTTCGGTGCGACGGTCTCCTGGCCGCTGGGCGACTCCGGGGAGGTGTCGACGGGCAGCCGGTTCGCGGTGCACGCCCGGTGCCCGTTCCGGATCGTCCAGTGCGGGGAGGTCTACCTGGGTTCCGACGACCTGGTGCCGGCCGGGAACGGTGACCGCCTGGCGTACGACATCGGGGCCGACGCGTTGCGCGCGTTCCTGGCGCGGGAGTCGCCCCGGGTGCTGGCGGTGGAGCGGGTACCGGAGGGCGATCTGCGGATCACCCTGGAGCACGGGCTCAGGATCGATGTGCTGCCGACGAGTTCGAAGGTCGAGGAGTCCTGGCGGTGCTTCGAACGGCTCGGCGGGCAGGTGGTGTTCCCGTCAGTGGACTGACCGGTTGCGTCCGGCGGTGCGCAGCCGGCGCCAGGTGCGGCCGACGGTTCCCCGGGCGGGGGCGTCGGGCTCCCAGCTCAGGGCCGTGCCGGCGAAGGTCTCCGACGGCGTCGTGACCGCGGGCGTCGTGACCGCGGGCGTCGGCCGGTCGTCCCGGGCGGCGCGCAGCACGTCCTCGGGGGTGACGCTGGCGAGCCGCGCCCGGACGTGGTCGAGCAGGGTGGCGCAGGCGCCGGCGATCGCGGGCTCGCCGAGCGGGCGGGTCGGCAGGCCCAGTCCTTCGGCGAGCAGCTGTTCCAGGGCGGTCCGCAGGTCCGGGAGGGAGAGGTCGCGGATGGTCAGCGAGAGGTGGCCGGAGAGTCCGCCGGCGCCGACCGCGCGGTGGGCGAAGGCGCGGGGGACGTAGAGCACGTCGCCGGGTTCGAGGACGGTGTGCAGGCGCTGCGCCGAGTGTTCGTCCTCGGGGAGTTCGCCGAGCGACCACTCGGCCGCCGCGGGCGCGTCGTGGACGTACCAGGTCTTGCGTCCGGTGACCTGGAGGACGAACACGTCGGCGTCGTCGCGGTGTACGGCGAGGCCCTGGCCGCCGGCGGGGGTGAGGAAGAAGAAGGCCTCGACGCGTCGCTCGAGTTCCTCGGAGAGCCGGGCCACCAGCTCACCGGTGGGGCCGTGCCACTGGTCGACGCGGCGCAGCAGCAGGGTCGCCCCGGTGCGGAGCAGGGCGAGGACCTTGGCGCGGTCGGCGTAGCCGTGGTGGGTGGTGCCGTTGATCGTGCGGGGGGTGGTGAAGGCCTCGGCCGGGATGACCACCTTGTCGGAGCGGACCATCTCCAGGTAGGGGGTGCGCAGCAGCCCGCCGTCGAAGGCGGCGTCCAGCGCGTCGAGGTCGAACGGCGAGACCGGCCGCCCCGGGGTGTGGACGGCGGGTTCGCGCTGCCACCGGTGGGCCGCGAAGCCGTCGAGGTCGCCGACCCAGTCGGCGAGCGTGGGGGATTCCATGGGGTGTCCAGTGATGTCGGGAGGGCGGCCGTTCAGGCGCCGACGGAGGCCTCGAACCGCACCGAGAGCAGGGAGCGCAGCGGGACGGGCGCGTCCTGCCGGGGGCCGCGGATGGTGAGTCCGTGGTCGAGGGCGACGGTCAGCAGGCGTTCGGCCAGCGGGACGACCAGGTGTTTGGCCCAGCAGCGGGCACCGTCGAAGCCGAAGGGCATGAACCCGGGGGTCTTCTCCGGGTCGGCGACCTCGGCCCAGCGCTGGGGCCGGAAGTCCAGTGGGTCCGGCCAGTAGTCCGGGTGGCGGTGCATCAGCAGCGGGAGCAGCGCGATGTTGTCCTCGGGCCCGAGGTCCGGGTGTAGTCCGGCGTACGCCTCGCCGCCGTTGCGGTAGAGCATCCAGGCGGGCGGGAGCAGCCGGAGCGTCTCCCAGAGGGCGGCGGTGAGGTCGCCCCGGGGGGTGTCGGTCGCCCGCATGAGCCACAGGGCGTTGCCGGCCAGGGCGGCCACGCCGTCGCAGAGGGTGGCGGAGGCCCGTCGGTACATGGCGATGGCCTGCTTGCGCTCCAGGGGGTCGGCGGCCCCGTGGATCAGCCCGGCCATGGCCGTCGTGGACCGGCCGTCCGCGGCCTCGGTGTTCGGCCAGACGGTGACGGTGCGGTCGACCAGGCGGGAGAGCGTGTCGGAGCGGGTGATGCCGCGCTTCGCCAGCAGGGAGAGCGGCAGCGGGTCGGAACCGAAGAGCCATCGGCGCAGGTAGGAGGTGGGTGCGTAGGGCCAGGCGCCGGCCAGTGCGCGGGCCGGGGGTGGCGGCGTCCGGATGCCCGCCATGACGTCCTGGCCGAGCGCGCGGATCGTCCGGGTCGCGCTGTCGTGGGGGATGTCGGCTCCGGCGGCGGGCTTGTAGACCGAGCGTTCCGTCTGGAGCACCGGGCGGGCCGCGACGATTTCCGCCGTCAGGGCGGCGTCGGAAACGCCGACCGTGCGGGCGTCGGCGCGGAACACCTTGGTGTCCCGGGCGAGCAGGTCCTGAATTCGCGGGGCGAAGACGACGGAATGTCCGCGGACGGTGTCCGGCGCCATTTCTTGCACGAGAATCCCGCCTCCGTGGGAATAGCGATGAAATGCGGCGCTGGTGGGGCGGAGGCAGGGCCCCCGCCCCACCGGCCGTGGTGCATCAGATGACGTGCAGGATCCACGCGTGGTTGGCGAGGTCCTCGTCACGCTTGAACTTCTTCACGATCGCCTTGATCATCTTCATGGCTTTCCCCTTTCCGGGATTTCGGGTACGGCGAATGGGTGTCGGCCGCACCGTCGGGTGGGGTTCGGCTTTCCGGTCCGGAAGGCCGAACGGCTTCAACTGAGGCAGGACCTTAACCGAAGGATCGCGTTCCTGATACCCCTTCGGCAACCGGAGTTCGATTTCTACGCGTTGTTGACGGCCCATTCTAATGGCGAATCGTTATAACCTTTTCCGGTGGGGGCTTTCCGATGGGTCATTACCAGCGCATTTTCCGAAGTCTTTACCGGGGTTCCCGGGGCGCCCGCCCGGCCCGAGGTGAGGGCCTGAACGCGCGGTGAACGGCCTGGACGCGCGGTGGACGGCCTCTGGACGCGCGAGGAGGGCCCCGCGTGGACGCGGGACCCTCCGGTGGGTGCGGGAGCGGTCAGCTGTAGGTGGTGGTGACGGTCACGCCGCCGAAGCCCTGCTGGGCGTGGAGGCTGAAGTAGACCCAGCCGGACGGCGGGTTGCTGATGGTCAGGGTCTCGCCGTTGCCGGGGTTGGTGGACTTCGCCTGGTAGGACGACGTGGTGGCCCAGGTCGGCCCGTTGTAGTACAGGTCGGCGTTGCCGGTGCCGCCGCTGGTGGTGATGGTCAGCTGCCGCACGCCGGCCGGCAGGTACAGGAAGCTGTAGCCGTAGTCGCCGGTGGTGGCGGCGACGCCGTCGCGGCGGCAGTTCTTGTCGTACTGCCGGGTGTCGGCGGCGGTGCACAGCGGGGCCTGGTCGGTGGGCGGGGTGCCGCAGTTGTCGGCGGCGCAGGCCTTGAGCCAGGTCGCGAAGTCGGCGTCGTAGCGGGTGCCGATGGTGGTCTTGAGCAGGGTGCGGGCGCCGTTCCAGTCGCCGGCGCGGTACTCGGCGAGCAGCGCGTCGACGTCCTGGGGGTGCGACTGGAGCATGTAACGCACCGCCAGGTAGCCCCAGTTGTAGACCCGGGTGGAGTCGGCGTTGTCGTAGGTGGAGTCGAAGAGGGCGCTCAGCGGGTAGGTGCCCTTGCCGGCCTGGGTGACGGCGTCGTCGTAGTGGACGCCCCGGTAGCCGTAGGAGACGTACTCGGCCAGGCCTTCGACCCACCAGATGGTCGGGGTGGTCATGCCCGCCTCGAAGTCGCCGTACATGTCGTAGCGGCCGTCGAGGTAGTGGGTGTACTCGTGGTTGAGGTTCCAGATCTGGAAGCCGGGGCGCAGCCAGTCGGCCTGGTGGGCGATGAAGCGGGCCTGGTTGCCGGGTGCGGCCGGGTTGCCCTCCTCGTACATGCCGCCGTTGTCGACGGCGATGTGGTACATCTCCCAGGCGTAGAGGCTGTAGTTGTAGTAGTCGTCGAAGACGACCACCTCCAGGGCGGTGTTGCGGTCGTCGGCGACCGGGCCGTTGTCCTTGACCACCCGGTGGAAGAACGCGTCCTGGTTGACCAGGCTGGTGCAGGTGTCGGTGTTCTGCCGGGCGGTCATGCTCTGTGAGCGGATGCGCAGGTTCGGGTTGCAGGTGTGGTCGCTCGTGAGCACCAGCGGGACGAGCTTGGCGGGTACGTCGCAGGTCCCGTAGTAGGAGCAGTTGCCGGCGTCCTTGTTCTCCGCGAACCAGAGCAGGTTCATGGTGAGCGGACCGGTGGCGCCGACCAGCGGGTAGCGGTTGACCAGGTCCTTGACGATCGGCCGGCCCTGCGCCCGGAGCCCGTCGGAGGCGACCAGGTTGCCGATCTGGATGCCGATCCTGGTCACCGGGTCGGAGCCGGTGAGCTGGGCGCTGTTGCGGGTGACGAAGGAGGCCATGGTGGTGGCGAAGGACGGGTCGGCCTGGAGGGCGGCGGTGAACTCGGGGAGCTCGAAGCCGCGTTCGATGACGGTCGCGGTGTTGCCGACGGCCGCGGCCATCGATCCGGTCCACCCGCCGGTGTAGTCGCCGAGCAGGCGCTTGACCACGCCGGTGTAGCGGGCGTTCTCCCGGGCGCTGTCGATCAGCGTGACGGCCTCGGCGAGAGTGGCGCCGTTGGCCTCGGTGACGTCCTTGCTGTGCGGGGCGGCGAAGAAGGCGTCCAGCGCGCCGCGGATCGCGCTTCGCAGGCCGGTGCCGTACGGGCCGACGGCGTCGGCGTTGTTCCACTGGACGTAGTAGCCGGCGCGCAGGAACAGCACCAACTGCCCGGCGGAGGTGGAGTTGTCGCCGGGGTAGCCGGCGGCGGTGTCGCGCAGGGCGTTGGCGACGGTGACCATCTGGGCCTCGTCGAAGGCGCCCTTGGCATCGTTGCCGGTGAGCGTGAAGAGGGTGTTGACGCAGTCGAGGCCGGCCGACTCGACCTGCTGGACCAGTGCGGCGCCGGACTTGCCGGTGAACCCGGTGGTGTCGCAGGCGGTCAGCTGCCGCGCCGTCCGGGCGGTGCCGAGGGTGCTGCCCGCCGCCGGGGCGGTGGGCTTGCCCTGGCTCTCGGCGGCGAGCGGGCGGGGGTCCCGGGGGGTGTCGGGCGACTTCGGCACCGGGATCGCGTGCGGGGCCACCGGCCTGCCCGCATGCGGTGTCGGCGTCGACGGGCGGTCGGCCGCGTGCGCCTGTGGGGTGAACAGTCCGACTGAGAGGAACAGGGCGGCGCCGAGCGCAGGGAGTCTGCGCGCGTTCGCCTTCGCTATCCGGAAGGGACGCATGGGGTGGGGGCCTCCGGGACCGTGAGGGGGCCGTGCGGTTGGGGCGCACGGACGGAGCCTGATGTGTGACATGTAAAATGGCACACTCATTCAGGTAAAGGGAAGACCCGGAGCCGGGCTTCCGGCCGACGAGACCGAACCGTGCCTTTCCCGTTCCTTTTGTCAGTCGGCCGGGTGGTGCGCCGCCTTGGCGGTCCGTCAGGCGGCGCGCCTCGCCCGGGGCGCGAGCGCCGCGAACTCCAGCGGCGCCGACGGGTCCACCGACACGTCCGCCGGCGCCGGTTCGGCCCCCGCCCGGACCAGCAGGTCGCCGATGGCCGCGACCATCGCCCCGTTGTCCGTGCACAGCCGCAGTGGCGGCACCCGCAGGGTGACGCCGGCCGCGGCGCAGCGCTGCTCGGCGAGCGCCCGGACCCGGGAGTTGGCGGCGACCCCGCCGACCACCACCAGGGTGCCGATCCCGTGGTCGGTGCAGGCCCGCACCGCCTTCTGGGTGAGCACGTCCGCGATCGCCTCCTGGAGGGCGGCGGCCGCGTCGGGGACGTGCGGCTCCGCCTGGGCCTCGACCCAGCGGGCGGCGGCGGTCTTGAGGCCGGAGAAGGAGAAGGCGTACGGGTCGTCCCGCGGCCCGGTCAGCGGGCGCGGCAGTCGGACGGCCGTCGGGTCGCCGGCCCGGGCGGCGCGGTCGACGGCGGGTCCGCCGGGGTAGGGCAGCCCGAGGATCCGGGCGACCTTGTCGAAGCACTCGCCGGCCGCGTCGTCCAGGGTGTCGCCGAGGTGGACGATCGGGTCCCGGGCGAGGTCGCGGACCAGCAGCAGCGAGGTGTGCCCGCCGGAGACGATCAGTACGACGCACGGGTCCGGCAGCGGCCCGCCGTCGAGGGTCGCGGCGGCGACGTGCCCGGCGAGGTGGTGCACCCCGTACAGCGGGACGCCGAGCGAGAAGGAGTACGCCTTGGCGGCGGCCACCCCGATCTGGAGGGCGCCGGCCAGCCCCGGGCCGGTGGTGACGGCGACGGCCCCGATGTCACCGAGGGTCAGTCCGGCCCGGTCCAGGGCCTCCCGCACCACCGGGGCCATCGCGTGGACGTGCGCCCGGGCGGCGATCTCCGGCACCACCCCGCCGTAGCGGGCGTGTTCGTCCATCGAGGAGGCCACCGCCTGCCCGAGCAGCACGCCGTCCCGGACCAGGCCCGCGCCGGTCTCGTCGCAGGAGGACTCGATGCCCAGCACCACCGGAGGCGCCCCTGTCATGGTCACTCACCCTCATCAGTCATTACATGTTCGGGTGGCCATTGTGCCCGACGGAGTGTGAGGAATAAGCAGGAGCCCATGCTTCGTTCCTGCAACTCATGCGCAATAGTGTTGTCCCGGCACGATCGTCAACGCTCAACCCGCCGAAAGGGGCCGTGTCCTGATGGGCACCTACAACCTTCCCGACCTGCCGTACGACTACTCCGCGCTCGAGCGGGCCATGTCCGCCGAGATCCTGGAGCTGCACCACTCCAAGCACCACGCCGCGTACGTCAAGGGCGCGAACGACACCCTGGAGCAGCTCGCCGAGGCGCGCGACAAGGAGCAGTTCGGCGGCCTGGTCGGCCTGCAGAAGACCTTCGCCTTCCACCTCTCCGGCCACGTGCTGCACTCGCTGTTCTGGCAGAACCTCTCCCCGGAGGGCGGCGACCGCCCCGAGGGCGAGCTGGCCGACGCCATCACCGAGCACTTCGGCAGCTTCGAGGCCTTCAAGAAGCAGCTCACCACCGCCACCACCGGTGTCCAGGGCTCCGGTTGGGGCATCCTCTCCTGGGAGCCGCTCGGGCAGCGCCTGATCGTCGAGCAGGTCTACGACCACCACGGCAACGTGGGGCAGAACACCACCCCGCTGCTGGCCTTCGACGCCTGGGAGCACGCGTACTACCTGCAGTACCGCAACGTCCGCCCGGACTACGTCACCCGTCTGTGGGACGTCGTCAACTGGCAGGACGTCTCCTCCCGCTTCGCCGCCGTGAAGAGCGTCTGAGTGTAGGCCGAGCGGGAAGGCCCCGGACCGGTCGGGCGGTCCGGGGCCATCCCCAGTGTTCCCCCGTGTTCCCGCCGCGTCTGCCCGTCACGGCCGTTGGCGCCGGGCGCACCTGCCACACCTGCCCCACCGAACCGAAGACTCGCCGCCACCCGTTGTTCGCCCGCGACGGGCGCGCGGTCGCTAGGCTCGGAGCTCCGCCGGCTACCGGCGGCCGACCGGCCGACCGGCCCGTCCGCTCCAGAGCGAAAGGTCGTTCGATGGCTCCGCGCCTGTCCGTGGTGGTCCCGATCTACAACGTCGAGCGCTACCTCGGGGAGTGCCTGGACTCGATCGCGGCCCAGACCTTCGAGGACTTCGAGTGCGTCATGGTCGACGACGGCTCGACCGACGACGGCCCCGTCCTCGCCAAGGCGTACGCCGCCCGGGACCAGCGCTTCCGGCTGGTCCAGCAGGAGAACAAGGGCCTCGGCGCCGCCCGCAACACCGGCTGGCGCCACCTCGCCCCCGGCACCGAGTACCTGACCTTCGTCGACAGCGACGACACCCTGCCGCCGCACGCCTACCAGCTGATGATCAGCACGCTCGACCAGACCGGTTCCGACTTCGCGGCCGGCAACGCGATGCGCCTGCGCACCACCGGCCTCACCCCCTCGCACGCCCACCGCCGCCCCTTCCGCGAGACCCGGCTGCGCACCCACGTCAGCGAACTGCCCGCCCTGGTCACCGACCGCACCGCCTGGAACAAGGTCTACCGGCGCTCCTTCTTCGACGCCGCCGGCATCCGCTACCCCGAGGGCCTGCTCTACGAGGACGCCCCGGTCAGCATCCCCCACCACTTCCTCGCCACCCGGGTCGACGTCCTCGCGGAACCCATCTACCACTGGCGGGTCCGCGAGGACGGCAACCTGTCCATCACCCAGAAGAAGACCGACCCGCGCGGCCTGATCGACCGGGTCCGCTCGATGGAACTCGTCCGCGAGTGGCTGCTCGCCCGCCCCGAGCCGCTCTTCACCGAGCAGTACCTGCGCGCCTACGACCGCAACTGCCTGACCGAAGAGATCCCGATGTTCTTCTGGTCCATCCCGGACGGCGACCGCAACTACTGGGAGGTCTACCAGCGGCACGTCAGCCGCCTCCTCCACGCCATCGGCCCCGAGCACGTCGCCGACCTCAACGCCCAGCTGCGGCTCAAGTACCGGCTCACCCTGACCGACGCGATGAACCGCTTCATCGCCGTCCAGCGCGTCCACCGCGCCGTCCGCCGCACCCGCCAGGCCGCCCAGGCGGCCCGCCGCCGCTGAATCCGGCCGCGTCGGCGGGCCGTGCGCGGCTGCTCAGTTGCTCAGCTGCTCAGCCGTTCAGGCGCGCAGTCGCTCAGCCGCTCGCGGGCCTCGTCAGGCGACGGACGAAGGTGACCACGGCCGCCCGGTCCGTCGCGTGGTCCGCCGTGCCGGAGAGCAGCAGGCGGACCATCTGCGGCAGCGTGAACCAGGCGTTCACCAGGCCGATCACCGCGAACATCAGCCGTGCCGGATCCACCTCACCGGCCACCTCACCGCTGCGCTGGGCGGCGGCGACGGCCGCGACCTTCTCGCGGTAGTGCGCGGTGCGCTCCGGCCCGGCCGCCAACTCCTCGGCCGCCGTGCCGCGTTGCAGGCCCTCCCAGGCCAGTAGCCGGGAGAAGTGCGGATTGGCCGAGTGGTAGTCGAAGACCCGCCCGGCGTAGTCGCCGAGGTCCAGCCCCGCCGTCGGCGCGAGCGGCACCGCCTCCGCCAGCTTGCCGAGTTCGGACGTCAGCACGGCGGAGAACAGCTGCTCCTTGTTGCCGAAGTACTGGTAGATCCGCTCCTTGTTCACCCCCGCCCGGGTCGCCACCCGGGCGATCCGGGCCCCGTCCGGGCCGAACTCGGCGAACTCCTCGACCGCGGCGTCGAGGAGGAGCTGCTGCGTGCGTGCGGTGTCCCAGGCCATGGACCCACGATATCCCAAAACTCCAACCCTACGGTTGGACATTCGCCCCCGCGCGTGCCAAACTCCAACCGAAGGGTTGGAGATTTGGACTCCGGCCACTCGCCAAGGGGAGGACCCGCGCCATGACCACCGACACCATCGCCCCAGCCGCACCCGCCGTGACGCCCGCCGCCCCGTCGGTCCACCGCCGTGCCCTGCTCACCTGGCTCGCCGTCTACCCGACCATCACCACCGCCTTCCTCCTCCTCGGCCCCTACCTCGGCAACCTGCCGCTGGCCCTGCGCACGCTGGTCATGACCGCCCTCGTCGTCCCCGTCGTCGTCTACGCCCTGATGCCGCTGCTCCTCAAGGCGGAGACCAGGCTCACCCGCCGGAAGTAGCGGACTCAGCGCCGTCGCATCGGGGTGAAGCGGACCGGGGTGCCCGGGGCGGCCTGGGCGACGGCGGGGAGGGCGGTGACGGGGACGACGCCGATGACGGGGTAGCCGCCGGTGGTGGGGTGGTCGGCGAGGAAGACCACCGGGCGGCCGTCGGGCGGGACCTGGACCGCGCCCAGGACCATGCCCTCGCTGGGGAGTTCGCCCTCGCGGGCGCGCTCCAGGGGCGGGCCGTCCAGGCGCAGGCCGATCCGGTTGCTGGTGGGGGAGACGCGGTAGCCGGAGCCGGTGAGGACGGCGAGCGAGCGGGTGGTGAACCAGTCGTCGCGCGGGCCGAACAGCACCGGCAGGAGCAGCGGGTCCGGCGGCGCGGGCGTCGGCACCACGTCCGCCCCGGCGGCCGGGCCGACCGGATCGCCGAGCGGCAGCGCGTCCCCGGGGGCCACGGGAGCGGGGCCCAGCCCCGAGAGCAGATCGGTCGAGCGGCTGCCGAGGACGGGTGCGGCGGCGATCCCACCCGCGAAGGCGACGTAGCTGCGCACACCCCGCGTCGCGGGGCCCACCTCCAACAGCGCCCCGGCGGGCAGCCGCACCGGGGCGGACCAGGCGGCGGGCCGCCCGTCGACCCGTACGGCGCAGGGTGCGCCGGTCACGGCCACCGTCACCGCGCGGTCCACGCGCACCGAGCAGCCGAGCACGGTGGTCTCCAGGGTGGCCGCCGTCGAGGGGTTGCCGACCAGGTGGTTGGCGAGCCGGTGGGCGGGCTGGTCGAGCGCGCCGGAGCGTGGCACGCCCAGGTGCGCGTGCCCGGGCCGGCCGAGGTCCTGGACGGTCGTCAGCAGGCCGGAACTGGTGATGGTGACGGTCATGTTCCCTCGATCACGCTTCCTCGGTCGGGCTCTTCGCGTCGGGTTTTCCCGGTCGGGCTTCCTCGTTCGGGCTTGGGCGGTCGGGCTTGGGCGGTCGGGCTCAGCGGTCAGGCTTCCTCGATCACGAACCGGACCCGGGTCCCCGGGCTGAACAGGGCCGCGGGTTCCCGGGACGGGTCCCACAGCACGGCGTCGGTGCGCCCGATCAGCTGCCACCCGCCCGGGGACGAGCGCGGGTAGACGCCGGTGTACGGCCCGGCGAGGGCGATCGCCCCGGCCGGGACGGCGGGGCGGGGGACGGCCCGGCGGGGCACCCGGTAGTGCTCGGGCAGGCCGGTCAGATAGCCGAAGCCGGGGGCGAAGCCGCTGAAGGCGACGCGGAACTCGGTCCCGGAGTGGATGCGCGCGACCTCGTCCTCGGCGACACCCCACAGTGCGGCGACCTCCGCCACGTCGGCACCGTCGTAGCGCACCGGGATGGTCACGGTCTGGTCGGCGCCCGCCCGTAGCGGCGGGATGCGCCAGCCGGCCAGTTCGGCGGCCAGGGCGTCGGGATCGGCCACGCCGTCGAGCAGCACGCTCCGTTCGGCGGGTACCACCTCGGTGACGGCCGGGAGTTCGGACGCCGCGCGTCGGCGCCGGAGTTCGGCGTGGAAGGCGGTCGTCTCGTCGGCGCCGTCCAGCTCGACCAGGAGCGCGTCCAGGCCGACCCGCAGGACGCGCAGGCTCATCCCGTCGGTCCTGTTCGTCCCGGCCCGCGCGATCTGCGCCGTCCGCGCCGTCCGTTCGGCGCTCACGCGAACGCCTCGACGCGGACTCCGGCCGTCCACAGGGCCGTTCGCACCCGTCGGGCCAGGTCCGCGGCCCCCGGGGTGTCGCCGTGCACACACAGGGAACGGGCCCGCAGCCGGATCCGGTCGCCGGTGCGCGCGGTGACCTCGCCGTCCCGGGCGATGGCGACCGAGCGGTGGACGACCGCGTCCGGGTCGTGGACGACGGCGTCGGGTTCGCGGCGGGGGACGAGCGTGCCGTGCGGGGTGTACGCGCGGTCGGCGAAGGCCTCGGCGACCACCGGCAGCCCGGCCCGCCCGGCCGCCTCGTGCAGCCGTGAACCGGGCAGCCCGAGGACGGGCAGGGCCCGCTCCTGCGCCCCCATGGCCAGTCGGACGCCGCGGACCACCGCCTCCGCCTGCTCCTCGTCGTGCACCGCCCGGTTGTACAGCGCGCCGTGCGGTTTGACGTACGCCACGTGTGCTCCGGCTGCCCGCGCGAACACCTGCAACGCCCCGATCTGATAGGCGACTTCGTCCGCCAGCTCGTCCGGCGGGACGTCCATCGCCCGCCGCCCGAACCCGGTGAGGTCCCGGTAGGAGACGTGCGCGCCGATCCGCACGCCCCGCTCCGCGGCCGCCTCGCACACCCGTCGCATGGTGGTCGGGTCCCCGGCGTGGAAGCCGCAGGCGACGTTGGCGCTGGTGACCACCGACAGCAGGGCGTCGTCGTCGGTGAGCGTCCAGCGGCCGAATCCCTCGCCGAGGTCGGCGTTGAGGTCGACCACCGGTACGGGAGCGCCCCCGGGCGGGGTCATCTCGCGCTGCCCGTCATCGGGCCGCCCGGCGTGGCACCGCCCGCCATCGGGCCGTTCGTCATCGGGCCGCCCGGCATCGGACCGTCCGGCGTGGCACCGCCCGCCATCGGGCCGGCCGACATCGGACCGTCCGTCATCGCACGGACGATCACGGCGCGCGCGTCGTCCAGGTACCTCGTCAGCTCCACCACGGCGTCGTCGATCTCGCCCGTCTCCAGCAGTCCGGTGAGCGTCTGGTTGCGGCGCAGGAACGGTGCGTGGAGCCCGCGCGCCGACGGGACGGCGGCGAAGGCCAGGCGCAGTTCGGCCATCAGGCGGGCCATGCACTCGTCTATCCGCCGGCTGCCGGCGATCCCCGCGACGGCCTGGTGGAAGTGCAGGTCGGCGGTGCCGACGGTGACCCAGTCGCCGACCGCCTCGGCGGCCTCCGCGCAGTTCAGGGCGGTGCGCACCGCGGCCAGGCGCTCGGGTGCGGCGCTGTGCAGGGCGCGTACGCCGGCGGTCTCCAGGGCGAGGCGCAGCGTGTAGATGTCGGCGACGTCGTCCGGTTCGAGAATCCGGACGAAGACGCCCCGGTTCAGCTCGTGTACGACCAGCCGCTGGTCGGCCAGCAGTCGGAACGCCTCGCGGAGTGTGTTGCGCGAGACGGTGAGCGCTTCTCCGAGGGCCTCCTCCGACAGCCGGGTGCCGGGGGCGAGTAGGCCCTCGGTGATGTGGTCGCGCAGCACCTCGGCCACGCGTTGGGCGGCGCTGGCGCGGTCGAGCCGGCCCCGGTCGGCCGCGAGCGCGTCGAAAACTCCGGTCACGTTCCACCTCCTGAACTCTTGTCGGATTGTTCCACAATCCCCTAGCCTCGCGGCAACCCCCGCACGGTCGTGGCCCACCCGGGCTCCGACCTCCTCCGCCCGTGGCGCCCCAGACGGTCACCCACACGGCGGAGGCCCGTCCGAAAGGCGGCCAGGAACATGATCGTTCTTGTCGGCATCCTCGTCGTGGTGGCCGGGTTCGCCACCCGGCGAAATCCGCTCCTCGTCGTCGGCGCCGCCGGCGTCCTCACCGGACTGCTGGGCGGGATGAGCCCGTTGAAGGTCCTGGAGGCCTTCGGCACGGGCTTCGCCTCCAGCCGCTCGGTGACCCTCTTCGCGATCACCCTGCCGGTGATCGGCCTGCTGGAGCGCCACGGCCTGCAGGAGCAGGCCCGCACCCTGATGAACAGGCTCGCCAAGGCCAGTGCCGGACGCGTGCTCGCGGTCTACCTGGTGGTCCGCCAGCTCACCGCCGCCTTCGGCCTCACCAGCCTCGGCGGACCGGCCCAGGCGGTGCGCCCGATGGTCGCGCCGATGGCCGAGGCCGCCGCCGAACGCCACCACGGCACCCTGACCGACAAGGCCCGGGAACGCGTGCGGTCCTTCGCCGCGAGCGCCGACAACGTCGGCCTGTTCTTCGGCGAGGACTGCTTCCTCGCCGTCGGCTCGATCCTCCTGATCACCGGCTTCGTCGACGCGACCTACCACACCGACCTGGAGCCGGTGCAACTCGCGCTGTGGGCCATCCCCACCGCCGTCTGCGCCACCCTCATCCACGGCGCCCGCCTGCTGCGCCTGGACCGCGCCCTGGCCCGCGACCTGCCCACGACAGCCGACCGGGCGACCACCGCCGACCGCATCGAGGAGACGAGCAAGTGATCAAGGTCGAGTGGCTGTACTGGCTGGTCGGAGCCGTCTTCCTCGCGATGGCAGCGCAGATGGCCGTGGACCGCGGCAACCCCAGGCGCTACGGCAGCGCCGCCTTCTGGGGCCTGCTCGGTGCCAGCTTCTGCTACGGCACGTGGGTCGCCGACAAGAGCGCGCCCGCCGCGCCGCTGGGCGTCGCCGTCCTGGCGATGATCTGTCTGGCCGGCTTCGGCTTCACCGGCCGCGGCACCTCGACCACCGCCGCCCCCGAGCGCCGGGCCGCCTCCGCCGCGCGCCTCGGTAGCCGGCTGTTCATCCCGGCACTGGCGCTGCCGCTGGTCGCGCTGGCCTGCGGAACGCTCCTCAAGGGCGTGCACCTGGGCGGCGGCCTGCTGCTGCAGACCGGCAGCGAGACGCTCCTCGGGCTCGGCATCGGCTCACTCGTCGCCCTGGGCCTGGCGCTGCTGCTCACCCGCGAGCGCAACCCCGCCGTCGCCCTCCACTCCGGCCGCGGACTGCTGGAGTCCATGGGCTGGGCACTGCTGCTGCCCCAACTCCTCGCCGTACTGGGCTCGATCTTCCAGAGCGCCGGGGTCGGCGCCCAAGTCGGCAGGATCACCACCCACTTCCTGCCGGACGGCAGCAAGTACGCGGCGGTGGCGCTCTACTGCGTGGGCATGGCCCTGTTCACGATCATCATGGGCAACGCCTTCGCGGCCTTCCCGGTGATGACCGCCGCGATCGGCTGGCCGGTCCTGATCACCCAACTGCACGGCAGCCCGGGCGTGGTCCTGGCCGTGGGCATGCTGGCCGGCTTCTGCGGCACGCTGGTCACGCCGATGGCGGCCAACTTCAACCTCGTCCCGGCGGCGCTGCTCGAACTCAAGGACCAGTACGGGCCGATCAAGGCCCAACTCCCCACCGCCGGCGCGCTGCTGGTCTGCAACATCGCCATCATGTCGCTCTTCGCGTTCTGACCAGCCTTCTTCCCTTCCGCCAGAAAGGCCGTCCCATGACCAGGGTCCTGCTCACCGGCTTCGAACCGTTCGACGGCGCCGACGTCAACCCGTCCTGGGAGGTCGCCCGCCTGGTGGCCGACAACCCGCCCGAGGGACTCCTGGTCACCGCCACCCGGCTGAGCTGCGTCTTCGGGCAGGCGGCCGAGGAACTGCGCACGGCGATCGAGGCGTGCGCCCCGGACCTGGTCGTCTGCCTCGGCCAGGCAGCCGGCCGGCCGGACGTCACCGTCGAGCGCGTCGCCGTCAACGTCGACGACGCCCGCATCCCCGACAACGCGGGCCGGCGACCGGTCGACCGGCCCGTCGTCCCCGGCGGCCCCGCGGCCTACTTCGCCACCCTGCCCGTCAAGGCCTGCGTGGCCGCCGTCCGGGAAGCCGGCGTGCCCGCCTCCCTGTCGCAGACCGCCGGGACGTTCGTCTGCAACCACGTCTTCTACGCCCTGATGCACCTGCTCGCCACCGAACGCCCCACCGTCCGCGGCGGGTTCGTCCACATACCCGCCCTGCCCGAACAGGTCCTCGACGGCTCTGGGCCCTCGCTGCCGGCCGCCTCCGTCGCCCACGGCCTGCGCGCCCTCCTCACCGCCGCCGCGACCCGCACCGCCGACCTCCGCGTCCCGGAGGGGGCGACCCACTGAGGCCGCCCCACCGGACCAGCGGATCAGGCGTCGAGCACCTGGCCGGGGCGCTTGACGACCGGATCCTGCGCCGACCACGGGAACTCGATCCAGTCGTCGGTCCGCTTCCACACGTACTCGCACTTCACCAGGGAGTGCGACTTCTCGTAGATGACGGCGGACCGGACCTCGGCGACATGGCTGAGGCAGAAGTCGTGCACCAGCTTCAGCGTCTTGCCCGTGTCGGCGACGTCGTCGGCGATCAGGACCTTCTTGTCGGTGAAGTCGATCGCCGCGGGGACGGGCGCCAGCATGACGGGCATGTCGAGAGTGGTGCCCACGCCCGTGTAGAACTCGACGTTCACCAGGTGGATGTTCTTGCAGTCCAGCGCATACGCCAGACCGCCCGCCACGAACACGCCGCCGCGGGCGATGCTCAGGACGAGGTCGGGTTCGAAGCCGTCGTCGGCGATCGTCTGCGCCAGTTCGCGCACCGCTCGGCCGAAGGTCTGGTAGTCCAGGATCTCTCGCACATCAGTCACGGTGTTCAGTGTCCTAGAGAGCCGCCCGCCCGGCGAATCCGGCATGCTCGGGGGCCACCGTGCTATCCCAGGGGCCAGGCATCGACCGGGTCGTCGAGCCACGCCCACTGGCCGTCGGGTGTGACGGTGAGCCCGAGGCGGTCGGGCCCCGGGCGGCCGTTGTCCAGCCACCACCGGTGCGCGGCCTCGACCTCGCCCCAGAGCCGGCGGGGCCCGTGCTGCCACACGGTGTAGCGCCCGGGGGCGCGAGTGCCGTCCCAGTCGACGGCGGCCCAGGAGTCGCCGTCGGCCGTGGCGACCCAGAGCCGGGTTTCCACGCCGTCGACGTCGGGGTCGTGATGCCAGGCGTACCAGAGGTCGCCGAGGCGGAGGCCGAGCGCGAACTGCGTCTCGAAGGAGGAGTCGGCGACGGCCCAGGGGGAGAGGCCGGTCGCGGACTCGACCGGGACGTGGTCGTCCATGACCACGTCCCGGAACAGCCGGAGGTCCCGGCGCTGGGTCCGCATCAGCATGAAGGCGCTGTCGGCGGAGAAGCGGCCGGTGGCGGTTCCGTCGTCGCCGACGGTGAGGCGGAGCAGCCCGCCGTGGCTCCAGTCGTCGCACCAGGGGGTGAGGATGACACCGCCCGGCCGGGTCTGTTCGACCCAGGCATAGGGAATGCGCCGGACCGAGCAGGTCGCCACCACCCGGTCGTACGGCGCCCGGGTGCTCCACCCGAGACCTCCGTCGCCGCCGACGAGGGTGGGGGAGAAGCCGGCGGCCTTGAGATTGGACCGGGCGACCCCGGCCACGGCGGGGTCGATCTCGATCGTGGTCACGTTGGCATCGCCCAGCCGGTGGGAGAGGAGCGCGGCGTTGTACCCGGTGCCTGCACCGATCTCCAGGACACGCATTCCCGGTGCGAGTTCCAGGAGTTCGAGCATCCGGAAGACGATCGACGGCGCCGAGGCAGAGGACGACGGCGAGGCGTCGGCCGGATCCTCCGGCTCCCGCCCGTCGTCGACCTGTGTCACCACGGGTACGTCCCCGTAGGCCGCAGCGAGCCATCGATCGGGCTCGCGCACACGATCACAGGGCGTCAGCGCCTCGTCATCCCCGGAGAGCCAGACCCGGTCAGGCAGGAACCGGTGGCGCGGGGCCGCTTCGGCGGCCCCGCGCCACTCGGGGGCCAGGTCATGGCCGAGGTGCTGGGACACCGCGTGGAGCAGGCCGCCTACGGAGGCCTGCTCCACGCGGGGCTGGTGTGCGGTCATTTGCTCTCGTCGCCGTCCTTCCGGTGCTTGCCCTCGGACTTGCCGGACTGGTGATCCTGGTTCTGCGGGGACGTGCCGAAGTCCTTCTTGTTCTTGTCCGCGTGCTTGCCCTGGCCCCCGTCATTGGGCCCGCTGCCGCCGCCGGAGCTCCCGCCCTTGCCGGTACCCCATCCCATGGGATTCTCCTACTCGGTCGTCGTGGAACAGCTGATCGCGCTTCTCGGTACGAGGTCGACGAGTACCGTTGCCCACCGGCCAGGGCATCCGAGTGGCCTCGGCCAGGGTTCTCTACGAAGGTAGGGGTCCGAGATCACGACCTGAAGTGACCACGAGTACTGGTGTGTTGGCGCGAACTCCCGAAAGTGGGGGCTCTCATGCGGTCTGGTTCAGCGAATTCCCTGACTGGCAGTCAGGGTCGGTCGTCACGCCCTCGCTCGGGCACGATCTCGGGGTACCTCTTTCGGGTGATACGCGAGCAGCACGGCTGCACGCAGGACGAGTACGCCGAGCGGCTGGCGGTATCGCCGGACACCATTGCCGGCTGGGAGAGCGGGCGTCGACCCTTGACGGCGATCCCCGTGGGACAGATGCTCGTCCACCGCCATCGGCTCATGCAGATGGGCACTGCTCCCGCACTGCTCCAGGAACTGGAACGGGCTTTCGAAGCGGACATCCTACTTGCCGGCGTCCTCGAAGATCGCACCTCGGCACACAACAGCCCGCTGGGATCGATGGTGATGCAGCGGGATCTCGTAGAGATCCTGATGTGGTCGGTTGGCGGTGTGATGCCGAAGTCTGTGCGCGACCTTCCGACCCCGCCGCGCCCACGAAGGGGGCCCGTGCCGACCGGGCCGGAGCTCGGCGTCGCCGATCGCGCTCGGTTCTTCACCTGTATGCGACAGACGGCCGAGGAAGCGCGTGGGGAGGGTCACTTTCTCGTGCGCCGCCAGGCGCTGTACCTCGCCGGGTACGACGCCCACGGCGACACCCGGGAGTGGCTCGCCGAGCAGCAGCGAACCCGGCTGTCGAACGATTGGCTGACCTGCTGGCTCAACTCCCGCTCTCTCGCGATGATCTCCGCACGCCACGGCGACCGGGACCGCATGAACCACTTCATCGATGCGGACCTCGCTGACGAGCGCGGGGCCGTCGCGAACCTCAACTACTGGTCCTACTGGATCGGTGACGTGCCGAACCTCGAATTCTCCGATGACTTCATAGCGTCCGGGGCACCAGGTCCATGGCCGGGGGACAAGCTTCTCGCCCACCTCGCCGGCGGCCTCGCCCCTGAACACGGGTATGCCGAGCTCAACATCCACACCGTGTGGTCACTGCTCCAGGCGCGGCCGAACCTGCTGCGTTCCGGAGCGGCAACCCGCGCTCTACGCTCCCGACTTCCAGTGATGTTGGATAGTCGGGAGCTCTCGCCGCGCGGGCGGCGCGAACTCGACAGCATCCGCTACGCGATCCGCCTTGCCGAGGCGTGAGAGGAGCCAGACAGTGGCAGAGGACCTGACCTCGGTGGCGAGGTTCCTGTTCGAAGCCGGGACGCTCAAGCAGGCCAAGCGCACGGGCTGGTGGATGGCGGGCGTCCGCGACCCCGAGTCGGTCGCCGAGCACTCCTGGCGGACTGCGTTGATCGCCTCCATCATCGCGAAGCTCGAAGGCGCCGATCCGGCGCAGGCTGCCTTCCTCGCCGTGTGGCACGACTCCCAGGAGACACGCACCGGGGACGTCAACCACCTGGGCAAGAAGTACGCGCCGAGCGCCGATCCGGCGGCGGTGACGGCAGACCAGGTCGCCGGGATGCCGGATGTCCTGGCCTCGACCATCCGGGATCTCGTAGCGGAGTACGAGACGAAGGAGTCCTTGGAGGCGGTGTGTGCCCGGGACGCCGACAAGCTGGAGTGCCTGGTCCAGGGTGTGGAATACAAGGCCCATGGCTACGCGAACGCTCAGCGGTGGATCGACAACAGCCGTAGGCGGCTCACCACGAAGACCGCCACCGCTCTCGCCGATGCCGTTCTGGCAAGCGACTCCCTCGACTGGCTTCGTGCTGCGATGGGCGAGAAGCAGGTCTGACACACGGGGTTCTGCGGTCGCCGTACTCGCGCGTCGCCGCCCTCCTGGGGAGGGCGGCGACGGGCCTATCGGTGTGCTCCTTGTGGCCACAGCACTTCGACCGGTACGCCGTGCTGCTGGGCGTACGCGACCACGTCCGCCGTGCCGCCGTAGCCCCGGGCCGGCAGGCCGTCCCAGACGGCGAGGAGCTTGTCGACCTGCTGGACGAGGAGCTCGCCGCCTGCCATGTGGGCGGCCTCGTCGGATTCCACGTGCCCGGTCCGGTGAATCGCGGAGGCGGATTCCAGGAGCCGGTCGTAGGTGGGGTGATGCCACTCTGGCAACCCGTCGCGGTAGTGATCGGCAGGAGTGACGACCTCCAGCAGCGCACCCCGCTCAAGCGCGACGTCCGCCAGCCACGAATCCGGCCCGTCCGCGATGCAGGACACGATGGTGAGGCTGCTCGAATCCTCGCTCGCGAGCGAGGATTCGAGCAGCCGGCGGACCTGTCCCTCCACCTCGGCCGACAGCCCCCGGTGCCCCGTGATCCCGATCCGAACCCCGTCACCTGTCGGCCTCTTGCCGGAGATCTCGTC
Organism: Streptomyces sp. CBMA123; assembly: GCF_014596465.1. Lineage (GTDB taxonomy): Bacteria > Actinomycetota > Actinomycetes > Streptomycetales > Streptomycetaceae > Kitasatospora. The sequence goes on along the minus strand of NZ_MECK01000157.1, from coordinate 36,319 downwards.
CAGGAACGTCACCTCGAACGATTCGAGGTGCTGGTCCCGTTCTGCCAGGAACCGGCGAACATGAGGCTGTTGTTCGTGTTCCTCGAAGGCTGTGCGATCCGCGTACAGCTCGTAGAAGACCCGGACGTTCGGCTCGCCCGGCACAGTGTGGCTGACGTAGACGAGGGTGCCGGGTTCCTTGGTGCGGATGTCCTTGAGGGTGGTATCCGCGAGCTGGTCGAACGCACGGGCGGCTGCCGCGTCACGGGCGACGAAGCGTACGACGAGACCGAAGCCCACCGCTTACGCGGCCTTCTGGCGGACTACGTCGCGGGTGCGCTGATGGAGTTGGCGGACCGTGCGGCTGGCGGCGTGGGCCGGGAGGGCTTTGTTCAAGGCCTGGAAGTGCTCGTCGCCGCGGACGGAGCTGATCGTGACGTAGTCGTCCAGGAACGCGTCCCAGGTGGCGCAGGCCGCGTCGACGTGTCCGAGTTCCATCTGCCGGCGGGCGAGCAGGCCGTTGCCGTGGACCCGGCCCTGCTTCTCGTTCGTCGGTCGGACCCGGTTGGAGAGCTGGAGTTCCTTGATCGCCCCCGGGAGGTCGCCGAGTTCGTAGAGCACGTGGGAGACGTGGAAGTGGTATGCGGCCTGGTCATAGCCGCCGACGGAGTCGTTGCGGCCCTCAGCTTGGGCGAGGGCGGTTTCGGTCTCGCTGAGGCGTGCGAAGGCCTGGCGCCGGTCCTTCACCATGGCGGCACCGTGCGCCTGTTGGCCGGTGAGGAAGGCGCGCAGTCGCGGACCGGAGGCCGGGGCGGCTTCGGCGGCCGAGTCGGCCAGTTCCAGGGCCTTCGGGCCGTAGCCGAGGTTGGATGCCTGGAGCGCCATGCCGCGCAGGGTGCGGCAGTAGGTCACGTGGTCCTGGGCCTCGCGGGCGAGTTTGAGGGCCTGGACGTAGTACTTCTGGCCGAGGCCGTGGGCGGTCTCGTACATCGCCATCCAGCCGGTGAGGTAGGTGAGGTCGGCGGCGGCCGACAGCAGGTCGGCCTTGACTTTCGTGGTGCCGGAGGCCTGGAGCCAGGGGCCGACGGAGTTGACGAGGAACGCCGCGGCCATCGGCCGGGCGTGGGCTGCGCCGAGTTCGTCGAGGATGTCGGCGATCCGATCCGTCATCGTTCGGACGGTCTCGACCTCGCCCTGGCCGACGCGCACGGTGCGTCCGGCTGCGGCGTGGGTGATCCGGTCAGCGTCGTCGTCGAACAGTGGCACTGTCAGGGCTAGCGAGTAGAGCCCGGCGGCGAGCACGCCACGGCGGGACGGGTCCATATCGCCCTTTCCGATCGACATCAGGTCGGGCAGGACACCCCGGTCTGCCGTCGCTCCTGTGTCCGGCTCGAAACCGGTGTCCTCGGGCGTGACCGGGCGGCCGAGTCGACGGGAGAAGGCCTCCCGGATGACCTCCCGGACCCCGGGCCGGGGCCGGGTGCCGGAGAGCCAGTGCGAGATGGCCGACTTGTCGTAGGCCAGCCGGAGCCCGGCCTCGGTGCCGACGCGATTCACGGCCCGGGCGAGCTGGTCGTTGCCCCACTGTGCCTGCTGCATGAGCGCCGCGAGCTCGGTGTTCGGTGTGCGCGGTCGGTGCGTCATCGCGATCCCGTCCTCTGTTCAACCGGTTCAACGCCTGGACCAGCTTCGCCGGTTCTCTCTTCGTGCGTACCCGCGTTGACTTGATGTCAGCCATTCGGACGGTGGGTGTGGGCCCGAACGATCCGGCATGGCGTTGCACCGTCGCTTCGTGACCAGATGGAGCCCTCGTGATCGTCAGTCCACTGAGCAATGCTCGATTCCCGGTTCCGCTGGAGTGGGGGGTGCCGCCGTGCGGCGATGCCGTGCCGGCGGCTCGGCGGCTGGTGGTGGCGATCCTGCGGGAGTGGGAGGTGCCGCTGACGGAAGACGCGCTTCAGGACGTGGAGTTGTGCGCGAGCGAGGTGATCGCGAATGCGCTGGTGCACACCCGGGAGCGGTGTGTCGTGTCCGTTCGCTGGTGTAGCGGCCGGGTGCGGGTGGAGGTTGCCGATCGGTGTCCGGAGCTTCCGCTTCGGGAGCGGGATCCCGAAGCGACGGGTGGGCGTGGGTTGTTGCTGGTGGAGGCGCTGGCTCACGCGTGGGGGTGGCGCCCGGCAGGCGTGGGCAAGGCGGTCTGGTTCGAGTGCCTGGAAACCGGCGAAGCGCCGTGCCCCACGCATGGGTGGGGCACGGCGCGCGGCCTCGATCCGCTCTACGAGGTGGCGTAGTGGCGACCACGGCGCGCCTTGTGTGGTGGGTGCTGTTCTCGGCTGCCGTGGGGGCGGGGTTCGTCTCCGGGTGTGGCCGTTGGACGGCTTCCAGGGTCTTCGTTCATGACCTGGGCACCCGTGCTGACCCGCGGGCCGGGCGCCCGGGCGTCAGCCGGCGGTGCGGGTGAGGCCGGTGAGGTGTTCCGCCACCGCCGTCGGGCTCGGCATCGTCGCGATCTCGGCGCTGACCTCGCGGGCGGCGCGGATCAGCGCCTCGTCGTCGAACAGCCGGTTCAGCAGTGCCGGGCCGATGTCCTCGGCGCGCGCCCGGAGGCCGGCGCCGCGTGCGTGGACGGCGTCCGCGGTGATGAAGCGGTCGGAGCCGTCGGGCAGGACGAGTTGCGGCACGCCCGCGTCCAGCGCGCCGAGCGCGCTGCTGCTGCCGCCGTGGTGGATCGCGGCCGCGCAGGTGTCGAGCAACGCACGCCACGGCACCCAGCCGTACGCTCGGACGTTGTCCGGCAGGGTGCCGAGCGTGTCGAGGTCGAAGTCGCCGGTGGCCAGCACGAACTCCGCGTCGACCTCGGCCGCGGCGGCTATCACCCGTTCGAGCCTGGTCAGGCCGTCGGTCTTGGGCGGCACCGTGCCCAGCGTCACCGCCACCCGCGGGCGGCGGCCGGGCGCGGCCAGCTCGTCGGGGACGCCGCCCTCGCCGTTGTAGGCGACGGGCCGCAGCGAGCAGCCGTAGCGTTCGCCCCCGGCGGTGCTCGGCGGGGCGAGGTCGACGGTCTCCGCCGGCTCGGGCAGCCGGTCGATCCCGTGCCGGGCGAAGGTGTCCGCCATCTCGGCGAGCATCAGCGCGCGCAGGTTCGGGGTGCGGACGAACCCCAGGTCGTGCTGGACGGCGGGTACGCCGAGGCGCTCCGCCGCGAGCAGTGCCACCGGGAACAGGTACTCGTACACCACCAGGTCCGGCCGCCACTGCTCCGTGAGCCCGGTCATCGCGTCGGCCACCCCGCTGTTGACGTGGGCGGCCAGCGGGACGAACGCCTCGCGGTCGGCCGAGTTGCTCTCGACCACCCGGTGCATCAGGTCGGGCCGCCGGGTGCGGCCGGCCTCCCTGATCTCCTTGCGCCAGTCGACGCCCGGGGCGAGCGGCAGGTACGGCAGCCCGGACGCGGCGACCGGCTCGCCGCCGTCCATCGAGACCACCGCGACCTCGTGGCCGAGCCCGCGCATCGCCCGGGCCAGCGGGACCAGCGGGAAGAGGTGGCCGAGGCCGGGGGCGCCGGCGAACAGTACACGCATGGAAGGAACCTCGGTGGTCGGAGTCGGTGCGAACGGGAGGGCGATCAGGAGGCGGCCCGGTTGAGGGCTGCCTCCAGGCCGTTCAGCACGGCGGTGCAGTCCCGGTGCAGGGTGGCGGCGTCGGTGGCGGTCAGCAGGTAGACCCCGAGCCAGTTGCGCGACCCCGCGGCGGGGTCGAAGGCCGGGACGGGCCGGCCCGTCGGCATGGCGAAGGCGGGCACGGCCTCGATGGTGCTGCCCGGGGACAGCAGGCCCTGCCAGTCGACGGCCTCCGGGTTCCAGACCGGGCTGGTCCGCCAGGGCACCCCGGCGGCGTCGGCCGGGACGACGGCCACCGACGCGGCGGCCCTGACCCCGTCGGTGAGCATGGCCGCCGGGTAGTCGACGTGCTCGCCGAGCAGTTGTCGCACCAGCATGCCGATCGGGTCGAGTCCGAAGACCTCGTGGACCTGCCTGGTCGTCAGGAGGCCGCCGAACCTGGCGGCCGTCTCGATGACTACCAGCCCGCCGTCCCGCATCAGCTTCAGCTCGGTGTGGGTGCCGCAGTTCTCCAGCCCGAGCGCGTCGACGGCCTGCCGCGTCACCTCCTCGATCCGGCGCTGCAACGGCACCGGCAGGACGGCGGGCGAGGTGCTGGCCACCTCGACGAAGGACGGCAGGGTCGGCAGCTTGGCGGTGATGGCCAGCGCGTGGTGGACGCCGTCCGCGACGATCCCCTCCACGCTCACGTAGTCGCCGTAGCCGGGCTCGTCGTACCAGCCTTCGGTGGAGCCCTCGGCGATCTCCTCGACCAGGCGGTCCCGGTCGGTGTCCGCCGCGTAGAGCTCGTTCATGCCGACCCGGCTGCCGGCCTGCAGCCCGGCCTCGATGTCAGCCCAGGCGGGGGCGGCGTCCTCGGGCCCGTGCAGCACGATCTGGGCGACGGACCCGGCGCCCCAGGCCGGCTTGAGCAGCAGCGGCGGGGTGAACGCGGCCAGCGCGGCGTCCAGGTCCGCGAGGCTGTCGACCCGGCGGAACCCGGGTACGGGCACACCGGCGGCGGCCCACGCCTCCCGCATCAGCCGCTTGTCCCGGGCGCGGACGATCCCCGGGCCGGCCCCGGCCAGGCCGAGCCGCTCTGCGGCGCGCGCGACGGCCAGCACCGCGAACTCCGAGAGCGTCAGCATCGCGTCGGCTCCGATGGCCTTCGCGTGCTCGACGATCAGCTCGACCAGGTCGTCCCCGCGCGGCGCGTCGGGCACCAGCTCGATGCCGGTACAACTGGGTCGCCACACGTCCTCCGCGGTCGCCGGCAGCGGCGCCAGCGCGAGGACGTGCAGTTCCCCGCAGGCGGCGATGCGCGGGAAGGCGTATTCGAGCGGGGCCCCGCCCTTGACGTAGACGTACAGGATCTTGTTCAACGTGTTTTCTTCCGAGAGGAGTTCACTGCGAGAAGGTGTCCGTGCGCCGGCCTCAGCCAGTGGTCCGGAAGGGGCGCACCTGGAGCAGGTCGACCCGGTCGCCCGCGATCGCCCACTCGATGTCGACCGGTGCGCCGTACGTCTCGTCGGGCGCGAAGTGCGCCTGCACCAGGCGGCTGATCAGGGCGAGCCGGCGCAGGAGTTCCTTGGTCCCGGCGTCCAGGTCGGTGCCGGTGGTGCCCAGCGAGACCGTGCGGCTGCCGCCCTCCAGGGTGTTGCACAGGTACTGGATCGGGGCGCCCCGGCCGGTGACGACGTCGGTCACCGAGCGCGGCGAGATGTTGAGGTAGACGTTGCGGAAGTCCTGCGGGCTCAGCGGGTTGCAGCTGACCAGGACACCGCCCACGGTGGCGCCGACCTGCTCCTGGACGATCACCCCCATGCGGCAGTGCTCCAGCGGGATGCCCGCCTGGCTCCGCAGCAGCACCGCCCGAGGCGAGAACAGCGAGGCCCAGACCTCCCGGACGGCGTCCAGGACGGCTTCGGTGCCGCTGACGTCCGCCACCGACTCGTAGAGCCCCGCGGCGGAGAAGCCGGGCAGGTCCTCGGCGTTGGAGGAACTGCGGACGACCTGGGCGGGGGAGCCGTACAGGTGCCGGTCGACCGCTCGCTCGATCTCGGTGCGGACCGGAGCGGGCACCGGGGTGGTGCGGACCAGCCGCTGGACGTCGAGGCAGTGTTCCCGGATCCGGTCCGCCTCGGAGGTGCCGTCCGCAGTGGCGTCCGCAGAGCCGTCCGCAGCGCCGTCCGCAGAGCCGTCCCGGAGCGTGCGGTCGAGCCGGGCGAGGGCGTCCCGGAGCCTGGGCGAGGAGTCGAGGAAGCGCTGCTGGAGGGAGAACGGCAGCACGATCCCGCGCGGCACCTGGACGTGTTCCTTGACCAGGCGCTGTGCGGCGGAGCCCAGTTCGGTCTCGTCCGCGTCCTCGGGGAGGTCGAGCTGCCGGGCCAGGTAGCGCAGCAGGTTCTCCCGGGGCGGCCGGGGCACGCGGTAGAAGCCGAGCCAACGGGGCGAGCCGTGCTCCAGCAGGTGGGTGAGTTCGCCGAGACCGGCCGCCTTGGTGCCGAACCGGGCGCCGTCGCCCGTGCGCAGCTCCGACAGCGGGGTGATCGGGGTGGGCGCGAGGTCGGGCAGTTCCACGGCGACGCGCTCGTCCGGGGTGGCCGGCCGGGTGCTCTCGCGGCCGCCGGTGCCCGGCTCGGCGGCTTCGAGGACGAGGTCCTCGCCGTCGGCGTCGACGCGGTAGCGCACCCACCGGCCGGCCAGTCCGGCGCGCTCGATCCGGTCGAGGGCCCCGATGCCGACGGCGTTGGGGATCCGCCACCCTGTGGCCATCACGTTGATGTGGGAGAGCGGTGTGGTGTGCTCGGCGTGGATGATGCCGGACACCCGGGGGATGTCCTCGGGCACCCGGGGCATCACCACGATGTCCTGCCACTCCAGCGGCTCGGGGTCGGCCCGGTACTCCTCCTCGGACCGGAACACCCGCAGCCGCCCGCGCGCCTCCCCGGCCGCCAGCGGCACGAACGCGGCCGTGGAGTACAGCTCGTGGGACAGGACGCGCGGGATCTCCGCCTCGGGTATGCGGGCGATGTAGCCCTCCTGCCGGTGGTTGGCCGGCTTGAGGACCAGTGGCACGGCCGGGTCTATGTGCGCGCGGACCCGGTGGTAGAAGAACCGCAGCATGTCCTGCGACATGGTGTCGACGTCGACCGTCTCCAGGGACAGGAAGTCCCCGCCGGCCTCCCGGCCGTGCCGGGCGAGCGTGCCGAGGTAGAAGCGGCGCTCCGGATTCCGGTAGACGTCGTCGTTGAACGCGTCGAGCCCACGGGCCAGTTCGTCGAGCGGCAGGCCGAGGATCTGACCGGCGATGTACCGCACGTGCAGGGTGCCGTCGGCACTGTCGATGAAGTGGAGCACCGACTCCTCGCGGTCGAACACGACCTTCACGTAGGGATACCCCCCGACGGCCCCGGCCAGCCGGGAGAACTCCCGGAGGTCGAGCCTTCCGTCGGCGAGACGGGGTCGGGTGGTTGCGGCAATGCGATCCGAAGGGATGGTGCGCACAGTTCAGCCATTCGTCAGCGTGTACACGATCATGTGAACCTGGTGCAGAAGGGTGGTACGGCTACGCACACACTGCCACCGGATATGAATGTTTGACGAATGGTCATGCAATATCTGGCCATGGCGGAACGTTTCGGCCATGCAGTCGGTCGACGGCGAACGAAGCCGTCCGCACAACTGTGGCAGGGGTCACATGGCGGGCGTCCGGGGCGTGCGGCAGGAAGGGCGACGTGCCGACGGTCCCTTGGGTCGTATGAATATCAATAATTCTGAAGCGCGACTCGAAGGCGTGCTCAGCGGCTCGGGCCGCTCCATGGGCGGCTCCGGGAATGCGGAATGCGAAATGCGGAATTCGGCAATCCGGTGGCGGGCGTCAGGCAGCCCGGTCGACCGGTGGGTGGCGCCCTTCGGCGCGTCGCCCCACTCGGGTCGCTCGGGGGCTTCCAGGGTTTCCTTGCATGACCTGGGCGCGCCCGCTGACCCGCAGGCGGACCTGGTCCGGCGGACGTCGCCGTCGATGCGGGTGCCGAGGACGTACCCCGGGACGCGGGCGCCGGTGCACGGCGCCCACATCCCGTACGGCGGCCCGGACGGACTGCGCGCCGGCCCCGGTCAGAACGGCTTCGACGATGGTGGCGATGGTCCCCGGCTCCGCTCAGGAGTGACCGAAGAAGCCGTCCAGGATCTGCTGGGCGGCCAGCCCCGCCGGCAGCGTACCGGCCCGCACCCGGGCCTCCAGCTCCGGGGCGAGCCGCCGCACCTCCGAGTGTTCGTGCAGCCGCGCGTACAGCTGGTCGTGGACCATCGACCAGGTCCACTCGACCTGCTGCTCCCGCCGCTTCGCCGCCAGCGCGCCGGTCGCGTCCAGCACCTTGCGGTGCTGCTGCAGCCGCTCCCACAGCACGTCGAGCCCGGCCCCGTCGAGCCCGCTACAGGTCAGCACCGGCGGCGTCCACGCCGCGTCCGGCGGCTGCAACAGCCTCAGCGCGCCGGCGAGTTCACGCGCGGCAGCCTTCGCGTCCCGCTCGTGCGGTCCGTCCGCCTTGTTGACGGCGATGACGTCCGCGAGCTCCAGCACGCCCTTCTTGATGCCCTGCAACTGGTCACCGGTCCGCGCCAGGCTGAGCAGCAGGAAGGTGTCGACCATCCCCGCCACCGTCGTCTCCGACTGCCCGACGCCCACCGTCTCGATCAGCACCACGTCGTACCCGGCGGCCTCCATGACCACCATCGACTCCCGGGTGGCCTTGGCGACGCCGCCCAGCGTCCCGGAGGTGGGCGAAGGCCGGACGAACGCGGCGGGATCCACCGCCAGGCGTTCCATCCGGGTCTTGTCGCCCAGGATGGAGCCGCCCGTCCGGCTGGAGGTGGGGTCGACGGCCAGGACCGCGACCCGGTGGCCCAGCCCGGTCAGCATCGTCCCGAAGGAGTCGATGAAGGTCGACTTGCCGACACCGGGTACGCCGGTGATGCCCACCCGGACCGCCCCGCCGGCGTGCGGCAGCAGCCGCTGGAGCAGCTGCTGCGCGAGCGCGCGGTGGTCGGGCCGGGTGGACTCGACGAGGGTGACGGCGCGCGCGATCCAGGCGCGCGAGCCGTCGAGGACACCCGTCGTGTAGCTGTCGAGGTCGATCGTCCGCGGAGGCATGCGATCAGGCGGTCACAGCTCGTGGCCGAGGTCGGCCGCCAGTGCCGTCAGCAGGTCGAAGGCGGCGTCCGGGATCACCGTGCCCGGGCCGAACACGGCTGCCGCGCCCGCCTCGTACAGCGCGTCGAAGTCCTGCGGCGGGATCACTCCGCCGACCACGATGGTGATGTCCTCCCGGCCCGCCGCGGCGAGTTCGGCGCGCAGCGCGGGCACCAGGGTGAGGTGGCCGGCGGCGAGCGACGACACGCCCACGATGTGGACGTCCGCCTCGACGGCCTGGCGGGCGACCTCGGCCGGGGTCTGGAACAGCGGGCCGACGTCGACGGTGAAGCCCAGGTCCGCGAAGGCGGTGGCGATCACCTTCTGGCCGCGGTCGTGGCCGTCCTGGCCCATCTTGGCGACCAGGATGCGCGGCCGCCGGCCCTCGGCCCGCTCGAACCGCTCGACCAGGTCACGGGTGCGCTGGAGGGGGGCGGAGGGGCCCGCTTCGTCTCGGTACACACCGGAGATGGTACGGATCTGGCCGGAGTGGCGGCCGTACACCTTCTCCAGGGCGTCCGAGATCTCGCCGACGGTGGCCTTGGCCCGGGCCGCGTTGACGGCCAGGTGCAGCAGGTTGCCGTCCAGCGAGCCGCCGCGCTGGGCACCGGCCTCCGCGGAGCGGGTGAGCGCGTTCAGCGCGTCCTGGCAGGCGGCCTCGTCGCGCTCCTCGCGCAGCCGCCGCAGCTTCTCGATCTGCCGGGCCCGCACCGCCGAGTTGTCGACCTTGAGCACGTCGATCTGCTCGTCGTTCTCCACCCGGTACTTGTTGACGCCGATCACCGGCTGGCGGCCGGAGTCGATGCGCGCCTGGGTCCGGGCGGCGGCCTCCTCCACGCGCATCTTGGGGATGCCCGCGTCGATGGCCTTGGCCATGCCGCCGGCCGCCTCGACCTCCTGGATGTGCTGCCAGGCCCGGGAGGCGAGGTCGTGGGTGAGCTTCTCGACGTACGCCGAGCCGCCCCACGGGTCGATCACCCGGCAGGTGCCCGACTCCTGCTGCAGCAGCAGCTGGGTGTTGCGGGCGATGCGGGCGGAGAAGTCGGTGGGCAGGGCCAGCGCCTCGTCGAGGGCGTTGGTGTGCAGCGACTGGGTGTGGCCCTGGGTGGCGGCCATCGCCTCGACGCAGGTGCGCGTCACGTTGTTGAACACGTCCTGGGCGGTGAGCGACCAGCCCGAGGTCTGCGAATGGGTGCGCAGCGAGAGGGACTTGGCGTTCTTCGGGTCGAACTGCTTGACCAGCTTGGCCCACAGCAGCCGGGCTGCGCGCAGCTTGGCGACCTCCATGAAGAAGTTCATGCCGATCGCCCAGAAGAACGACAGCCGCGGCGCGAAGGCGTCCACGTCCAGGCCCACGTCCAGGCCCGCGCGCAGGTACTCGACCCCGTCGGCCAGGGTGTAGGCCAGCTCCAGGTCGGCGGTGGCTCCGGCCTCCTGGATGTGGTAGCCGGAGATGGAGATCGAGTTGTACCGGGGCATCTTCTGCGAGGTGTACGCGAAGATGTCCGAGATGATCCGCATCGACGGCTGCGGCGGGTAGATGTAGGTGTTGCGGACCATGAACTCCTTGAGGATGTCGTTCTGGATGGTCCCGGCGAGCTTCTCCGGCGGTACGCCCTGCTCCTCGGCCGCGACGATGTACAGCGCGAGCACCGGGAGCACCGCGCCGTTCATGGTCATCGACACCGACATCTTGTCCAGCGGGATGCCGTCGAAGAGCTGGCGCATGTCGTAGATGGAGTCGATGGCGACGCCCGCCATGCCGACGTCGCCGGTGACGCGCGGGTGGTCGCTGTCGTAGCCGCGGTGGGTCGGCAGGTCGAAGGCGACCGAGAGGCCCTTCTGGCCGGCGGCGAGGTTGCGGCGGTAGAAGGCGTTGGACTCCTCGGCGGTGGAGAAGCCCGCGTACTGGCGGACGGTCCACGGCTGGTTGACGTACATGGTCGGGTACGGCCCGCGCAGGTACGGGGCGATGCCGGGGTACGTCTCCAGGAAGTCCACGTCGGCCAGGTCGGCCGCGGTGTACAGCGGCTTGACGCCGATGCCCTCGGGGGTGTCCCAGAGCAGCTCGTCGGCGGTCTTGCCGGTGGACCGGCGCCAGGCGGCCTGCCACTGGTCGTCGGTGACGTCCGGGCGGGCGCCGTCGCCGGTCAGCCCGATTCCGGTGAAGTCGGGGATCATCGCGCCACTCCAATGAGGTCCAGCAGGGAGGTGAGGACGGCGATCGCGTCCCCGCCCGCGTAGATGAACTCGTCCACTCCGGCGGGCGCTTCGGCCGGACGCCCGGCCAGCAGCACCCGCTGGGCGCCGGCCGCCTTCAGAGCCTCGGCGACGGACGGGGCGTGCTCGCCGTACAGGGCGTCGCTGGAGCACAGGCAGGCGACGGTCGCCCCCGAGGACCGGAACGCGTCGGCGAAGGCGGCCGGGTCGACGCCCTCGACGGCGGTCGTCGCGATGCCGCCGGCCTGGAACAGGTTGGCCGCGAAGGTGGTGCGCCCGGTGTGCGCGGCGGCGGTGCCGATCGAGGCCAGGAACAGCGTCGGACGGGCGCCGGTGGCGGCGAGGTGGGCGTCCGAGCGGTCCCGCAGCGCCTCGTACGCCTCGGCGCGGCGCACCCGCGGCAGCCCGCCCTCATGACGCGCCGGGGCCGGCTCGCGGACCAGCGGCTGCTCGTCCAGGTGCGGGAACTCGCTGACGCCGGTGACGGGTTCGCGCCGCTTGGCGAGCTTCCCGGACCGCTCCGCCCAGGTCGCGGCGATCCGCTCGCCGACCAGGCCGGAGCTCAGGGCGGCGAACTGGCCGCCGGCCCGCTCGATCTCCTGGAACCAGGCCCAGGCGGCCTGCGCCAGCTCCTCGCCCAGCTGCTCGACGTACCAGGAGCCGCCGGCCGGGTCGATCACCCGGGCCAGGTGGGACTCCTCCAGCAGGATCGACTGGGTGTTGCGGGCGATCCGGCGGGCGAAGGCGTCGGGCCGGCCGAGCGCGCTGTCGAAGGGCAGCACGGTGACGGCGTCGGCGCCGCCGACCCCGGCGGCCAGGCAGGCCACGGTGGTGCGCAGCATGTTCACCCACGGGTCGCGGGCGGTCATCATCACCTGGGAGGTGACGGCGTGCTGACGCTGCGCCGAGGCCTCGGCCGAGGCGCCGGACACCTCCGCGACGCGGGCCCAGAGGCGGCGCGCGGCACGGAACTTGGCGATGGTCAGGAACTGGTCGGCGTCCGCGGCGAAGCGGAACTCCAGCTGGCCGAGCGCGGTGTCGACGGGCAGGCCGGCGGCGGTCAGCGCGCGCAGGTAGGCAACGCCGGTGGCCAGCGCGCAGCCCAGCTCCTGGGCGGGGGAGGCGCCGGCCTCGTGGTACGGCAGGGCGTCGACGGTGAGCGCCCGGACGTTCGGGTACGCGGTGGCGCAGCGGGCGGCCAGCGCGGCGGCCTCGGTGAGCAGGACGTCGGTCTCGGCGGCGGAGCCGGTGCGGGCCTGGAGGCCGAGTGGGTCGGCGCCGAGGTTGCCGGCGGCGGCGTCGGGGGAGACCGCGCGCTCCGCGTACAGCGTGAACAACTGCTCGGCGGCGGCGGTGAATTCGGGTCCCGCGTCGAGTGCCACGGAGGCGAGGTCCAGGTACACCCCGGCGAGCGCCTCGGGCAGGGCGGTGACCGGCAGGCCCTCGCCGCCCAGTTCCAGCCAGAGCGAGGTCACGCCGTGCTCCAGGTCGGCGAGTACGGCCTCGTTGGCGCGCCGCCGGTCCGGGTCGGCGTGCCGCTGGCGGACGTCCCAGCCGGCGACGGCGGAGCCCTGCGGCCGGCCGCCGCGGACGAACGGCGGGAAGCCGGGGTAGCCGGGCTCGGCGGAGGTGTTCTCGGCGGTGTACAGCGGGCGGGCGCGCAGCCCGTCCGGGAGCGCGGTGGTGAGCGCCTGCTCGGCGGCGGCGCCGTCCTCGGGCTGGGCACCGGACTTGCGCAGCACACCCTCGACGAGCTGCTGCCACTGCTCACGGTGCGCGGCCGGGAACTCGGCGGCGAGGGGGAGCCTTTCGGGCGGGACCTTCATGTGCGCAGGTTAGCGCCCGTTAGCGGACCGGAAGGAGGGGCGTCGCGTGTGACCTTGTTCTCGATTTAGGCAACCTTTCGGGCGCCGCCTGGGCTCCATGGATCGAAGAGCGCCGCGACGCCCGTGTCGTGGCGCGCGATCGTTCGCCCGGAAGTGTCCCGACCAAGGGGATTGCGGAACCTCACCACTCATCTATTAAGTTACTTCGAAGAAGGTGGGCGGGGACGGCATCCCCCGTACGCCCCCGCCCGCCTTCGCCGTCTCCGGCACGTCTCCCGACTGCCCGTCCCCCCTGACCGCCTGCCCCCGACCGCCTGTCCCCGACGGACGTCTCCCGACTGTCCGTCCCCCCGACAGTGCGTCCCCCGACCGTGTGTCCGTCCCCCGAAGGAGAGCCCACCGCGATGGGAAAGCGCCGCAAGCCCAGCCCCCCGAGCCGGGCCCGCATGGCGGTCCTCACCACGGCGATGGCCGGCGGCGCGGTGCTCGCCGCCGGCACCGCCCACGCCGAGCCGGCCCCGAGCCTCGCCTCCGTCAAGGAGCAGGTGGACAAGCTCAACGAGGAGGCCGAGCAGTCCATCGAGCAGTACAACGGCTTCCAGGCCAAGCAGCAGAAGCTGCAGGGCGACGCCAACAAGCTCCAGGAGAAGGTCGCCCGCGGCCAGGAGTCGATGAACGAGCTGCGCACCAGGCTCGGCGCGGTCGCCGCCGACCAGTACCGCACCGGAGGCATCGACCCGTCCGTCCAGCTGATGCTCGACTCCGACCCGGCCGGCTTCCTGGAGCGCGCCTCGGCGCAGAACCAGGTCGCCGACACCCAGACCGCCCTGCTCAAGCAGGCCCAGGACGAGCAGCGCAAGCTCGACCAGGACCGCACCGAGGCCACCGCCACGCTCGCCCAGCTCGACTCGGTCGGCACCGAGCTGGCCGCCAAGAAGCAGCAGATCCAGACCAAGCTCGCCGAGGCCCAGGCCACGCTCAACAAGCTGAGCGCCGAGGACCGTGCCAAGGTCAACGCCCAGCAGGCCGCCGACAAGGCCAAGGCCGAGGCCCAGCAGGCCGCGGCCGCCGACCGCGCCTCCCGCTCCGCCGCGCGCCCGGACATGAACGCCCCGGCCCCGCCGGCCGGCGGCCGCGCCGCCGCCATCGTCCAGTTCGCCTACGCCCAACTCGGCAAGCCCTACCAGTGGAGTTCCACCGGTCCCAACAGCTTCGACTGCTCCGGGCTCACCGGCGCCGCCTACCGCGCGGCGAACGTCAAGCTCTCCCGGATCTCCCAGGACCAGTGGAACGACGGCCCGCACGTCGCCCGCGACGCCCTGCAGCCCGGCGACCTGGTCTTCTTCTACGACGACATCCACCACGTCGGCATCTACATCGGCGACGGCAAGATGATCCACGCCCCGCGCACCGGCAAGAACGTCGAGGTCCTGCCGATCTCCGCGATGCCCTACAAGGGCGCCGTCCGCCCGTAACGGCGTCGCGCGGCACACCTCCGGACGGGTCCTCGGCGACCCGTCCGGTCGCGTTTCCGGTCGCGTCCGCGAGGGCGGACCGCCGGGTGGGGCGGTGTACCCGCGGCACCGCCGGCTGCGGCCGGGCTACGGATGCGGCGCGCAGGCCAGCAGGTACGGGAGTGCCGGCAGCGTCAACACCGCGAGCCGCCAGGCCAGTTGGCGCCGCCCGCCGCCGTCCGGCCGGGCCAGCCGGCGGACCCTGGCCAGCACCCCGGTGGAGGCGACTGCGAGCGCGTCGCCCGGAGTCGCCCCGGAGGTGGCCAACGCGCAGAGCGCCGAGGCCAGTTCACCCCGGGAGACCTTCGCCAGCGCCGCGTCGTCCGCCGCCATCTCCAGCAGCAGCGCCACCTCCGAGCGCCCCAGCCGGGCCAGCGGCAGCGGCCCCAGCAGCAGCGCGAAGGTGTCGGCGGGCAGCCGGAACAGATGGTGGCGGCCGCGGATGTGCCCGTGCTCGTGGGCGACGGCCGCGGTCAGCTGCCGTTCGTCCAGCAGCCGCAGCGCCCCGCGCGACAGCACGACCCGGGAGCGCCGCCCGGGCAGGCAGTAGACGGTCGGGTGGGCGTGCTCCAGCACCAGGGCGCCCCAGCGCCGGTCCCGGACGGCGACCACGTCCAGCACCGCCCGGTGCCGCCGCCGGGCCCGTGCGGCCCGGGCGCCGACGGCGGCCAGCAGCACGGTGAGCACCGCCCCGGCCCCGGCCGGCAGCCACCAGCCGTGGGTGTGCGGCAGCACCGGCCCGCTCGGTTCGAGGGGGGGAAGCAGCGTGCCGTGGGGGAGCAGCCCGAGGTGGGGGAGCAGGCCGATCAGCCCGGCCGGCTCGCGTGCGGCGGGCTCCAGGGCGTGGTGCGCCGCGAGCACCAGGGCGACGGTGAAGGAGGCCATCAGCGCCAGCCACAGCGCCGCGCCGAGGAGCGGCCTGGCCTGGAGCCGGGCTTGCAGCCGGGGTGAGCCGGCCAGGCGGCGGGGCAGCAGTACGCCGGTCACGGCCAGGTGGAGGCCGAGCAGGGCGAGCGTCACTCGGAGTCCCGGGTCTTCACCTGTTCGAGGGCGGCGATCAGCGCGGAGGCCTCGTCCCCGCTGATCCGGTCGACGAACTGCAACAGCGCCCCGGCCCGGTCGGGGGTGGTCTCCAGCGCCTGGTGCATCAGCTGGGCGGTGTACGCCTCGCGGGTGCAGGTCGGCTCGTACACCCAGGCGCGGCCGACCTTGTCGCGGCGCAGCCAGCCCTTGGTGTGCAGGATGTCGGCGACGGTGGTCACGGTGGTGTAGGCGACGGGCCGTTGCCGCTGGAGGTCGTCCACCACCTCGCGCACCGTGGCCGGCCGGCCCCAGGACCACAGCCGGTCCATGATCTCGGCCTCGAGATCGCCGAAACCCCGTAGCACCGCCCTCGTCTCCCTCGCCGAACCGACCGCCGGCGCCCGTCGCCCGCTGGAACGCGGCCCATCGTACGGCGAGCGCCGGGCGCCCGCCCCCTGGTCGAAGGGACGGGCGCCCACGGAGTCCGGGCGCTGCCCGGGCGGTGTTCGGGTGGTGCTCAGTCGGTGGCCGTGGAGTGTTCGGCGTGCTCGAACCGGAGCGGAGGACTCAGGACAGCCGCCGCCCCAGCGGCACCTTGGAGCGGGTGAACAGCGCCGCGAGCAGCCCTGCCACCACCGGCAGCACCAGCACCACCAGCAGCAGTTCCGCCCAGGGTGCGGCGAGCAGCATCGGCTTCGAACCGAAGCCGCTGGCCCGGGACTTGAGCAGTCCCACCGCCGGGACGAAGCCGTTGGCCGCCCCGAGCAGCGCCCCGAGCAGGGCGATCAGCGCGCACTGCAGGCCCGCCATGGTCCGGCGGATCCGCGGCGGGGCGCCGACGGCGGCCAGGGTGGCCTGGTCCTGCCGGGAGTCGGCGGCGGCGAGTCCGGTGGCGATCCCGGCGGCGCCGAGCACCACCAGTCCGGCGAAGCCGGTGAGCGCCAGGGTGAGGGCGTCGCTCTTCGGCTGGTAGCCGCGTTCGACGTCCAGCTGGGCGTAGTGGTTCAGCCGGGCGGCGGCGGCCGCGGCCCGCTGCTGGGCCTTGCGGTCGGGCGGGGTGGCCGGGCGCCAGACCGCACCCTGGGACGCCGAGGAGAGGCCGAGCTTGGCCAGCGCGGTGGTCGGCATCAGTCCCTGGGCGTAGCGGGCGGCGTCCGGGTTGTCGACCAGCACCGCGTCCACCGGGATCTCCTGGAGGTCGGGCTTGGGGATCTGCCCCGGCTGCACCGGGCCGCCGCCGCCTCCGCGCAGCTGCAGCACGGCCTTGCCGTCGGCGCCGATCAGCGTCGGGTCGAAGACCAGCAGCTTCCCGGCGGCCAGGGCCTGTTCGGCCGTCTGGTCCCGCACGTCGAAGAGGTTGTGCAGCAGGGTGGCATCACCGGTGGCCAGGTGCGGCGGGGCGCTGAGCGTGCGCCAGTTCGGCGTGCCCTTGAGCTGGACGGTGCTGGAGCAGTTGTCGCAGAAGCGGTAGACCACCTGGCCGACGTCGGCGCGCGGTCCGAGCCCGGTCAGCTGCTTCTCCACCTCGGCCGGGGTCTGGGCGCTCTGCGGCCCGTCGCTGTAGCTGATCAGCTGGACGGCGCCGTACGGGGCCTGCGGCCGGTAGTCGCGCTGGTTCTCGGCGTCGGTGCTGGTGCTGTACACCCCGATGGCGACGGCTCCGGCGACGGCGGCCATCACCGCTGCGACGGCCGGTGCGGTGCGGGAGCGGTTGCGGGCGGAGTCCCGCAGGGCCAGTCGGGGGCCGAGCGGGAGGCGTCCGGCGAACCGGCCGAACAGGGCGATCAGTACCGGGGTGCAGGCGAGCAGGCCGAGTTCGGCGGTGACCGAGCCGCCCAGCACGGTGAGGGTGCGGAGGTCGTAGGTGCTCACCACCGCCCGGCCGCGCTGCACCGCGCCCGCGCCGTACATCGCGATCGCGCCGCCGCCGAGGATCAGCACCACGCCGAGCACGGTGACCAGGCGGTTGGGCGCCCGGACGGTGTCCCGACCGGTGAGGCCGGCGGTGACGCTGCGCCGGGCGGCCTGCCAGGCCGGCAGCGCGGCCGCGAGCAGCGCGGTGACCAGGCCGATCCCGGCGATGGCCAGCAGGTCCAGCGGGGGCAGGGCGAAGTGCCCGAAGCGCGTGCCGCCGACCTCCTCGATCACCGGCCGCAGCCAGGCGACCAGCGCGGTGCCGACGGCCACCCCGACCGCCGCTCCGGCCAGGCCGAGCACCACGGCGCCGCCGAGCACCACCGCGCCGATGTGGGTGCGCCGGCCGCCGGCGGCGCCGAGCAGGGCGAGCTGGCGGCGGGAGCGGCGGGCGCCGACCGCGAAGGCGGGCCCGGCGAGCAGGGCGACCTCCAGCAGCGCCATCCCGGTCACGGTGGCGATCACGACCTTGGTGCTGTTGCCGCCGGCGAGGTCGTGGGAGGTGATGGAGTCCCGGTAGTAGGGGACGGACCCGTACGGCGGCGGGTCGAGCGCGACGGAGCGCGCGGTGAGGGTGTAGCCGTGGGCGTTGAACTTCTGGACCGTGGCCCAGTCGAGGGTGGCCCCGCCCGGGAGGTGCACCAGCCAGGCACTGCGCCCGTTCTGCGGCCGTTCGGCGCCGGGGCGCGCGGGGTCCGTCGCGTTGGCCAGCGGGTCGATCAACTCGCCCGGCCTGGCGACGAGTTCGACCCGGCCGAGCTCGTCCGGGTGTTCCACCACACCGGTGATGGTGAAGGTGGTCCCCTCCAGCCCCTGGATGGTGGTGGTGCCGCCGAGCGGGAGTCCGGAGTTGTCCAGGAAGGCCTGGGTGGCGGCCAGTTCGTGCGGCGCGCCGGGGGTGCGGCCCTTGACCAGGTCGAGCCGGCCGCGCCAGACAGGGTCGCCCAGGTCGGCCTCGGTGGTGAGGGTGCGGACCAGGCCCTCGGGCGAGGTGGCGCCGGTCTCCGGGCCCGGCCGGGCCGGGGTGAGCGCGCTGCCGGGCGGCAGCAGTGAGCTGACCAGGGTCGCCGGATCGGTGCTCGCGGCCTTCAGCTGTTCGGGTGTCGGCTGCTGCCCCGGGCGGGGCTGGACGGCGAAGGCGCCGTCCTCGGCGACCGGGGCCTGTTCGACGGCCTGGCCCGGGTTGAGCGCGGTGACCAGCGCGTCCGCGCCGCCCACCACCCGCTCGACCCGTTCGGCCGGGGACAGCCGGCCGCTGCGGTGGACCACGTCGGCGCCGGTGACGCCGAGGACGGGCAGCGCGATCATCGCCAGGATCAGGGCGCTGCGCCCCTTGGCCCGCAGGGCGTCGCGCCGGGCGATCCGCAGGGCGACCTTCCATGCTCCGAGCTTCATCGCGCCACCTCGCGGTGGATGGCCGCCTGGCAGCCGCCGGAGCGGCGTCCGGTGCTCTCGGAGGCGACCGCGCCGTCCCGCAGGTGGACCACCCGGTCCGCCCAACTGGCGTGGGAGGCCTCGTGGGTGACCATCATGGCGGCGGCGCCGGCGTCGCAGCGGGCACGCAGGACGGCGAGCACGGCGTCGCCGGTGGCGGAGTCCAGCGCCCCGGTGGGTTCGTCGGCGAGGACGAGCCGTCGCTCGCCGATCAGGGCGCGGGCGATGGCGACGCGCTGCTGCTGGCCGCCGGACATGTCGTCGGGGAAGCGGTCGGCGAGTTCGCCGATGCCCAGTTCCTCCAGGGCGGCCAGGGCCTCCCGGCGGGCGGTGCGGCCGGAGACGCCGTCGAGTTCGCGCGGCAGGGCGATGTTCTCGGCGGCGGTGAGCGCCGGGATCAGGTTGTAGTCCTGGAAGACGTACCCGACGGAGCGCCGCCGCAGGTCGGCGAGCTTGCCCCGGCTGAGGCCGCCGAGGGTCACGCCCTCGACCAGTACCTGGCCCTCGCTGGGCAGGTCCAGCCCTCCGGCCAGGGTGAGCAGGGTCGACTTCCCGGAGCCGGAGGGCCCCATCACGGCGACGAACTCGCCCGCGTGGACGGTCAGGTCGATCGCGCGCAGGGCGTGGACCTCGGCGTTGCCGCGCCCGTGCACCCGGGAGACCCCGGCCAACTGCAGGACGGGCGCGGGCCGGCTCGGATCGGTGTGGGACACAGTTCCCCCTCGTGAGCTGTTCAGCTGCATATGTCGGTGAACTATATATGCCGAGCGGAGATGCACAAGCCGTCACGGGTTTGGTCAAGGTTCTACAAAGCTGTCGAAGGTCGGCCGAAAAGGTGACACCGGGCAACCGGGCCGGGTCTATGCTTTGGGAGGTTTGAAAAGGCACCTCGTTCGGTGAGGCGTCTTCACGGACACAGGCCACTGACCCGACGACGTCGAGAGACGCCCAGGTTCAGGACAGGTCTTCCCGAGTTAAGGGTT
Organism: Streptomyces sp. CBMA123; assembly: GCF_014596465.1. Lineage (GTDB taxonomy): Bacteria > Actinomycetota > Actinomycetes > Streptomycetales > Streptomycetaceae > Kitasatospora. The sequence goes on along the minus strand of NZ_MECK01000157.1, from coordinate 16,633 downwards.
GACCCCAAGTGGCTTCCGGCCGATCCGGCTGGACACGCCGTGGAGTGCCAAAGCTCTGACGAGTTGGGGTGTACCGGTCCTCGAAGGCCGGTGTGCTCCTTGCCGTGTCGTGATGCGGCGCACAGACGGTGCGCCCCCGACCGGGAGGAGGCGAGAGACATGGACTGCGATAGTCCGGGCCACAGTAGCCCCTACCCCCGCATGCTCTCGAACACCTCCGGCACGCGGTAACCACCTTCCCTGCGCGTTCATCCGGCACTTCGTCGTGCGCTCGACCATGCCTCGACGCAAGCCGCCTGACGCATCGTCATGCCCGCACGGCCGCCGCCGCTCAGCGTCGCCGTACGGAGCGAATGTCGTGCGCCCGCAGGGAGGATCGCTGCTGTGTGCCCCCTGACACCCCCTCAAGGTAGGGGGGAGGGAGGCCCCGCCATGACCAACGTGATGCTGGACCCGAAGGTTTCCACGGTCCCCACCGCTCCCACCGCTCCCGCCGCCGCCCGGTCCGCCGTCCTGGACGACGCCCACGTCGGCGACATCAAGGGCGCGCTCGGCACCATCCGGCTCGACGACACCACCCCCCGCCACGGGCTCTCCGCCCGTCTCAAGACCCTGCTGGCGATCGTCGGCCCCGGCCTGATCGTGATGGTCGGCGACAACGACGCCGGCGCCTTCTCCACCTACGGCCAGGCCGGGCAGAACTACGGCACCCAGCTGCTGTGGACGCTGCTGCTGCTCGTCCCGGTGCTGTACGTCAACCAGGAGATGGTGCTGCGCCTGGGCGCCGTCACCGGCGTGGGCCACGCCCGGCTGATCCTGGAGCGGTTCGGCAGGTTCTGGGGCGCGTTCAGCGTCATCGACCTGTTCCTGCTCAACGCCCTCACCCTGGTCACCGAGTTCATCGGCGTCACGATGGCCGCCGGCTACCTGGGCCTGCCCAAGGTCGCCTCGGTGGTGCTGGCGGCGGCGATCATCATCGCCTCGGCCTTCACCGGCTCCTTCCAGCGCTTCGAGCGGGTCGCCATCACGCTGTGCGTCGGCTCGTTGCTGCTGGTCCCGGTCTACTTCCTGGTCCACCCCAAGACCTCGCAGATGGCCCACGACTTCGTGACCCCGAGCATGCCCGGCGGCGCCGGCCAGCTCGCGGCCGTCATGATGGTCATCATCTCGATCGTCGGCACCACCGTCGCCCCCTGGCAGCTGTTCTTCCAGCAGTCGTACGTCATCGACAAGCGGATCACCCCGCGTTTCATGAAGTACGAGAAGGTCGACCTGTGGATCGGCATCGCGATCGTGATCATCGGCGCGGCCGCGCTGATCGGCCTCACGGCGGCGGCCTTCGCCGGCACCGACGGCTTCGGCCAGTTCTCCGACACGGCCGCCGTCGCCAAGGGCATCGAGGCCAAGGCCGGCCACCTGGCGGGCGTGCTGTTCGCCATCGCGCTGCTGGACGCCTCGATCATCGGCGCCTTCGCGGTCTCCCTCTCCACGGCCTACGCGATCGGCGACGTCTTCGGCATCAAGCACTCGCTGCACCGGGGCGTCAAGGGCGCCAAGGGCTTCTACGCCGTCTACGCCGGCCTGGTGGCGGTCGCGGCGACGATCACCCTGCTCTCCAACGGCTACACCCAGGGGCTGATCACCCAGTTCGTCCAGGTGCTGGCCGGGGTGCTGCTGCCCTCCGCCACCGTCTTCCTGCTGCTGCTCTGCAACGACAAGGCCGTGCTCGGCCCCTGGGCCAACGGGCCGAGGACCAACGCCTTCACCTCGACGGTGGTCGGCGTGCTGGTGATGCTCTCGCTGATCCTGACCGCCTCGGTGGTCTGGCCGGACATCAGCTCCGGCGCGATCCTGTGGATCATGGCGGGCTGCGGCGTGCTGGGGGTGCTGGTCGCCGGATACTTCTTCCTCGCCGGCCGCCAGGGCACCAAGGAGGACCCCGTCGACCGCACCGGCCGGGAGAACTGGCGGATGCCCCCGCTGGAGACCCTGGGCCGACCGGTCATGTCCACCGCCCGCAAGGCCGGCATGGGGGCCCTGCGCGCCTACCTGCTGATCGCGATGGTCATGGTCATCATCAAGGTCGTCCAGACCGCGCTGAACCACTGAGCCGCCGAGCGGAGCCCGTACGGACGGGTGGCGGGCAGCGGCTCGCCACCCGTCCGTTCCTTTGGCCCGCGTTCCCCCCCTGAACCTCTGGAGGAGGTGCCGTCGTGCACACCCTGACCACCGTCGAGTTCCTGGTCCGGCTCGCCACCGGCGTCGCCTGCGGCGCGCTGATCGGCGTCGAGCGCCAGTGGCGGGCCCGGATGGCGGGCCTGCGCACCAACGCCCTGGTCGCCGCCGGCGCCACCCTGTTCGTCCTGTACAGCGAGGCGGTCGGAGACACCGGCAGCCCCACCCGGGTCGCCTCCTACGTCGTCTCCGGCATCGGCTTCCTCGGCGGTGGCGTGATCCTGCGCGACGGCGCCGGCGTACGCGGCCTCAACACCGCCGCCACACTGTGGTGTTCGGCCGCCGTCGGAGTGCTGGCCGCCTCCGGCAAGCTGGAACTGGCCGCCCTCGGCACCCTCGCCGTGCTCGCCGTCCACCTGGTGCTGCGCCCGGCCGGCCGACTGCTCGACCGCTCCCCGCGGTCCGGCAGCGACCCGGACTCCACCATCCGGGCGACCATCCACCTGGAGTGCGACCGCAAGTCCGAGACCCACATCCGGGCCCTGCTGCTGCAGGCCCTGAGCGCCTCCGGCCTCGCCCCGACCGGCCTGCGGGCCCGTCGCACCGAACAGGGCGACGCCACCAGCCTGCGGGCCACCGTGGCGGTCACCGGCCAGGTGGCCACCGCGCTGGAGCAGGTCGTCACCCGGCTCTCGCTGGAGCCGGGCGTACGGGACCTGCACTGGCACCTGGACGACGAGTCGGACGACCCGGGCAGCCCGGCGCTCGCCTGAGCCCACCGGGGGAGTAGAACGGAAGGACCGTCAGACGAACCCTCCGGAGGCCGCCCGATGCTGAAAGCCGACCCCGAGCACGGGCCGCTGGTGCCGATGCTGCTGGTGCTGACCCTGGTCACGGGCGTGGTGGACGCGGTCAGCTACCTGGAGCTCGGGCACGTCTTCGTCGCCAATATGACCGGCAACGTCGTCTTCCTCGGCTTCGCCCTGGCCGGCGCGCCCGGGCTGTCCGCCACCGCCTCGCTGGCCGCCCTCGCCGCCTTCCTGCTCGGCGCCCTGGCCGGCGGCCACCTGGCCCGGCACCTGCCCGGCCACCGGGGCCGGCTGCTGACCGTCGCCGTCGCCGCCCAGGCGGGGCTCCTCGCGGTGAGCACCGTCCTGGCGGCGGCGGCCGGCCACAGCTCCGATCCCGCCCGCTACACCCTGATCGGCCTGCTCGCCCTCGCCATGGGCGGCCAGAACGCGGTGGTCCGCTCGCTGAAGGTCCCCGACCTCACCACCACCGTGCTCACCATGACCCTCACCGCGCTCGCCGCCGACCGCACCGGGACCCGCCGACTCGCCTCGGCGGTCTGGATGTTCGCGGGCGCCCTCCTCGGTGCCGTGCTGGTCCTCCACACCGCCGTCCCGGTCGCGCTGGCCGTGGCCCTCGCGCTGGTGGCCGCCGTCGCGGCCCTCACCCACCACGCCGCCAAGCCCGTTCCGGCCCCGGCCTGGACGGAACGCCGCTGAGGCCGGGGCCGGGGCCGGGGGACGGGGGACGGCGGCGCGGCCCTGGCCCTGGTGCGTTCGCCGTGCGCGTGGCGCGTTCGCTCTGTGCGTGGGGCGTTCGCCGTGCGCGTCACTCCTCCCGGCGGTGCCCGGCGCGGCCGCTCCAGAGCGGCTCCAGACGGGCCCAGCCGGCGGTCCAGTCGGCCTCGGCCCGGCGGTCGAGGGCCTGGAGGCGCAGCCGCAGGGCGAGGGTGAGCAGGGCGGACAGGGTGAGCAGGGCGCCGGCGCCGGTGCAGGCGGCGGAGACGGCGAGGGCGGCGCGGTTGACCGGGGGAGCGGTGGCGTTGCCGGCGGGGTCGACCCAGACCGGGACGACGGTGCCGGCGACGGCCGAGCGCGGGGCTTCGACGGTGCCGGCGTGCGGGGTGTCGCCGGGGTAGCTCCAGGTGGCCCGGACGTCGACCCGGCTGCCGTAGCCGCCGGAGAACCGGCTGCCGGAGGAACTGCCGTGATCGGCGCCGGCGGTCACCACGGCGTCGACCTGGTGCAGCCGCGCGTGGTCGGTGTCGGCCTGCGGTGCGGTGGCGCGGAAGAGCAGCAGCGCGCCGCCGGCGGAGAGGGCGGCGGCCAGCAGTCCGCCGACGACGGTGAGCAGCCAGGCGCGGGCGCGGGAGCGGTCGAGGGGGCGGGCCAACGGTTCGTGCCGGGCACCGAAGGCCCGCCGCAGCTGACGGCCGGTTCGCCGCGGGTGCGACGCGGGCCGGGCCGGGCGGGGTGTGCTGGACACGCGGGGGCCTCCTCAAGGACGCGGACGCGTACGGGGTTTCGTCACCCAATTTCCACCCGACCGCCCCCCTCGCACAAGAGTGGGTCACACCTGCGGTGCCGCCGGCACTGACCGCCGGTCCCGCCGACCGGTCCTGCCCGCCGGTTCTGACGACCGTTTCTGACGACCGGTCCTGACCACCCGGGACGTTCGGCCCTCGGCAGCGGAGCCCGGGCCGGGCAGGCTGGAGTCCGGCCGCGCCCTCCGTGCCTGGGCGCGGCCCCGAGCCGGCGACCGTGGGGGTGCCGGCCCGGGGTGCGGAGCAGGGGGCGGTCGTGTGGCCGTCTCCTGCCCGCCCCTGTCGGCGAGTTGACGTTTCACCAGGTCAGCGGCGTATTCTCGCCAGCTATACACTCGGTGTATATCCCTGGTGTATGGTCCTGCCCATGAGTGTTCCTTTGACCCTTCTCGGGCTGCTGGAGCGGGAGCCGAGTCACGGCTACGACCTCAAGCGCGACTACGACTCCTTCTTCGGCCGGGGCAAGCCCCTTCCGTACGGCCAGGTCTACGCGACCCTCGGCCGACTGGCCCGCGACGGCAAGGTGATGGCCGGTGAAGCCGAGCCCGGCGACGGGCCCGAGCGCAAGCGCTACGTCATCACCGAGACCGGGGCGACCGAGTTCGAGACCTGGCTCCAGGAGCCGGTCGCGCCCGAACCCACCCTGCAGTCCGTCCTGTTCACCAAGGTGGTGCTGGCCCTGCTGCTGGGCCGCGACGCGGAGCTGTACCTGGACACCCAGCGCTCCGCCCACCTGCGCCGGATGCGCGAACTCACCGAACTGCGCCGCAGCGGCCCCCTGGTGGACGCCCTGCTCGCCGACCACGGCCTGTTCCACCTGGAGGCCGACCTGCGCTGGATCGACCTGACCGTCGCCCGGCTCGACGCACTCGCCGCGGAGGTGCGCGCATGACCGCCGTGATCGAGGCCCGGGACGTCGCGCTCGCCTTCGGTGAGACGCCCGCGCTGCGCGGGGCCAACCTGTCCGTCCAGGCCGGCGAGGTGCTCGCCGTCATGGGCCCCAGCGGCTCGGGCAAGTCGACGTTACTGCACTGCCTGGCAGGCATCCTGGTGCCCGACGCGGGCGAGGTGCTGTTCGACGGGCAGCGCCTGGACCGGATGAGCGAGTCCCAGCGCAGCGCGCTGCGCCGCGACAAGTTCGGCTTCGTCTTCCAGTTCGGCCAGCTGGTGCCGGAGTTGACGGCCGAGGAGAACGTGGCCCTGCCGCTGCTGCTGAACGGCGTCCGCCGGGGCGCCGCGCTGGCCCAGGCCCGTCCCTGGTTCGCCCGACTCGGCCTGGAGGGCCTGGAGCAGCGCCGCTCCGGCGAGTTGTCCGGCGGCCAGGCGCAACGCGTGGCGCTGGCCCGTGGGTTGGTGGCCCGTCCGCAGGTGCTGTTCGCCGACGAGCCGACCGGTGCGCTGGACTCGCTGACCGGCGAGCAGGTGATGGAGCTGATGGTCAGCTCGGCGAAGGAGCAGGGCACCACCGTCATCCTGGTCACCCACGAGCCGAGGGTCGCCGCCTACGCCGACCGCGAGGCGATCGTCCGCGACGGCCGGGCCCGTACCCTCCCCGCCGGATCGGTGGCCCCGTGATCCCCTTCTCGCTCCGACTGGCCGTCAGCGGCGGCCGGGAGGCCGTGGCCCGGCTGCTGATGATCGCGGCGGCGGTCGCGATCGGGGTCGGGCTGCTGCTGTCCACCCTCTCCAGCATGAACGCGATCGACCGCGCCAACGAGCGGCAGCTCTGGATGAACACCGGCGCCAAGGGCGCCACGGCCGCCACCTCGGCGGACCCGCTCTGGTGGGGCGCCCGGGGCGACTACTACCGGGGCAAGCGGGTCTTCCGGGTCGACCTCGCCCCGACCGGGCCCACCTCGCCCGTCGTACCCGGGCTGAGCCGACTGCCCGCGCCCGGCGAGTACTACGCCTCGCCCGCGCTGGAGAAGCTGCTGCGCGACACCCCGGCCGTCGAACTGGGCGACCGCTTCCCCGGCCGGCTGGTCGGCACCCTCGGCGAGGACGCGCTGCCCTCCCCGGACACCCTCGCGCTGGTCGTCGGACGCACCGCGGACGAGGTCAAGGCGCTACCGAGGGCCCACACCGTCACCGGCATCGCCACCGCGCTGCCCGACAACTGCGAGTACGACTGCTACGGCGCGGGCGTGCACGGGGACGCCCTGGTCCTGGTGCTCACCGTGGTGGCCGCCGCGCTGATCTTCCCGGTGCTGATCTTCATCGGCACCGCGACCCGGCTGTCCGCCGCCACCCGGGAGCAGCGCTACGCCGCGATGCGGCTGGTCGGTGCCACGCCCGGCCAGGTGTCGGTGATGTCGGCGGTGGAGTCCACCGTGGCCGCGGTGGTCGGCACGGTCGTCGGCTTCGGTCTGTACGTCGCGCTGAAGCCGCTGGTGGCCGACGTGCCGTTCACCGGCGACCGGTTCTTCGCCGGCGACCTCAGCCTGACCCTGCCGCAGGTGGCCGGGGTGGCGCTGGGCGTGCCGGTGGCGGCCGCGCTCGCCGCCCGGTTCGCGCTGCGCCGGGTCACCATCTCGCCGCTCGGGGTCTCCCGCCGGGTCACCCCGAAGCCGCCGAGCCCCTGGCGGCTGGCGCCGCTGGTGGCCGGGCTGGCCGAGCTCGGCTACTTCGTCGGCAACCACCCGAAGACCACCGACGGGCAGTCCGCGGGGTACCTGAGCGGCTTCGTGCTGGTGATGCTCGGCCTGGTGATCGCCGGTCCCTGGCTCACCCTGGCGACCGCCCGGGTGGTGGCCCGGCGGACCAGCCGGCCGGCCTCGCTGATCGCGATGCGCCGCCTCGCGGACGATCCCCGGGCGGGCTTCCGCTCGGTCGCCGGACTGGTGCTGGCGCTGTTCGTGACCACCGGCACCCTGGGCATCATGAGCACCATCAACGCCAACCAGGGGTTGGTGAACGGCGCCCCCGAGGTTCGCAAGGCAATCGTGGCCACTCCGTTCGGCAACAAGCCGGACGCGACCGCACTGCCTTCGGTGCCCGACCGCGTGCTGGCGCAGGCCCGAGCCGTCCCCGGGTTCCGGGGGATCGCCCTGGTGCACGACAACCCGGCCGGGATCGGCGCGTACCAGCTGGGCGAGCGACGGGTGGTGCCCAGCCTGGTGAGCTGCGCGGAACTCGCGCAGATCCCTGTGGTCGGCCACTGCGCGCCCGGCGCCGCCGTCGCGGCGGTCGATCCGTACCAGCTGCTCGACCTGACGGACGGCTCAGGGCACGAGTGGCCCGCCGCACAGATCTCCGCGGAGGCAGCGGTCGAGCTCCCGGTGCGGATGCTCTACGCGACCACCGACGGCTCCGAGGCGGCCAAGGAGCAGCTGCGGACCCTGTTCACGAAGGAGTTCCCGACCTACGAGCCGAGGCTGGCCGAGGACTGGTCCTCCGAGGGGCAGAAGAAGCTCCAGGGCTGGCGGCAGCTGGCGAACGTCGTGCTGCTGACCACCCTGCCGATCGCCGGGTGCAGCCTCGCGGTGAGCGTGGTGGCCGGACTCTCCGACCGCCGACGGCCGTTCGCGATGCTGCGGCTGACCGGAGCGCCGCTGCGGCTGCTGCACCGGGTGGTCGGACTGGAGAGCGCGTTGCCGCTGCTGGTGGTCTCGGCGCTCGCGATCGGGACGGGCTTCGCCGCGGCGGCGATGTTCCTCACGTCGCAGATGGGCTACGACCTGGTCTCGCCCGACCTCACCTACTACGGGCTGACCGGTTTCGGGCTGGCCGCCTCGCTCGGCATCATCGCCTCCACCCTGCCGCTGCTGCGGCGGATCACCGGACCGGAGGCCGCCCGCAACGGCTGAGCGCGGTACGTGAGTCGACGGCCCCGCCGCTCGTTGATCCGTTGGGTGAGCGGATCAGCGGGCGACGGGGTAGCCGTGCGTCCCGGCCCGCCGGACGTCGGCCAGGCCGGGCAGCCAGCTGCCGAGCACCAGCGCGGACGGGTAGAACATCGGCTCCGGCAGCGCGTCCACCGGGAAGCGCTCCCAGCCGGCGCAGGCGTGCGGCTCGGTGACCAGCGCCTCGGCCAGGCTCGGCGGTGCCAGCACGGCGGCGGTCAGCCGGGGCCGGCCGAGCTCGTGGTCCAGGTGCAGGGCGAGCACCCGCATCCGCTCGGCCGGCAGCACGATCCCGGTCTCCTCGGCGAGTTCGCGGGCCGCGGTCTGCTCGAAGGACTCGCCGAGGTCGACCTTGCCGCCGGGCAGGCTCCAGGTCGGCGGCTCGCCGGCCGTGATGCGGCGGCCGAGCAGCACCCGGCCGTCCCCGGTGGGCACGACGATCCCGGCGCCGAGCAGCGGTGCGGTGGTCAACTCGGGTTCTCCTTCGGGCTGGTGTGGCCGTGGCCGACTGCTGTTCGCCGCTTACCAGTTGGCGCGCTCGTAGTCCTTGAGGAAGCAGCCGAAGAGGTCCTCGCCGGCCTCGCCGCGCACGATCGGGTCGTACACCCGGGCCGCGCCGTCGACCAGGTCGAGCGGGGCGTGGAAGCCCTCGTCGGCGAGCCGCATCTTGTCCGGGTGCGGCCGCTCGTCGGTGATCCAGCCGGTGTCGACGGCGGTCATCAGGATGCCGTCGGACTCGAACATCTCCTGCGCGCTGGTGCGGGTGAGCATGTTCAGCGCGGCCTTGGCCATGTTGGTGTGCGGGTGGCCGGCGCCCTTGTAGCCGCGCTGGAACACGCCCTCCATGGCGGAGACGTTGACCACGTACTTGCGGCGGGAGGCGGACGCGGCCATCGCCGGGCGCAGTCGGCTGATCAGGATGAACGGCGCGGTGGAGTTGCAGAGCTGGACCTCCAGCAGCTCCACCGGGCCGACCTCGCTGACGGTCTGCACCCAGCTGTTGGTGGGCGCGAGGTCGGGCACCAGGCCGCCGGCGTCGATCGCGGTGCCGGCCTCGATCCGGGCCGGGGTGGCCGAGCCGGTGACCAGGGCGAGCGAGGTGACGTCCTCGGCGGCGAGCCGCTGCCCGCTGTCGCTCGCCTGGTGGGGGAGGGCGGGCAGGTCGACGCTGCCGCTGTTGAACCGGCCGATGGTGGTGGCCTGGGGCAGTTCGCCGGCCGGCAGCGGGGCGGACTCGGCGTTGACCAGCTCGCGGTAGGACTCCGCCGGGCGGCGGACGGTCTGCGCGGCGTTGTTGATCAGGATGTCCAGCGGGCCGTCGGCGGCGACCTCGTCCGCGAGGGCCATCACCTGGGCCGGGTCGCGCAGGTCGATGCCGATGATCTTGAGGCGGTGGATCCACTGGGCGCTGTCCGGCATCGCGGTGAAGCGGCGGATCGCGTCGTTGGGGAAGCGGGTGGTGATGGTGGTGTGGGCGCCGTCGCGCAGCAGCATCAGCGCGATGTACATCCCGATCTTGGCCCGGCCGCCGGTCAGCAGCGCGCGCTTGCCGGTGAGGTCGGCCCGGGCGTCCCGGCGGGACCGGTTCAGGACGGCGCACTTCTGGCACAGGTTGTGGTAGAAGGCGTCGACCTCGATGTACCGGGTCTTGCAGGTGTAGCAGGAGCGCGGCCGCTCCAGGATCCCGGCGATCTCGGTGGTGGTGACGGTGGTCAGGCCGAAGGCGCCGGCCGTCTCGTCGTCGATCCGGGTCGGGGCGCCGGTGGCCGTGCGGGCGGTGACCTCGCGGTCGTTGGCCGTCTTGCGGGCCCGGGTCTCCTGGCGGCGACGCTGCTTGAGGGTCCGGAATATGCCGCCGACGGCCTGGCGGACGGTGATCGCGTCCGGATGGTCGACGTGCAGCTCGTCCAACTCGGCGAGCACCTCCAGGCAGAGCCTCAGCCGCTCGGGGTCGAGACCCGGACCGTAGTCGATCTCCTCCTCGCCCTGGTCCTGCCCGATGTCCGTCTGCTCGATGCTCACGCCCGCTGCCGCTTTCCCACTCGCCTCGCCGTTACCGCGTGAATGCTACGGGAGTGGCCCCGGCCGTAGCGAAAGCCGGAGCTGAGGGCAGCCCTTGGAGGATCGTCCATGTCTACGCGCGGAGCATTGATCATGGTTTGTGCACACGCCCAGCAAAGCCGCTCGAACTGGCATTTGCCTCGGCTCTCACGGAGAATCGAATGCTGGGTGCCGGGCGCCCGAGTGCGCCCCGGCGGCATCGCCGCAACCGCACCCGAGGTGTAATTTCTCCCAGCCAGAGAGCCCATTCATGCGTTTCCTGAACGACCTCAAGCCCTCGTACGACCTGACGTACGACGACGTCTTCATGGTCCCCAGCCGTTCCGCCGTGGGCTCCCGGCAGGGTGTCGACCTCTCCTCGAACGACGGCACCGGCACCACCATCCCGCTGGTCGTCGCCAACATGACCGCCATCGCCGGCCGCCGGATGGCCGAGACCGTCGCCCGCCGCGGCGGCCTGGTCGCCATCCCCCAGGACATCCCCACCGAGGTCATCACCGACGTCATCTCCTGGGTCAAGCAGCGCCACCTGGTGGTCGACACCGCGATCACCCTGGACCCCGGCGCCACCGTCGCCGAGGCCCTCTCGCTGCTGCCCAAGCGCGCCCACGGCGCCCTCGTGGTGGTCGAGGACGGCAAGCCCGTCGGCGTCGTCACCGAGTCCGACTGCCAGAGCGTGGACCGCTTCACCAGCCTCGCCGACGTCATGTCCCGCGACCTGCTGCTGCTGGACGAGGGCACCGACCCGCGCACCGCCTTCGACAAGCTCACCGAGGCCCACCGCAAGCTCGCCCCGGTCGTCGACCGCGAGGGCAGGCTCGTCGGCCTGCTCACCCGCAAGAACGCGCTGCGCGCCACCCTGTACACCCCGGCCGTGGACGCCGACGGCAAGCTGCGGATCGCCGCCACCGTCGGCATCAACGGCGACGTCGCGGGCAAGGCCGAGGCGCTGATCAAGGCCGGCGCCGACGTGCTCGTCGTCGACACCGCGCACGGCCACCAGGAGAGCATGATCAGCGCGCTGCGCGCGGTGCGCGGCCTGGACCCGCGGATCCCGATCGTGGCCGGCAACGTGGTCTCCGCCGCCGGCGTGCGCGACCTGGTCGAGGCGGGCGCGGACATCCTCAAGGTCGGCGTCGGCCCCGGCGCCATGTGCACCACCCGGATGATGACCGGCGTCGGCCGCCCCCAGTTCTCCGCCGTCCTGGAGTGCGCCGCCGAGGCCCGCCGGCTCGGCAAGCACGTCTGGGCCGACGGCGGCGTGCGCCACCCGCGCGACGTCGCCATGGCGCTGGCCGCCGGCGCCTCCAACGTGATGATCGGCTCCTGGTTCGCCGGCACCTACGAGTCCCCGGGCGACCTCCAGACCGCTGCCGACGGCCGCCAGTACAAGGAGAGCTTCGGCATGGCCTCGGCCCGGGCCGTGAGCAACCGCACCGCCCAGGACTCCTCCTACGACCGGGCCCGCAAGGCGCTGTTCGAGGAGGGCATCTCGCACTCCCGGATGTTCCTCGACCCGGCCCGCCCGGGCGTCGAGGACCTGATCGACTCGATCGTGGCCGGCGTGCGCAGCTCCTGCACCTACGCGGGCGCCAACACCCTGGAGGAGTTCCACGAGAAGGCGATCGTGGGCATCCAGAGCGCGGCCGGCTACGCCGAGGGCAAGCCGCTGCACTCCAGCTGGGCCTGATCAGGTCCTGTTCCGGCTCGTGCCGTCGGCCGTCCGGTTCCCCGTCGCGGGGGGCCGGGCGGCCGCGGCCGTGTCGGGAGCCGTGGCGGGGGCGGTGACGGGGGCGGTTCGCGGGGCGGCGCCGTGGGTCCCGCCGCAGCCACCGTGGTTCCCACCGCAGCCGCTGTGGTGGCCCTCGTACGGCACCAGCGGGAGCAGCAGGGCGTGGCCGAGCAGCCCGACCGAGCCGTCCAGCGCCGCGCCGAAGGCCCGGGCGGCGGACGGGAGCGCGCGCAGCTCCCAGAGCGCCTGGACGGCGGACCAGGCCCCCTCCCGGGCGGCCTCGACCGACCAGGTGCCGAGCAGGTGGGTGAGCGGGCCGGCGTGGGCGGGTGACCCGGCGTGAGCGAGCGGCCCGGCGTGAGTGAGCGGCCCCGCGCACTCCGGCAGCTCGGCCCCGGGCAGCAGCTGCTCCCGGGCGACCGCCTCGACCTCGGCCAGCACCCCGTTGATCCGGTGGTAGTCCCGCTCGACCTCGGCGGGCACGCAGCCCCGGCGACGGCAGAGGTCCACCACCGCCAGCGGCAGGTCGTGCTGGATGTGGGCGTTCATCCCGGCCAGCGCGAACTGCAACGGGTGCACGCCCGGGTGGGCGCGCAGCGCGAACAGCGGCCGCCAGCAGGCGGGCGGCTCCTGCCCCGCGGCGTCGCTGTCCACGGCCAGCAGGTACCGCCCGGCGAACACCGCGTCCAGCTCGGCCATCGCCGACGGGTCGGCGAAGTACCCGTCCGCGAGCCGATCGCGGACCGCCTCGGTGACGGTGAGGTAGAGCCGGTTGAAGACCGCCACCCCGTCGGCCAGGGGAAGGGCCGTCGCGATCTCCCGCAGTCGGCCGACCACCTCCTCGACCGTCGCCGGCGTACGGGCCGCAACCGTAGGGGCAGTTGCTGTTCCGGGCATGCGCCACCCTCCGATGCCGATCGTGCACTGATCGCATCATCGTGGCAGTGTGGAGGGCTGCCCGGTGCTCACGGCGCGCGCCCGTCGGGCCGGTGTCACACGATCAGGCCGACCCCGTCGCATCCGGCGCGGACTTGGCCGTGACTCTGGCGCTCCTTTACCTTCCCGCACCTCCTGCCATGATCCCGATCATGATCAACCGTCGTACCCTGATCGCCGCCTTCGCCGCGGCCCCGGCCCTCGGCACCCCCGCGAGCGCCGCGACAGCTACCCCTCCACCACGGCGCTCCACGCCGACCCGGCCCTGACCGAGGGCGTGGCCTACGGCCGCCGCCACCGCCGCCGCCACCTGATCGACGACCAGAGCCCGCAGGGCCGTACGGCATCCGGATTACCGTCATCGCGCCGCACGGCGGTGGCATCGAGGGCGGCGCCTCCGAACCGTGCCTGGCCGTCGCCGGCTACCACCCGGCCGGCCTCGCTCCGACCCCGGCCGCCGGGCCAGGCCCGCGTACCGGTGGGAGCGGCGGGCGTCAGCCCAGCTCGTACGCCAGCACGTAGGTGTGGGTGCCGGACTCGTCGACGGCCAGCCGGAACTCGCCGGTGATCCCGGCCAGTTCGCCCGACCCGGTGCCCGGCACCACGCGTATCGTCACCCCGGTGGTGTCCCAGGCGGCGTGCTGGAGCACGAACGAGCCCGCGCGCCCGTCCAGTTCGCCCGTCACGTGCTCCACCGCGACGTAGGAGGCCGGCCCGCCCGCCGCGTCGCCGACGGACAGCATCCGCACCTCGCCGCGCCCGCTCAGCCCGCCGGTGAAGGTCTTGGCGATCCGCGCCCGGCCGAGGACGGAGCCCTCCTGCTGCTCCGTCTCCACCGGCTCGAACGCCGTCACCACGAACGACCCGCTCGCCTCCGCCATGGCACGCTCCCCTCGTCGGTCCCGCCGGCGCTCGAGCCGAACGCCCGGCCGACACGCCCGGCCGATGCCTGATCGACCGTGTGGGGAGCCTCGCACACGCCAGTGACAATCGCGCCCGCGCTCCCGGCCGGATCCGAAGGAGCGGACCGCGCGCCGCAGCGGTCTCCTCGGCGGCCCCTCTACGGCCGCTTCCACGACCCCCTTGAGCGCCCCCCTCAACAGCCTCCTCAGTGGTCCCAGCGCAGCGCCAGCAGCGCCGCGTCGTCGGCCAGCCCCGGGTCCCCGACCCAGCCCCGGACGTCCGCCAGCACGGCGTCCAGCAGGTCCGCCGGGCTGCTGCCGTGCAGTCCGGGCAGCCGCTCCGCCAGCGGGTAGAACCGGCCGTCGGCGTCCCGGGCCTCGGACACGCCGTCGGTGTGGAGCAGCAGCAGGTCCCCCGGGCTCGGGTCGAAGCGGCTCGCCGAGTAGTCCTGCCCGGTCAGCTCACGCAGACCCAGCGGCGGCGCCGGCACGGCCGGCGCCAGCTCGCCCACCCCACCCGCGCGGCGCAGCAGCGGGGGCGGATGGCCGCAGTTCACCACCCGCACCGGCTCCCGCCCGGCCGGGACGTCCAGCAGCAGCGCGGTGGCGAAGCGCCCGTCGCCGGGCCGGGCCGTGAGCGCCGCGTCCAGCCGCTCCGCCAGCCGCCCGGGATCGGGCTCGGTCCGCGCCGCCTCCCGGAACACCCCCAGGACGTCCGCCGCCGTCTCCACGGCCGGAAGCCCGTGCCCCTGCACGTCCCCCAGCAGGATCCGCACCCCGAAGCGGGTCTCCACCACGGCGTACAGGTCCCCGCCGATCCGCGCCTCGGCGGCCGCCGCGACGTACCGCACGGCCAGGCGCAGCGGCCCGATCCGCTCGGCGGGCGGTCGCAGCAGGGCCCGCTGGGCCGCCTCCGCCACCGTCCGGACCTGGTACAGCTCCCGCTCCCGGGCCGCCACCAGCACCACGCTGGCCGCGCTGGCCAGGGTCGCGGCCAGCACGGTGACCGGCACGCTGATCCGCACCGAGAGCGGCAGCACGGTGTTCGTCGACTCCAGCACACCGACCGCCAGCAGCGCCGCCGCGCCGACCAGCAGCGGCACCCGGGCCTTGCGGGTGGTGGCCCCGGCGAGCACCGGGGCCACCGCGAGCAGCGGCGACAGGGTCGCCCCCGGGCCGATCGCCAGGGCGGACACCACGGCGGCGACCAGCAGCACGAGAGCGCCGTACAGCAGCAGCCGGGTCCGCCGTGGCAGGTGCAGCGGCGGAAGCCCGTCCGGGCCGTCGGCTCTCACGCGAACTCCTCCAGGGGTCGAAGTGCTCCGGGCCCGAAGGCCTTCGACCCACTTTCCCCGCCCCGCCCCGGGTCAGCACCTCGGCGCGGGCCCGCCGGGGCCGCGCACCGGCGCCTGCCTTCGAACTCCCGCCGCGGGGCGACGCTCCCCCAGCCTCCGGCCGGGAGGTCCCCTCAGTGCACGCACCTCGCCGCGTTGTCGTCGGTCGCCGACGGCCCCCGGCCCGGCGGCCGGGAGGCGCCCCACCGCATGGACTCCGCCCCCGGCCTCCGGCCGGGAGGTGCCTCCACCTCCGCCGTGCGATGCACGCCCCCGACGCCGCCCTGCCCGCTCTCCGGGCGGACGACGGGGGTGTGAAGGCAGGCCGTAGGCTGGGCCGGGAGATGAGACGCAAGAGCCACCGCCCGACCTCCCCCCTCCCGCAGCGCCGCGGCGTGGACCCGGTGCACCTGCGGCTGCCGCCGGAGGGCGACTGGCCGACGGTGCGGGACCACCTGGTCGAGCGGCTGCCCGTGGTGGCCGCGGCGCGGATCGAGGCGGCGCTGCGCGACGGCGAGATCGTCGGCGAGCAGGGCCCGATCGCCTTCGACGAACCGTTTCGCCCCGGCGCGCACCTGTGGTTCCACCGGGACCACCCGGCGGAGGTGCCGGTCCCGTTCGAACTGGTGGTGCTGCACCGCGACGAGCACCTGGTGGTCGTCGACAAGCCGCACTTCCTGGCCACCACCCCGCGCGGCCGGCACGTCGTGGAGACGGCGCTCTCCCGGCTGCGGCACGACCTCGACCTGCCCGCGCTCAGCCCCGCGCACCGGCTCGACCGGCTCACCGCGGGCCTGGCCATGTTCGTGGTCCGGCCCGAGGAGCGCGGTGCCTACCAGACGCTGTTCCGGGACCGCCAGGTCCGCAAGGAGTACCGGGCGGTCGCCCCGTACGACCCGGAGCTGAGCCTGCCGCGCACGGTGCGCAGCCACATCGTCAAGGAACGCGGGGTGATCGCCGCCCGGGAGCTGGACGCGCCGCCGAACAGCGAGAGCCGGATCGACCTGCTGGAGCACCGGGACGGCCTCGCCCGCTACCGGCTGCGGCCGCTCAGCGGGCGCACCCATCAGCTGCGGCTGCACATGAGCGGCCTCGGGCTGCCGATCCTCGGCGACCCGGTGTACCCGGTGGTCCTGCCCGAACCGGCCCTGGACGACTTCCGCCGGCCGCTGCAACTGCTCGCCTCGGCGATCGGGTTCACCGACCCGCTGACCGGCCGGGAGCGCCGCTTCGAGAGCCGCCGCGCGCTCGCCGCCTGGAGCGACCCGGCCGGCTGGGAGTCCGGGGCCTGACCTGGGTCCCGGGCCGCCTCCCGCCGC
>NZ_MECK01000156.1 GCF_014596465.1 Streptomyces sp. CBMA123 | reverse complement strand
CCCCCCCCCCAAACCCCCCCCAGGCCGTCCCCTCTTTCCCTCCCCGACGCTCTTCCGATCCCCGGCGCGGTCGTCGCGGTCGGCGAGCCGGGGGAGGCGGCCGCCGAGGTGCCGCTGCTGGCCGACCGGCCGCTGGTCGCCGGCGCGCCCGCGGCCTACGTCTGCCGGCACTTCGCCTGCGAGACGCCGACCACCGACCCGACGGTGCTCGGCGAGCGGCTCGGGGCGGTGCTTGCATAGCCGGGGTTCGAAGGGCCGGGGTCCGAATGGCCGGGTTCGATGAGTCGGGTTCGATGAGTCGGGTTCGAGGAGCCACGCCGGCATGGCCGGGCTCGGATAATCGCTGGCGGGCGGGCGTCGAGCGGGGCGAGGATGGGCCATGACCTGGACCTTCAGCACCTCGCTCGACGACTTCCGGTCTCACACCGGCGCGTTCCTGGCCGCCCGCCCGGCGGAGAACACCGTCCTGCTCACCCTCACCCACCGGCTCGCCGAGGCCGGGCTCGACGCGTTCGGGGAACGGCCGCCGGTCTTCGGCTGGTGGCAGGCCGATCCGGGCGGTCAGGTCCAGGGCGCCTTCCTGCGGACCCCGCCGTACGCCCACCGGCTCTCCTGCATGCCGGAGGCCCTGGCGGCCGAGCTGGCGCTCGAACTGGCCGATGCCGAGGGCGAGTTCGCCGAGGTGGCCGGAGTCGGCGGCGGGGCCGGGGCAGTCCGTGCCTTCTCCGACGCCTGGACGGCCGCCACCGGTGCGGTCCGGTGCGGTGGCGTCGAGGAACGGCTCTACCGGCTCGGCGAGTTGACCGACCCGCCGCGCCCGCCCGCCGGCCGCCACCGGCTCGCCGAACCGGCCGACCGCGAACTGCTGATCCGCTGGCACCAGGAGTTCACGGCCGAGGTGAGGGTCCCCGGCAACGCCAACCCGGCCCGGATGGTGGACGACCGGATCGCGGCCGGCGGCTTCCACCTCTGGGAGGACGAAGGCCACCCCGTCGCCATGGCCGCCACCAGCCCCGTCCTCGCCGGAATGTCCCGCATCGGCCCGGTCTACACCCCGCGCGACCACCGCGGCCGCGGCTACGCCAGCGCGGCCACCGCGGCCGCGTCCGCCCACGCGCTCGCCCGGGGGGCGGCGGAGGTGCTGCTCTACACCGACCTCGCCAACCCGACCAGCAACTCCATCTACCAGCAGATCGGCTACCGGCCGGTGGAGGACTGCCTGGTGGTGGACTTCCGGGCACCGTAGGGCGGTTACGCGTCCCTGGTCAGGTGGCCACCGGTCACACCGACCACCTTCGTCTCGAAGGGGTCGTGGGCCGGCGTCGCGGTCGGCGTCGCGGCCGGCGGCGGCAGGTGGTCGGTGTTCTGGTAGCTCTGGGCACAGGTGATCAGATGGCTCCCGGCCGTCTTCATGTCGGTGGAGAGCCCGTCCAGCAAAGTCTTCCAGGCGCTGCCGCACCCCGTCAGCGCCGCCCCGCTCTGCCAGCCGGCCAGGCTCCCGGCGGCCGTGCTGCTCGGCTCCGCGAGCTTCGCCGTGTCCTCGGGGACCTTCCCGGCCACCGTCAGCGCGTTGTTCCCGGCGGCGGTCAACTCGCCTGGTCTTACGGTGAATCCCGGATCCTGCCCCACTGATTCCCCCTGACATCCGTGTCGGCTGCGGACGCTATGGTAGCTGTGAGTGTCGTGGGGGACACAGGACGCACAGGGGGCCGGGGATGGACATCGCAAGCCTGCGGAACGCCAAACTGGCGGACCTGTACACGGCGGCGGGGGCGTACGACACGTTGGCCGCGGCGTTTCATCAGCACGTCGACGACTGGAAGAGCGGAACGACGGACCGGGTCCACGGATCCCAGTGGACCGGCCCGTCGGCCGACGCCGCGATCCCCGTGCTGGACGGTCACACCGCCAAGATGCGCGCGGCGACGACCGAGCTCAGCCTCATCGGGAAGGAGATCCGCGACTGCGCTGATGCCATGACGCTGGCCCAGGACCGCCTGAGCAAGGCGTTGTCCGACGCTCAGGCCAAGGGCTTCTCGGTCAGCGACACCGGCATGGTGAGCTGGCCGGCATCGACCAACCCCTACCAGGCCACCGACTGGGAGGCCAAGCAGAAGGCTGCTGCTGACGAGATCGGCAAGCAGATCGGCAAGGCGCTGTCCGAAGCGGACGAGGCCGACTCCGCCCTGGCCGGCACGCTCAACAGGTTCGCGGGGCATGCCAAGGACAAGTCGGGCCTGGACGAGAAGACAGCCGGCGCCGATGCCTACGTGGACCAGTTCGGTGACGCGTCCAATCCGATGTGGCAGCGGGGCATGCCGGGCAAGGACGCCGCCCCGACGGAGGTCAACTCCTGGTGGAAGGGGCTCGGACCGCAGGGCCAGCAGTGGGTCCTCAGCCACCACCCGGAGGCGCTCGGCAATCTCGACGGCATCCCCGCGGAGGTGCGGGACCAGGTGAACCGCAAGCACCTGGAGGACCTGATGGGTCCCATCAGGGTCAAAAAGAAGCTGGGCCAACCACTGGATTCCAGCGACAAGGCGAACCTCGCCCTCTACGGCCCGATCGGCGCCCGCCTCGCCGCGAGCCAGGGCGATCCGCCGATCTACCTGTTGGGCCTCGGCGACGAGGGCCAAGGCCGGGCGGTCCTCTCATACGGGAATCCGGACACCGCCACCGACGTCTCCGCGTACGTGCCGGGGATCACCACCACCATGGACAGCCTCGGGCTGGGGAAGAACGACGGGACCAACGAGGCCGAGAACGGGCTGAACCTCTACCGCGCCGCGAGCGGCAGGGCCCCGGCCGGCCACTCCGTCGCCTCGGTCGTCTGGCTCGGCTACGACTCGCCGGGGATGGACCTCGGAGCCGCGTCGACGAAGGCGGGCAAGGACGGGGCCCCGGCCTACGCGAACTTCCTGAGCGGTGTGCGGGCGAGCCACGAGGGCACCCAGCCTCCGCATGTCACTGCGGTCGGGCACAGTTACGGGTCGTACCTGGTCGGCCAGGCCACCAAGCTCGCCACCCAGCCGGGTTCGCACTACGTGCCTCCGGACGACGTGGTCTTCATCGGAAGCCCGGGCGTCGGTGTGGACAAGGCCTCCGACCTGAGGATGCCCCCCGGCCACGTCTGGGTCGGTGCGGCCGACAACGACATCGTGACGCACGCTCCGTCGAAGTTCAGCATTGACCCGGACGAGCGCTGGTACGGACGGGATCCGTCGAGCAAGCACTTCGGTGCCAACCGCTTCACCGTCGACGACTGGAGTCGCGGCAATCCCATCGACGCGCACACCAAGTACCTGAACGGGCGCGGCGGGCCCTCACTGGACAACATCGCGGCCGTCGTCACCGGCGGCGGGGGCGTCAAGCTCCAGGGACAGCGCGGGTGAAGCGGCCACGGCGTGCGCTGGGCTGTTCCCTGGGAGCGGTGGTCGTGCTGGCCGCGGGGGCGGGGCTGTTCTACCACGGGTACGGTCCGATGGCACTGATGGACCGGGACTCCGTCCGGAGCGCGAGTGAGGCGAAGGGACAGCTCGACGACACCCTGCGGGCTGCCACGGGCGCGATCAGCCCGTCGCTGAGCTACTTCGGCGGTGTGTACGTCGTTGAGCGCGCTCCGGAGCACGCCGACGGCGAGCCGAGCCTGCGGTCCAGTGTCACGGCCTCGGTCTCCGTCCGGACGAGGGTGGCCCCGGCGAAGGTTCCGGTGCTGCTGGACCGGATGAAGCAGCTCTGGGACGGGCAGTGTCATTCCGGAGGCGCCTCGGAAGTCGGAGTGAAGCGCTACACGGACCTGTACTGTTCCGGGCGCGGAGACACTCTGTTCACGCTGTCGGTGGTCAGTTCCACGACCGACTCGACCGTGCAGGTGCTCATGAGCGCAGAGGCCTTCACGGTGCGCTACCAGCCCGACCGGGACTACGGCACCCCTCCGACCGGCGAGCTGCTGACCGGCCACGAGCCCGCCCCCGACGTCGACGATCCGTACTGGTCGCACTGACCGGGCCGGGTCACTCCCAGTCCCACCGGATCCCCAGGATGCACGGCCGGATCGCCGTCGCCACCAGGTGGACGCAGCGGTGCCCGTCGAGGGTCAGTTCCTCCGTCTCGTAGGGGGGTTGGCCGGGGGCGCGGAGGGCGATGCGGTGGCAGCGGACGGGGAGGGCGGTGGGGTGGAAGGTGATCTGGAGGACGTACTGGCCGGCGCCGGAGTTGAAGCCGCGGACGTACTCGCAGGTGGGGGTCGGGGAGGGGGCGTCGTCGAAGCCGTAGCCGAGGAGGTGGGTGTCGCCGGCGCGGAGGCGGCGGTCGAGGAGGAGTTCGGCGGCGATCAGATGGTGGGTCTGGTCGCGGCGGATGCGGCCGGGGCGGCAGTTCTCCTCGGCGCGGACGCCGACGAGGGTGGTGTCGCTGCCGGGGTCGCCCTGGTGGAGGGCGAGGTAGCGGTCGATGCCGTCGCGGTGGGCGCGCAGGGCGTGTTGGGAGTCGCGGCGGGTGAGTTGGCGGTCGGGGCCGATGCGGATGCGTTCGATGTGGGTGATGGTGTGGAGGCCGGTGTCGCGGGGGCCGGCGAGGGTGGCGAGGAGGTCGTCGACGGCGGTGGGCGGGGAGATCAGGTCGCGGTAGGGGCGTACGGGTGGCCCGGCGGCGGTGGCGGTGCGGCGGGGGCCGAGGAGTCGGGTAAGGGAGTGTTCGGGCAGGTCGAGGACGTGTTCGAGGGCGGCGACGGCGCGCAGGGATTCGGGGCGTTCGGGGCGGCGTAGGCCCTGTTGCCAGTAACTGAGACTGGTGAGGCCGACGTTGACGCCGCGCAGGGCGAGGTGGCGGCGGATGCGGTGGAGGGCGAGGCCGCGGCTGGTGATGGCGGTGCGCAGGGCGTGGTGGAAGGGGCCGGTGCGCAGGGCAGCGGCGAGGTCGGCTGGGTCGCTCCGGTGGATGGCGGCCTCCTGGCGGGTGCGGACCGGGTTTTGACCGTGAATATTCACATCCGGGCGGCGGTTTGTCACCGGTCCGGGCAGCTCGCGGGGTGGTTCCGGGGGTGGCGTTCACATCCGCGCGGGCCCGTTCACAGCGTGATCGGCGCCCTTTCGGGGCCGTTGACCAGTCTCCTCGGGCGGCGCGATGCTCGGGGCGCGATCCGGACCGCGCCCCCCACACAGCACTTCGCTCCACTCGTGCAAGGAGGCATTCCCCCATGCCAGTTCCACGGATAAGGCTGCGCCGCGCGGTCTCCCTGCTGGCCCTCGGCGTCCTGGGTCCGGCGCTGACCGCCGCGGTGGCCACTCCGGCGGTCGCCGCCCCCATGAACGTCCAAGGGCGGCTCGCCCAGGTCCGCCAGGCGGCCGCGCCGGGCAGTACGGCCGATCTGGCCGGCACGTTCAAGAAGCTCAACATCACCATGCAGCAGCAACAGCAGACCAACTGGTGCTGGGCGGCGAGCGGGAACACCATCGCCACCTGGTTCGGCTACAACTACAGCCAGAACCAGTTCTGCAACGCCGCGTTCGGCCGCTCGGTGGACTCCAACTGCCCCAACAGCCAGGCCTCGCTGGCGGATGTACAGAACGGGCTGGACTGGGTCGGCATCAATCCGGGTTCGTACGTCACCGGCTACCTGCGCTACAGCACCGTGCAGTCCGAGGTGGACGCCAACCGGCCGGTGGAGACGCGCATCCAGTGGAGTTCGGGCGGCGGGCACATGCACGTCGTGTACGGCTACGACACCAGCAACAACTGGGTCTACTGGGGCGACCCGTGGCCGTCCAACTACCGCTACAACTGGGCGGATTACTGGTACTACGTGAACAACGACACGTTCTCGTGGACCCACTCCCTGTACCGGATCGGCGCGTGAGGACGACCATGACCGAGCTCAGCAAGGCCCGTCGGGCCGCCGTCACCGCGCTGTTCGCCGCCGGCCTCGCGCTGGCGCTCGCCCCGGCCGCGCAGGCCGACGGCTCCGCCCAGGCGGCCGGCTCCCCCGCGCCGGTGCCCGCCGCCGACCTGGCCCGGGCCCGGAGCGCCGTCCAGGATCCGTCGGTGCTCGACAAGGTGGGGCACTTCTTCGCCCGCAAGGGCGTCCCGCCGACCCAGCAGCTGACCATCGGCGCCGCGGAGGAGGCGAAGGCGGCGGACGACGCGGCGCCCCGGCTGGCCGGGGACACCGTGCCGGTCTACACCCTGGACGCCGGCTTCGTGGCCGGCACCCCGGGCGCGCCGGTGGCGAAGGCGGAGTTCACGGCGAGCAGGGTGGTCGCGGCGGACGGGCAGACCGCCTCGGTCTGGACGGTCCGGCAGGGCGACGCCTGGCGGGTCGTCAACATCGCCTCCGGTGGCGACGAGAGCGACTACGCGGCGAAGGCGGCCGACAGCGGCGGCGGCACGGCCTTCCGGGAGCCGCAGGTCAACGCCTGGTACGTGCTGCGCGACGGCCGGGTGCTGCCGCTGGACGACGAGGCCCGGCGCTCGGTGGGCGCCGGCGGGGTGTCGCTGGCCGGGTACCAGAAGCTGGTGCACCAGCGGTACGGGGACAAGCTGCCCGGCTCGGCGTACGACCGGGAGGGCAAGGGCGGCGGCTACCCGCTGGAGGCCGCAGCGGACACGGCTGCGGGCGGCGACTCGGCGGTCCCGGCCGTGACGGCGGCCGCGGCGCTGGGCGCCACCGCCCTGGCGGGTGCCGGCGCGGTGCTGCGGCGGAGGAGGAACGCGCGCTGACGCGTGGCACCCACTGACCTGGAGCATCCGCTGACACCGGAGAGCGGCGACGGGGCCCGGCTGATCGAGCCGGGCCCCGTCGCCGCGTCCGCCGCTCACACCCCGGCGAAGCCGCTCTCCAGCAGCGCGTAGGTGCGGTCGACCAGCTCCGCGATGTCCTCCCGCCCGTCGCCCGCCGCCCAGCGCAGCACCGCCTCGGTGGTGGCCGCGCCGAGGGCGGCGGCGGTGACCCGCATGTCGTAGGTGGGCTCCTCGATGCCGGCCCGCCGGGTCAGCACGGTGAGGAAGAGCTCCTGGGGGCTGCTGCCGCTGCGGGTCAGCCCGGCGCGCAGCGCGGGGACCTCGGTGACCAGCCGCATCCGGGTGACCATCTCCTGCCGCTCGTGTTCGAGCAGCTGCTGTCAATGTAAGGATGGGGTGACCATATGACTACTCTGGGTCATGTGTCCTGGAAGTGCGGCTTCCGCACGAGGAATTGACGCAACGTTGATCTGTCGTTCGCCGCCCCGGGGCAGTCCCGGGTGACTGACGGTAGATACCATGTGGCAATCGGTCAGTGCTGGCCGGACGCGTGCCGAGAGCGGAGAAGGGGTGGGGCGGCAGGAGCCGACCACGAGCCCGGCGCCGGGAAAGGGGAGCCGAAAAGTGGCCGACAGTGACGACAGTCAGGCGAGTGCCCAGATGTGGGGCGCGGTCATGGTGGTGGGTGCCGCGCTGGCCGTGGTCGCGGCCTATCTGATCAAGGGGCCGCCGCTGGTCCTCGCGGTCGCCGGGATCGAGACGCTGCTGCTCATGGCGTACGTCGGCCGTCGTTGGCGGGCGATGCACCGGCAGGCCTCCCCGGCCGGCCACCGGCCCCGGCGCGGCATCCCGGACGCCGCCCACTGCGAGCGCTGCCGCCGGGCCCGGGAGGCGCTGGACGCCCGGCGGGCGCGCGGGCGGATGGTGCCGGCCGCCTGGGCGGTGCGCCCGGAGGTCGAGTCGGAGCTGCCGGGGTCGTCGGAGGCGCTGGAGTCGGCCGAGGCGCTGCACTCCCCGCAGGCGACCCGGACGACGCGGGCAACGCAGGCAACGCAGGCAACGCAGTCGACGTCGGACGGCGCCGAGCACCCGTCGTACCCGCACCGCGCGCAGGGCCGGGCCGGGTACGAGCGGCCCTGGACGGCCGAACGGGCGGCCACCCGGTCCACGGACCGGACGACCGCCCGTCGGGGCACGCCGGGTTCAGCCGGTCGCGCTGTACGCCACCAGTGAGACCCCGACGTACTGCACGATGAAGGCGCCGAGGGTGAAGGCGTGGAACACCTCGTGGAAGCCGAACCAGCGCGGTGAGGGGTTGGGCCGCTTGAGCCCGTACACCACGCCCCCGATGCTGTAGAGCACCCCGCCGACGATCATCAGCACCAGGACGGCGGTCCCGCCGGCGTGCAGGAAGTCCGGCAGGAAGAAGGCGGCGGCCCAGCCCAGCGCGATGTACACGGGGGTGTACAGCCAGCGCGGTGCGCCGACCCAGAACACCCGGAACGCTATGCCGGCGAGTGCCCCGCCCCAGGCGACCCAGAGCAGTAGCTGCTGGTCGGCGCCCTTGAGCAGCAGCATCGTGAACGGCGTGTAGGTGCCCGCGATGATCAGGAAGATGTTCGCGTGGTCCAGTCGCCGGAGCACGGCGTCCCCGCGCGGGCCCCAGTCGAAGCGGTGGTACACCGCGCTGACGCCGAACAGCAGCCAGGCGCTGACCGAGTAGATCGCGCAGGCGATCTTGGCCGGCGTGGAGTCGGCCAGGCAGATCAGCACGATCCCGGCGGCGACGGTAGCGGGGAACATCCCGGCGTGCAGCCAGCCCCGCCACTTCGGCTTGCCCTCCCGGCCCTCGGCCGGATCCTCCCCAGTGCTCTCCGCGAGCGCAGCAGCAGTCATGGCCAGCATGCTACCCGCTACCTACGGAACCGTAGGTTACTGCCGCGTAAGGAAGTGGCGCTCATCACTCTTGGACGTTTTGTAGTAATCGGAGTGTGGCGCCGCACACTCCGGTCGGGACAGGGATGGCTGATTACCGGCCCGTAATCATACTTACTGTAGTAAAAGATGCGTCAATTTCGCCGCAGTGCCGCGTTGAGGGCCAGGACCCGGAGCTACGCTGCAAGCACCCTCAGACCCCCGCAACGCCGTCTCCTCGCCGAGACGGCGTGAAACGGAGCGATCGTGTCGTACGAGATCTCTGCTCTCAGCGCATCCGCGCCCACCCGCCACAAGCAGCTGCTCGCTTGGGTGAGCGAGATCGCCGAGCTCACCCAGCCGGACCGCATCGAGTGGTGCGACGGTTCCGACGAGGAGTACCAGCGCCTCGCGGATCTGCTGGTGGCTCAGGGCACCTTCAAGAAGCTGAACGAGGAGAAGCGCCCCAACTCCTACTACGCCGCCTCGGACCCCTCGGACGTCGCGCGCGTCGAGGACCGCACCTTCATCTGCTCCGAGCAGGAGAAGGACGCCGGCCCGACCAACCACTGGAAGGCCCCCGCCGAGATGCGGGCCCTCTTCACCGGTAAGGGTGGCCAGGGCGAGCAGGGCCTGTTCCGCGGTGCGATGAAGGGCCGCACGATGTACGTCGTGCCCTTCTCGATGGGCCCGGTCGGCTCCCCGCTGGCCGCGTACGGCGTCGAGATCACCGACTCCGCCTACGTCGCCGTGTCGATGCGCGTGATGACCCGCATGGGCCGGGCCGTGCTCGACCAGCTCGGCGAGGACGGGGACTTCGTCAAGGCCGTGCACACCGTCGGCGCCCCGCTGGCCGAGGGCCAGGCGGACGTCCCGTGGCCGTGCAACACCACCAAGTACATCTCGCACTTCCCGGAGACCAAGGAGATCTGGTCCTTCGGGTCCGGCTACGGCGGCAACGCCCTGCTCGGCAAGAAGTGCTACGCGCTGCGCATCGCCTCGACCATGGCCCGCGACGAGGGCTGGCTGGCCGAGCACATGCTGATCCTGAAGCTCACCCCGCCGTCCGGCGAGGTCAAGTACGTCGCGGCGGCCTTCCCGTCGGCCTGCGGCAAGACCAACCTGGCCATGCTCCAGCCGACCATCCCGGGCTGGAAGGTCGAGACCATCGGCGACGACATCGCCTGGATGCGTTTCGGCGAGGACGGCCGCCTGTACGCCATCAACCCCGAGGCCGGCTTCTTCGGCGTCGCCCCCGGCACCGGCGTGGACACCAACGCCAACGCCATCGACACCCTCTGGGGCAACACCGTCTTCACCAACGTCGCCCTCACCGACGACGGCGACGTGTGGTGGGAGGGCCTCACCGAGGAGCCCCCGGCGCACCTCATCGACTGGCGCGGCAACGACTGGACCCCCGAGTCCGGCACCCCGGCCGCCCACCCGAACGCCCGCTTCGCCGTTCCGGCCGCGCAGTGCCCGACCATCGCCCCGGAGTGGGAGGACCAGGCGGGCGTGCCGATCTCGGCGATCCTGTTCGGCGGCCGCCGGGCCACCGCCGTCCCGCTGGTGACCGAGTCCTTCGACTGGCAGCACGGCGTCTTCCTGGGCGCCAACATCGCCTCCGAGAAGACCGCCGCCGCCGAGGGCACCGTCGGCGAGCTGCGCCGCGACCCGTTCGCGATGCTGCCGTTCTGCGGCTACAACATGGGCGACTACTTCGCCCACTGGCTGAAGGTCGGCGCCCAGGCGGACGCCGCCAAGCTGCCGAAGATCTACTACGTCAACTGGTTCCGCAAGAACGCCGAGGGCAAGTTCGTCTGGCCCGGCTACGGCGAGAACAGCCGCGTGCTCAAGTGGATCATCGAGCGCCTGGAGGGCACCGCCGAGGGCGTCGAGACCCCGATCGGCGTGCTGCCGAAGGTCGACGGCTTCGACCTGAACGACCTGAAGCTGTCCGAGGAGGACCTCGACCTGCTCTTCACCGTGGACGCCGACATCTGGCGCCAGGAGGCCGCGCTGGTGCCGGCCCACCTGGAGCTGTTCGGCGACCACACCCCGAAGGAGCTGTGGGACGAGTACCGGAGCCTGGTCGCGCGCCTCGGCTGAGCCTGAGCCTCAGGCCGAGCGACGGGACGGCCGGAGTTCCGCCGGGTGGTCTTTCCCCGACCAAGGAGACCACCCGGGCCGGGACTCCGGCCGTAGTGCTGTTCCGGATCCGCGCGACTACGGCTGGGTGTAGCCGCTGAGGAAGTCGCCGATCCTGGTCACCGCGTCGGTGATCTCCTCCGGGCGCGGCAGCGTGACCAGCCGGAAGTGGTCCGGCTCGGGCCAGTTGAAGCCGGTGCCCTGGACCAGCAGGATGCGCTGGGAGCGCAGCAGGTCCAGCACCATCTGGGCGTCGTCCTTGATCTTGTGGACCCTGGGGTCCAGCCGGGGGAAGGCGTAGAGCGCGCCCTTGGGCTTGACGCAGCTGACCCCCGGGATCTGGTTGAGCAGCTCGTACGCGGCGTCGCGGGAGGCGAGCAGCCGGCCGCCGGGCAGCACCAGGTCCTTGATCGACTGCCGTCCGCCGAGCGCGGCGGCCACCGCGTGCTGGGCGGGCATGTTGGCGCACAGCCGCATCGAGGCGAGCACGTTCAGGCCCTCGACGTAGCTGCGGGCGCGCTGGCGGTCGCCGGAGAGCACCATCCAGCCGGAGCGGAAGCCGGCCACCCGGTACGCCTTGGACAGTCCGTTGAAGGTGACGCAGAAGAGGTCCGGGGCCAGGGTGGCCAGTGGGACGTGCTCGGCGTCGTCGTAGAGGATCTTGTCGTAGATCTCGTCCGCGTAGACCACCAGCTGGTGCCGGCGGGCGATCTCGGCGATGCCCTCCAGCACCTCGCGCGGGTAGACCGCGCCGGTCGGGTTGTTCGGGTTGATCACCACGATGGCCCTGGTCCGGTCGGTGACCTTGGCCTCGATGTCGGCGAGGTCCGGGTACCACTCGGACTGCTCGTCGCAGCGGTAGTGCACCGCGGTGCCGCCGGCCAGCGAGACCGAGGCGGTCCACAGCGGGTAGTCCGGCGCCGGGACGAGCACCTCGTCACCGTCGTCCAGCAGTGCGGTCATGGCGAGCTGGATCAGCTCGGAGACGCCGTTGCCGAGGAAGACGTCGTCGACGGAGAGCCCGTGCAGTCCGCGCTCCTCGTAGTGCATGACCACGGCGCGGCGGGCCGCGAGCAGGCCCTTGGAGTCGCCGTACCCGTGCGCGTTCGCGAGGTTGCGCAGGATGTCCTGGAGGATCTCCGGGGGCGCCTCGAAGCCGAAGGTGGCCGGGTTGCCGGTGTTGAGCTTGAGGATGCGGTGGCCCTGTTCCTCCAGCCGCATCGCCTCGTCGAGCACCGGGCCGCGGATGTCGTAGCAGACGTTGGCGAGCTTGCTGGACTGGATGACCTGCATGCCTGCCTACTTTAGGGGCTCGCCGGGGCCCCGCGTCGGCCGTCCGGGGGCACGGCTCACCAGGCCCGGAGTGTCCTCCTTGGATCGGGAGGCAGGGACGTCGGGCGGCCTTTCAAACCGGTGGCCCAATGTCCGGAATGCTCATGTATGCGAGGAACGCCGTCGGATTCCGGCGCGGATTCCGGCACCGAACGAGACGGACGGCACACCACCCGCCCGCTCCGGACGGAAAGATGGGGCGCGGTGCGTCGACGAGGAGGGGAGTGCCGGTGGTGGCGGTCGTGACCGGGGCGGTGCTGGTCGGACTCCTGGCGGCCCCGCTGCTGCGCGCGCTGGTCGCCCGCTTCGCCGTGCCCGAGGGCGAACCCCGGTGCGAGGCCTGCCCGTTGTGCGGCCGCGCGGTGGGGGCGGCGTTGCCGCCGACCGGGCGCTGCCCGGGTTGCCGGGGCCGGCTGGGCGCCGGGGCGGGGACGGTGGAGGCGGTCGCGGCGGCGGTCGCGG
>NZ_MECK01000155.1 GCF_014596465.1 Streptomyces sp. CBMA123 | reverse complement strand
CCCCCTCTCTTCCTCCCCCCCCCCCCCCCCCCCCCACCCCCCCCCGCCCGTACCCCCTTCCCCCACCCGACGCTCTTCCGATCTGGTCGCGGTGCCCGCCGGGCGTTCCCCGCGCAGGGCCAGCAGCACCACGACCCGGCCGGGGACGCCGTCGGCGTCCTGCGCCGGGGCCGGCCGGTGGTCCGGGGTCTCGGCCGTGCCCGCCGGCGCGTGGTGCCGCGCGTCGGCGTCCACCGCGGAGACCACGACGTCCGCCTCGACCGGGCCGGCGGTGGTCTCGATCCCGCGGGCGCGGCCGTCCGCGGTGAGCACCCCCTCGCACCGGGTGTCGAAGCGGAACTCGACCTTGCGCTGCTCGCAGCGGCGGTACACCGCGTCCGCCAGCGCGCGCAGGCCGCCCCTGACGTACCAGACGCCGAAGGACTGCTCCATGTACGGCAGCACGGTGGCCGAGGCCGGGGCGCGGCGCGGGTCGAAGCCGAAGCGCAGCGCGTGCTCGTGCAGCAGGGCGGTCAGCCCCGGGTGGCCGCCGAGCTCGCGGGCGGCGACGTCGGCGAGCGTCCACCGGCCGGTGGGCCGCAGTCGGGCGAGGCCGCGCCGGGGCGGTACGGGGTACGGGTCGGCGTGCAGCGGCGTGGGGTCGGCCGGGAGCGGCTCCTCCAGCAGCGGGCGGCGGGTGGCCTCCCAGACCGTCCGGCCGCGGTTGATCATGGCGTTCCAGCGCTCGCCCGAGCCGGCCCCGAAGGCGGCGTCCAGGGCCTGTCCGACGCCGCCGCGGGAGGCGTTGGGCAGGGTGAGGTCGCCGCCGTCCGGGAACAGGTGCCGGCTCTCCGGGTCCACCGGCGCCAGGTCGACCAGCTGCTCCAGCGGCTCCCGGCCGGTCTTCAGCGCGAGGTCGCGGTAGACCGCCGGGAGGGTGAGCAGGCCGGGGCCGGTGTCGAAGGCGAAGCCGTCGCGCTCGTACCGGCCGACCATGCCGCCGTACGTGCCGCTCGCCTCGCAGACCGTCACCCGGTGACCGAGGGTCGCCAGCCGGGAGGCCGCCGCGAGCCCGCTCATTCCTGCGCCGATGATGACGATCCGTGCCATGGGACCCGATCCTAGGCCTGACCTGCGGGCGATCCCGCAGCGGCCGCCCGGACGGCCTTGCGCTCGCGCCGACGGGCCCGGAACGCCCGGATCCTGCTGACCGCCAGCCAGACCAGCAGCAGGCCGGCCAGCAGCAGGACGGCGGCGATCGAGGCGGCCGCCCAGGGGTGGAAGATCGCCAGGGTGACCAGGCCGGCCACCGAGAGGTCCTCCGCCAGGCTGACCACGATGGTGCTGAACGGTTCGGGCGAGGTGTTGACGGCCATCCGCAGCGAGGCCTTCACCAGATGGGTGACCAGCGCCGTGGTGCCGCCCATCGCCCCGGCCGCGACCTCGCTCAGCGAGCCCGGGTCGTTGCTCGCGATCAGCACGCCGACGACGGCGCCGGCGATCGGCCGGATCACGGTGTGCACGGCGTCCCAGACGGTGTCCACGTACGGGATCTTGTCGGCCACCGCCTCCAGCAGGAACAGCACGGCCGCCGCGATCAGCACATCGGTGCGCTCCAGCGCGTGCGGCACCGACTCCGCCCCGGCGAACCGGCCCAGCAGACCGAGCAGCAGCACCACCGCGTACGCGTTGATGCCGCTGGCCAGACCGCTGGTGAAGATCAGCGGCAGGACCGTCATCGCGTCCCCCTCCTCGCTATCCCGGGTCTCCCGACCCCGGTCGGGACCGCCCCGGCCCCGCCGTACCGTACCCGGACCCGGGACGTCACCGGTCACCGCCGCGGTTCCCGGTCCGCCCGGACCGGGCCGGCTGAGTACGGGTACTCAGATCCCCGGTTGAGTACGTCAGCGGATGGCCTCCGACCTGCCGGGACGGGAGAGTGGTGGCACCCGGGAGGACGGCGCGTCGGGCGCCGGCCGCCCGGGTGGCGGATCCCGTCCGCTCCCCGGCCTGGAGGCTCGGGGGGTGGTGGTTCGGGATCCGCGTCGGGCGCCGGTCACGGGCCCCGCACCGCCGACACGGGGCGGCGGAGCGGGCCGGGGGGAGACCGGTCTCCGAACGGGGGAAACGGGGGAAGTTCGCACCGCCGCCCGGTGGGGGGTGGGCGGAGCGACGGCAGACGGCGGCGGCGCGGACCGGGGGGACCGCGTCCGCCGCCGGTACGCCCGTTCCCGGGGCCGGATTGTCAGTGGCGCCGTTCACGATGGAGGAGCACGGACCACCCGGTCCGCGCGCTGCCTCGGACCGGGGGAGACCATGACCATCAGCCACCCTGAGCCCGTCACCGCCCGCCTCCACTCCGCCGCCCTGCCGCACACCCCCGCCCCGGCCGGGCGGGACGTCCACCCCGTGCCGCGCCGGACGGCGGCGCCGCCCGCCGCCCTCGACCTGCTCGCGGACGCCCACCGCACGCTGGCCCGCGCCCGCGCGCTGGAGGACCCGCTGGAGCGCTACGCCACCGCGCACCTGGCCGCGCTGCGCACGGTGGCGGCCGT
The DNA here is from genome assembly GCF_014596465.1 of Streptomyces sp. CBMA123. Taxonomy (GTDB): domain Bacteria; phylum Actinomycetota; class Actinomycetes; order Streptomycetales; family Streptomycetaceae; genus Kitasatospora. The sequence goes on along the minus strand of NZ_MECK01000155.1, from coordinate 10,123 downwards.
ACTGGCCGTCCGCGGCCGGCCGGAGAAGAACCCGCGACGGCGCAAGGCCATCCGCAGCGCCTGGGAGGTGCTCCCCGAGGTGGCGCCCGAACTGGCCGAATGGGCGCTCTACTACGGGGCCGGCGCCCGCCGCCGGGCCGCCGCCGAGGCCGGGATCCGGGGCGCCGCCTCGGCCCGTGACGCCGACGACCTGATCCGCAACTCCGCCCTGTTCCTGCGCCTGGTCGAGCGCCTGCTCGGCCTGCGCCCGGCCCCGCCCGCCCCCCGGCTGCCGCTCGACGCCGACGAGCCCCCGGCATGAACCGCACCGCGATCCGCCCGGTGCAGGGCCCGTCTCATGGGCCCCTGCCGGGTCCGCGGCCTCGGGGCACGCACCTCGCCGCGTTGTCGTCGGTTGCCAAGGCGCCGCATCGTCGCCCTTCTCCGCCGCGCGATGCACGCACCCCAACGCCGCGGGCTGTCCGACCGGACCCAGGAGACAGGCCCTAAGGTGGAGGCAACCTGATCGATCTGCACGTGCCGAGGAGCCCCACCTTGTACCCGACGCGTCCCCGCAGTGCCCTGCGTACCGCCGTGGTCTGGGAGGTGGTGCGGGCAGCCCTGGAGAAGCGGGCGGCCGAGCTGGACCAGCCGGTGCTCGACGTGGTCGACACCGGCGGTGGCACCGGCAACTTCGCCGTGCCGGTGGCCAAGCTCGGCCACCGGGTCACCGTGGTCGACCCGAGCCCCGACGCGCTGTTCGCGCTGGAGCGCCGGGCCGCCGAGGCCGGGGTGACGGACCTGGTCCGGGCCGTCCAGGGGGACACCCAGACACTGCCCGAGCTGGTCGCCCCCGGCACCGTCGACGCGGTGCTCTGCCACGGCGTGCTGGAGGTCGTGGACGACCCGGCCGAGTCGCTCGGCAGCCTGGCCGCCACCCTGCGCAAGGGCGGCCTGGTCAGCCTGCTGGCCGCCAACCGCAACGGCGCCGTGCTGGCCCGCGCGCTGGCCGGCCACTTCACCGAGGCCCGTACGGCGCTCTCCGCCGAGGACGGCCGCTGGGGCGAGCAGGACCCGATGCCGCGCCGCTTCACCGGCGAGGAGCTGGGCCGACTGGCCGAGGGCGCGGGGCTGCGGGTGGAGTCGGTGCACGGCGTCCGGGTCTTCGCCGACCTGGTGCCCGGGGTGCTGGTGGACGCCGAGCCGGGCGCGACGGAGGCGCTGCTGAAGCTGGAGCAGGCCGCCGCCGAGCAGCCCGCCTTCCATGCCGTGGCCACCCAGCTGCACCTGCTGGCCACCCTCGTCTGACCTCCCTCGGGACCCCCTCGGGACCCCCTCGGGGCCCCCTCCGGACCGCCCGTCGGCCGCCGGACGCCGACCCCTCACCGGGGTGGGACCGGGAAGCTCCCCAGGTCCGGACCGATTCCACCGGGTCGGGCACTTGTCCGATCCGTCCGGCGTTGAGCCGGGTGCGGCCCCGCCCCGTCCAAGTGGCCCGTCCCACGCGGCGCAGACCACTCCGTAACGGGCCCACGGACCGTATGATCTGGGTAAAGCCGGAAAGCATGACAGCTGGATGCGTGGGGCATATGGACGACACGGGCCGGGTCCCCCACACGGGCGTCCGACCGTGTGCCCAAGGCTGATTGGACTGGCCTCCCCGACCGGGGTGGCGGACCGGTCGCACCCGCGACCGACGAGTAGGAGGACTCCGTGCCGCTCTCGGAGCACGAGCAGCGACTGCTCGACCAGATGGAGCGAGCGCTGTATGCCGAAGATCCCAAATTCGCGTCAGCGCTTGAGGGAACCGGGCTGCGCACCTACACCCGCCGGCGGGTCTACCTGGCCGTCGCCGGCTTCGTGGTGGGGATCGGTCTGCTGATGGGCGGCATGGTCGTTCCGGACCAGATCTGGGTCAGCGTCGTCGGTTTCCTGGTGATGCTCGGGTGTGCGGTGTTCGCGGTGACCGGCTGGCGCCGCGGGCCCGCGAGCCAGGGCTCCGGCCCCCGCCAGGCCGCCGCCCCGCGTCGCAAGGCCGGAATGATGGACCGGGTGGAGCAGCGCTGGCAGCGCCGCCGGGACGAGCAGGCCGGCGGCTTCTGAGCCGTAGCGGCGCAGCGCCGCATCGAGGGACGAGAGAACGAGAGCCGGGGCGGGCAGTCGATCGACTGCCCGCCCCGGCTCTCGTGTGGGTCAGGACTCCGGGGTGGACCGCTTGCGGCGGATGACCACCCGGCGCACCGGGCCGGAGACGGCCTCGGCGGCCCGGCCGGTCCGGGCGGCGGCGCCTGCCCGGACCGCCCGCACCGTGTCGGAGATCCGCCACCACAGCTGCGCCGAGGACGGCGGAAGCAGCAGTGCCCGGACCCGGCCGGCCCGGCGGGTGCGGGCCCACAGGGCACGCCGGGCGGTGCGGACGTCGGCGGCCAGCGGGGCCGTGGTGACCTGCCCGGGACGGGCGTAGAGCACCCGCTCGGTGGCCAGGGCCAGCCGCCCGGCGGCGGCTGCCGCGTCCGCGTCCAGGTCCGCCGTCTCGGTGATCCGACGGGCGGCCGAGCGCGGCGTGCGTGACTCGTCCGGGGGAATTCCGAGGTCCCAGGCGGAGTCGACCAGCTCGTCCCAGGCGGCCAGCACCTGGGCGTCGGTGAGCTCGACCGGACCGTCCCCGCCCGGCCGGCGGCGCCCGCCGCCGCCGAGCCGTCGACGGCGCACGGCCGTCCGCCAGAACATCGGTACGAGCAGCAGGACGATCAGCGCGACCACCACGGCCAGGGTGCCGAGCACCTGCCCGGACAGCAGCCAGGACTCCTCGGCGGCCGTGCTCACGGCCTTGCTCTTGGGACCGCAGTCGCCCAGCTGGTGCTGCTTGGCTGTGCAGTCGGAGCTGCTGCTCGGCGCCGGGACGGCCGCCGTGCTGGTCGCCGCGGCGGTCGGCTGCTGGGTGGGAGCGGTGGTCGGGGTGCTGGACGCCTCGCTGTAGTTGGTCGGGATGCCCCGGCTCGGGGTCGGCTCGAAGCGCAGCCAGCCGTAGCCGGAGAAGTACAGCTCCGGCCAGGCGTGGTACATCTTGCCGGTCACCGAGTAGGTGCCACCGCCCTTGCTGTCGCCGGGGGTGAAGCCGACCGCGACCCGGGCCGGGATCTTCAGCACCCGGGCCATCGCGGCCATGGTGGAGGCGAAGTGCACGCAGAAGCCCTTGCGGTCGCGTAGGAAGACCGCGATGGCGTCGCTGCCGGTGCCGCCCTCGACCGCGGTGTCGTACGTGAACTGAGGGCCGGTGAACCACTTCACCAGGGCCGTCGCCCGGTCGTAGTCGTTGCGCGCGCCGGCGGTGACCGCCTTGGCCTGCTCGGCCACCACGGACGGCAGGTCGGAGGGGAGGGCGGTGTAGTGGTCCCGGACGTCCTGCGGGGCGAGCGGCGCGGTGCGCAGTTCGTTGGCGCTGGGCCGCAGGTCCAGCGCGCTGACGGTGTAGTGCAGGCCGCGCATCGCCTTGTCGTTGGCCGGCAGGACGGTGCGGGTCATCGGGTCGAACCCCCAGTCACCGCGGTTGGGGACCTGGACGGAGGCGGCCGGGTAGGGCATCGGCAGCCAGCTCTTGTCCAGCTTCTCGCTGACCTGGAAGTCGCCCTTGAAGCGGGCGACGTCGGTGTCCCGCAGACCCTCGGGGGCGGGCATGGTGACCGGCAGGCTCATGACCGCCGTGCTGCTGAGCTTCCAGGAGGTGCCGTCGAACTGGTCCAGCGAGCCGGTGCGCAGGTAGGTCTGGTCGGCGAGGTCGCTGTCCAGGCTGTAGGAGAGCAGCTCGGTGTCGGACGGCTTGGTGATCGAGGCCTCCAGGCTGACCAGCGGGTCGAGGCTCGTCAGGCTCCCGGCGGTGCCCTTGCCGGACGACCCGCCGGAGCCGGAGTCGAACAGCCCGAGGTCCCAGCGCGGCAGGAAGACCGGCAGCAGCAGCGCCAGGGCCAGCGCCAGGACGCCGACCTGCTGGCCGCCCAGGCCGACCTGGGTGGAGGTCACCGTGCCGCGCGGGCCGCCGCGGAAGACCCGGCCCCAGCGGGAGACCCGGTCCTGGCCCTCGGCGAACAGCAGCACCAGGTAGCCGGCCGCGGCGCAGCCGAACCAGACCCAGCTGCTGTGCTCCCCGGCCAGGCCGTTGCCGATCGAGTAGAGCGCCAGCAGCGGCAGCCCGGCCAGCGCCGAACGCCGGTACGTCACCGCGATGGCGTCCACCAGCACGGCGATCAGGCCGACCGCGGAGACCAGGATCAGCCGCAGGCCGGCGGTCGGCGGCGCCGGGATGGCGTACTGGGTGATGTCGTCGACGCCGGCCGAGAAGACCTGGCCGAGCACCCGCATCGCGGACGGCCCGGGCAGCACGCCGGCGGTCATCCCGGAGCCGGCGAAGCCGATCAGCATCAGCAGGAGCAGCACCAGCACCTGGGCCACCGGCACCGACCAGCGGTAGAGCGGCGAACGGCGCAGGCCCGCGCCGACCCCCGCGACCACGGCGATCACCAGGAACGCGTGGGTGAGCCAGCTGCGGGTGGTCAGCAGCGGCAGCATGCACAGCGAGGCGAGGGCGGTGGCCAGCGCCGAGTAGACGGTCAGTTTGGCCCGGGGGGTCACGCGCCGGCCTCTTCTCGGTAGGGGGCGGTGGTCTTGGCGCCGTCGGCGGCCCGCCACAGGTCCGGCACGGAGTCGCCGGCCCGGGCCGGCAGGACCGTCCAGCCGGCCTGGCGCAGCTCCCGGACCCGCTCGCGGAACGCGTCCCCGCCGGTGCCGGGGGCGAGCATCCGCAGACCGGCCCAGGTGCCGGTGTCGAGCAGGAAGACGACGGCCCCGCCGGTACGGCCGCGCAGCCGGGCCAGCCGGGCGGTCTGCGCCTGGTCCAGGTCGCCGAGGACGGCGACCAGCAGGCCCTCACCGCCGGACCGCAGCGGCTCCTCGGCGCGGGAGAGCCCGGCGCCGTCGGACAGGTCGGCGACCGCGAGGGCGTCCAGGATCAGCCCGGAGGTGTCGGCGGCGACGTTGTGGCCGCCGCTGCCGGGCCCGGGCACCCACTGGCCGGTGTCGGTGAGCAGCCGGGTCTGGTAGCCGCGCTCCAGCAGGTGCACGGCGACGGAGGCGGCGCAGCTGACCGCCCACTCGAAGGAGGACGCGGGGCCCATGCCCCGGTGGCCCACCTCGCGGGTGTCCAGCAGGACGGTGGCGCGGGCCTTCTGCGGCTGTTCCTCGCGGCGCACCATCAGCTCGCCGTACCGGGCGGTGGAACGCCAGTGCACCCGGCGGAGGTCGTCGCCGGGCCGGTACTCGCGCAGGATCACGTCGTCGTCGCCGGCCAGCGCCAGCGTGCGGGTGTGGCTCTCGCCCTGGCCGATCCACTCGCCGGTGAGCCGCACCTGCGGCAGCGCCTGCACCTGGGGGACGACGGTGAGCACGTCGGCGGCGGCGAAGGCGCGGTTGACCTCGCACATCCCGAACGGGTCGGACAGCCGCAGCTGCAGCGGCCCGAGCGGGTAGCGGCCGCGCAGGTCGGAGCGGACCCGGTAGGAGACCTCGCGGAAGCCGCGCGGCTCGACCTTGTCCAGCACGAAGCGCGGGCGCGGCCCGAGCACGTACGGGACCTTGTCCTCCAGCAGCAGCAGCCCGGTGGGCACCCGGGAGACGTTGTCCACCCGCAGGTGGACCCGGGCCTCCTGGCCGGCGATTGCCCGGTGCGGGCTGAGCCGGCGTCCGCTGGCCACCCGGTAGCGGGTGTTGGCGACCACCACGGCGGCGGCCAGCGGCAGCGCGGCGAGCAGCACGCCGACCCGCAGCAGCGCGTCCTGGTCGAGCAGGTAGGAGCAGACCACCGCGGTCAGACCGGCGGCGAGGAAGGAGCGGCCCCGGGTGGTGAGGCCGCGCAGTCCGGCCCGCAGTCCGCCCGTCGGGTCGGATGAGGCCACCTCAGCCCCTCCGGACGGCCGGGCCGCCCTGCGGACGCGGCAGCGGCAGCCGGGCGACCAGGTCGGTCACGATCTGCTCGGAGGTGCGCCGGCCGAGCTGGGTCTCGGCGGTCGGCATCAGGCGGTGCGCGAGGACCGGGACGGCCAGGCGCTGGATGTCGTCCGGGGTGACGTAGTCGCGCCCGTCCAGCGCGGCGGCGGCGCGGGCGGCCCGGACCAGGTGCAGGGTGGCGCGCGGCGAGGCGCCCAGCCGCAGCTCGGGGCTGGTACGGGTGGCGGCGACCAGGTCGACGGCGTAGCGGCGGACCGGGTCGGCGATGTGCACGGTGCGGACCAGCTCGACCAGCTTGAGGATGTCGGCGGCGTGCGCGACCGGCTGGAGGTCGTCCAGCGGGTTGGCGCCGGCGTGCACGTCGAGCATCGCGAACTCGGCCTCGGGGCTCGGGTAGCCGATCGAGATCCGGGCCATGAAGCGGTCCCGCTGGGCCTCCGGGAGGGGGTAGGTGCCCTCCATCTCGACCGGGTTCTGGGTGGCCACGACCATGAACGGCGAGGGCAGCTCGTAGCTGGTGCCGTCGATGGTGACCTGGCGCTCCTCCATGGACTCCAGCAGCGCGGACTGGGTCTTGGGCGAGGCGCGGTTGATCTCGTCGCCGACCACGATCTGCGCGAAGATCGCGCCCGGGCGGAACTCGAAGTCGTGCCGCTGCTGGTCGTAGATGTTGGTGCCGGTGACGTCCGAGGGCAGCAGGTCGGGGGTGAACTGGATGCGGCGCACGGTGCAGTCGACGGACTTGGCGAGCGCCTTGGCCAGCATGGTCTTGCCGACGCCGGGCACGTCCTCCAGCAGCAGGTGGCCCTCGGCGAGCAGGACGGTCAGGGCGATCCGGATGGCCTCCGGCTTGCCCTCGATCACGCTCTCGATGTTGGTCCGGACCCGGTCCACCACTGCGGCCAGCTCCGAGAGCCCGACCGGACGGTACCCGTTCGCCCTCTGCTCGCCCCCCGCAGGACTGCCGAGACCGGCCTGATCGTTGTAGCTCGTCACCCGTTTACGCTCCCTGGCACGCTGCGCCCGCCCCACCTGAGGCCGGACCCCACCCATGCTTGACGCGGCCGTCCCGGGGGCGGTTCCGAAGGAGGATCCGGCGCCGGTGGGCGGCCTGCGGCCCGGCCGACCCAGGTGGTTCGGGGTCCGACCGGCAGGCGCATTCTCCCCCGTTCGGCGGCCAGAAGTCACCATTCGGCGGTCTCCGAATGCCCGGAGGGGGAGGTGGTGGGGGTCCCGCCCCGGGTCGAAGGGCGGGCGAGCGGGCGGCGCTACCGGATCTCGCGCAGCAGCCCGGTGTGGACGTCGAACACGAAGCCGCGGACGTCGTCGGTGTGCAGCAGGAACGGGGAGGTGCGCACCCGCTGCATGGACTGGCGGACGTCGCTGTCCAGGTCGACGAAGGCCTCCACCGCCCACTGCGGGCGCTGGCCGACCTCCAGCTCCAGCTCGCGGCGGAAGTCCTCGGTGAGGCCGAGCAGGCCGCAGCCGGTGTGGTGGATCAGGGCGATCGAGCGGGTGCCCAGGGCGCGCTGGCTGATCGTCAGGGACCGGATGGTGTCGTCGGTGACGACGCCGCCGGCGTTGCGGATGACGTGGGCGTCGCCCAGTTCGAGGCCGAGCGCCGCGAACAGGTCGAGACGGGCGTCCATGCAGGCCACCACGGCGATCTTCTGGACGGGGCGGGCGTCCATGCCGCCGTCCCGGAAGGTCACCGCGTACTCGCGGTTGGAGGTGACGAAGCGGTCGATGATGGTGGGTCCGGTGGAGTCGGCAGCGGCGTTCGGCGTGGGCCGGTCGGGGGTCACTGTCATGGGGGCGACGTTAGTGCGATCCGGGGCCCCGCGGTGGGGCGGAGAGCTACAGAACGCACCGCTGTGATCGAGCGCATAGCGACAACGGGCGGGTTTGTCCGGACTGGTGCCGGAGTCGTCCCGGAGCGGTCCTGTGGCCGGTGCCGGGGCCGGTCCCGCGGTGGGTTCGTACCCGGTCGCTCGACGGGGGCGCGCGGCGCTCGCCGAAGGCCCCCGGCCGGTGCCCTCGCCGGACCGCCCGGACGGCCACGACCTGCGGTGATCCGTACCGCCGCCCGGGTGGTGCGCCGGAGCGGACCATTGACTGGAAGGGTCCGCGCGATAGAGTTGCGCCGCGTTGGAGCACACCCGCCGCAGCCCGTCAACCGGGCCGTTCCGGCCGGTGCGCGGCCCGGCCGATGCGGCTCGTGGCCTCCACCCGCTCCGTGTTCACCTGGCGCACCTTCCCCGGCGCCGGGCGTCCACGACCTTCCCCCAGAGCGGGCGGGGACCACGGGCCGCGTCGTCGCGCCGACGGGCGGTGGGCGAGAATGGTCGGAGCTCCCGGTCGTCGGGCTGCTCCGCACCGAGGAAGGGCGCCACCGCGCATGACCACCAACGAACCGGGTCCCAAGCACGTTCCGGTGATGCTGCAGCGGTGCATGGACGCGCTGGCCCCGGCGATCTCGCGCCCCGGTGCCGTGGTGGTGGACGCCACCCTCGGCCTCGGCGGGCACAGCGAGGCGCTGCTGACCCAGTTCCCGGAGGTGCGGCTGATCGCGGTGGACCGCGACCCGCAGGCGCTGGAGCTTTCCGGCGAGCGGCTGGCCCCCTTCGGCGACCGGGCCACCCTGGTGCACGCGGTGTACGACGAGATCCCCGAGGTGCTGGAGCGCCTGGGTATCGACGAGGTGGACGGCGTCCTGTTCGACCTCGGCGTCTCCTCGATGCAGCTGGACGAGGCCGACCGCGGCTTCGCCTACGCCCAGGACGCGCCGCTGGACATGCGGATGGACCAGACCCGGGGGATCAGCGCGGCGGAGGTGCTGAACACCTACAGCCACGGCGACCTGGCCCGGATCCTCAAGGTGTACGGCGAGGAGCGGTTCGCCGGGAAGATCGCCTCGGTCATCCTGCGGGAGCGGGAGAAGGAACCGTTCACCAACAGCGCGCGTCTGGTCGAGTTGGTGCGCAACGCCATCCCGGCGGCGACCCGCCGGACCGGGGGCAACCCCGCCAAGCGGACGTTCCAGGCGCTGCGGATCGAGGTCAACGGTGAGCTGGAGGTCCTGGACCGGGCGATCCCGGGGGCGCTGGACGTCCTCGCGATCGGTGGCCGGATGGTGGTGATGTCGTACCAGTCGCTGGAGGACCGGCTGGTGAAGCAGTACTTCGCCGCCGGCTCGACCAACACGGCCCCGCCGGGGCTCCCGTTCATCCCGGAGGAGCACCAGCCCTGGCTCAAACTGATCACCCGCGGTGCCGAGCAGGCCACCGAGGAGGAGATCGAGGAGAACCGGCGCGCCGCGCCCGTACGGCTGCGGGTGGCGGAGAGGATCAGGGACCGAAGCAAGCGGGGCTGAGGAACGGTCCGGCGGGGTCCGAAGGGTGGAGGAGAGCAGTGGGGCCGGTGGCCGGTGAGGTCCGGGCGGGGCGGGGAGGACTGCCCGGACAGGGCAGGGCGCGGATCACGGTCCGGCCGGGGCGGCGCCCCGTGCGGGGGCGCACACCGTTCGCGGTGCTCGTCGTGGTGCTGCTGGCGGCGGGGCTGCTCGGGCTGCTGGCGCTGAACACGGCGCTCAACGAGGGCTCCTTCGAGCTCTCCCGGCTCCAGAAGCAGACCACCAAGGCGACCGACGAACAGCAGAGCCTCCAGCACGAGATCGACCAGAGCTCGGCCCCGGACGCGCTGGCCAAGCGGGCCGCCGAGCTGGGCATGGTCCCGGCCGGCGGGATGGCCTTCCTTGACGTGCCGAACGGCGGCAAGGTGCTCGGCACGCCCGGCCCGGCACAGGACAGCCCGCCGGTGAAGAAGTCGACGGTCGAGCCGTGGCCGATGAAGGCCTCGCCCGGCGCGCAGGCCCCGGCCCAGCAGAGCGCCGCGCCGAGCGCCTCGCCCACTGCCCAGCCTCCGGCGCAGCCGAACACCCAGGCGCCGCCGCCGACCCCGGCGGCCTCGGCCGGTGACTCGGTGATCCAGCTCAACCCGGTGACATCCGCACCGGCCCAGCACGGGGGTGGTACCCGATGACGACACCTCGTCAGCCGTCAGGCTCCGGTTCGGGTGCCGGCCGCCGGCAGCCGCCGCGCCCGGGGACGGCCCGGCCCGCCGCCGGGCGCGGCCAGCCCGCGAA
>NZ_MECK01000154.1 GCF_014596465.1 Streptomyces sp. CBMA123 | reverse complement strand
CCCCCCCCCCCGCCCCCCCCCCGCCGCCGCCCGGCCCCCGCCGCCCGGCCCCCTTGCACAGGGCGGCGCCCGCAGCGCGGCGACGCGCCCCTGTCGGATGTCAGGGACCGCTGCGGCCTGCGCGTTCCTAGGCTGGCGAGCACTGGCCCCGACCCCACGTCAGGGCCGTTCCACCAGCGAGGGAGAACCCCATGCGAAGGATCACCCGTGCCCTGGCCGCCGTCGGGATCGCGGCCGCCGCGCTGACCACCGCGGGCACCGGCAGTGCCGGCGCCGCCGACGGCTCGTGGGCGGGCTGCCCGTCCGGCGCCGTGTGCGTCTACCCGCAGGACCAGAACCCCGCCTCCTCCCCGAGCGCGGTGTACTGGAGCTACGGCGCCCACAACCTGAGCGGCCAGAACGGCAACCACTGGGTGCTGAACAACCAGACCGGCGGCGCCCACGCCCACCTGTGCCAGAGCTACGGCGGCGGCAACTGCGTGTACGACATCCCGGCCCAGAACGGCGTCTACTACGACCTGGGTCCGATCAACTCCATCACCCTCGACCGCCCCTGACGGTCGGTCACCGGGATCCGGGGTGCCCGCCGCATCGGGGGGACGGCGGGCGCCCCACCCCTCTCCCGCCCCTCACCCACCCCCAGCCTCACGGCGCCCGGCCCGGCGCGAAGCCCGCCCCGGCACCGCCCCACCCGGGCGGCGCCGGGGCATTACCGTATTGTGCCCAGTTTGGCAAGTGAACACGCCGCCGAGGCGGAAAGCGTTCACGAAGATAACGAATAGCAGCGGAAGGCCCGGAGTCTGGTTTTACTTCTTGACGCCATGTACGCGGCCAGGTTTAACTCCCCCCACCCCCCGCCGCACCGTCGCGGCGTCCCCAGGGAGAGGCAACAGATGAACGCCCTACTGCGTCGCGCCCTCGTATCGACCGCCGGCCTCGCACTGGCCCTTTCCATGACCGCCGCCTGCGGAAAGGCCGGCGGCGACAAGAAGGACTCCGCCGCCTCCGGCGACACCACCTCCATAGGCCTGCTGCTGCCCGAGAACGCCTCCTCCGTACGCTACGAGTCCTTCGACCGGCCCTTCATCGAGGCCAAGGTCAAGTCCCTGTGCGCGAGTTGCAAGGTGCTCTACAACAACGCCGAGGGCAGCGCCGCCAAGCAGAAGCAGCAGTTCGACACCCTGCTCACCCAGGGCGTCAAGGTGATCATCCTGGACGCCTTCGACGCCGCCTCCACCCAGGGCTGGGTGCAGGAGGCCGCCGCCAAGGGCGTCAAGGTCGTCGCCTACGACCGCCTGGCCACCGGCCCGGTCGCCGCCTACGCCTCCTTCGACAACGAGAAGGTCGGCGAACTCCAGGGCCAGGCCCTGCTGGACGCGCTCGGGCCGCAGGCCGCGGACGCGAACATCGTCATGATCAACGGCGACGAGGCCGACCCCAACGCGGCCCAGTTCAAGACCGGCGCCCACAAGGTCCTGGACGGCAAGATCAAGAAGGTCGTCTACGAGCAGTCCGGGCAGTGGAACCTCACCGTCGCCGGGCAGAAGGCCGCCGCCGCCGTCACCCAGCTCGGCAAGAACGGCTTCCAGGCCGTCTACTCCGCCAACGACGGCATGGCCGGCGCCATCATCACCCAGCTCCAGGGCTCCGGCATCAAGGTCCCCGTCGGCGGCCAGGACGCCAGCCTGGACGCCATCCAGCGCGTCGTGGCCGGCGACCAGGCGTACACCATCTACAAGGCCTACCGCCCGCTCGCCGACAGCGCCGCCGAACTGGCCGTCGACCTGCTCCAGGGCAAGGACGTCAAGTCCGTGGCCACCACCACCGTGGACAGCTCCACCGACAAGAACATCCCCGCCAAGCTGCTGGACGCCAAGGTCGTCACCAAGGCCAACATCGCCCAGACCGTGATCGCCGACGGCCTCTACAAGGTCTCCGACATCTGCATCGCCGACTACGCCGCCGCCTGCACCGCCGCCGGCCTCAAGTAGCCCTACGATCTAGGTGGTTCACGTGTCAGGCGCACCCCTCCTCCAGCTGCGCGCGGTCTCCAAGCGCTTCGGCGCCGTCCAGGCCCTCAGCGACGTCGACCTCGCCGTCCACCCGGGCGAGGTCCTCGCCCTCGTCGGCGACAACGGCGCCGGCAAGTCCACCCTCGTCAAGACCATCGCCGGCGTCCACCCCGTCGACGAGGGCACCATCACCTGGCACGGCGAGGCCGTACGCCTGGCCCGCCCCCAGGACGCCACCGCACTGGGCATCGCCACCGTCTACCAGGACCTCGCCCTGTGCGACAACCTGGACGTCATCGCCAACCTCTTCCTCGGCCGGGAGCAGACCCGCCGCACCCTGCTCGACGAAGTCGCCATGGAGCAGCGCGCCCGCGAACTGCTCGACAACCTCTCCATCCGCATCCCCGACGTGCACGCCCCCGTCGCCGCCCTCTCCGGCGGCCAGCGCCAGGTGGTCGCCATCGCCCGCGCCCTGGTGGGCGAGCCCTCCGTGGTGCTGCTGGACGAACCCACCGCGGCGCTCGGCGTCGAACAGACCGCCCAGGTCCTGGACCTGGTGGAGCGGCTGCGCGAACGCGGCCTCGGCGTCATCCTCGTCAGCCACAACATGGCCGACGTACGGGCCGTCGCCGACACCGTCGCCGTGCTGCGCCTGGGCCGCAACAACGGCCTGTTCCCCGTCACCGGCACCACCCAGGAGCAGATCGTCGCCGCCATCACCGGCGCCGACGACAACGCCCACGCCCGCCGCCGGGCCCGCCGCGCCGAGGAGGAGGACGCCGCATGACCACCCCCGCCACCGATCCCCGCCTGCACGTACCCGCCCCCACCTGGGCCGGGCGCGCCGACGCCGCCCGGCGCCGGCTGGCCTCCGGCGAACTGGGCTCCCTGCCCGTGGTCGTCGGACTGGTCGTCATCGCGATCGTCTTCCAGTCCGTCACCCACCACTTCCTCCAGGCCGACAACCTCACCAACATCACCCGCTTCATCGCCGGCCCGGGCCTGATCGCGGTGGGCGTCGTCTTCGTCCTGATCCTCGGCGAGATCGACCTCTCCCTCGGCTCGGTGGCCGGCGCCTCCTCCGCGATCACCGCCGTCCTCGCCGTGCACCAGGGCTGGCCCGAATGGCTGGCCATCGCCGCCGCCCTGGGCGGCGCGTGCGCGATGGGCCTGCTGCACGGGCTGCTGTTCGCCCGCGTCGGCGTGCCCGCCTTCGTCGTCACCCTGGCCGGCATGCTCGCCTGGAGCGGCCTGCAGGAATGGGTCCTGGGCGACGGCGGCACCGTCAACAACCACCACGGCGGCATCGTCGCGAGCCTGGACTCCACCTTCCTCGGCGACGGCGACATCGCCTACGCCTGGGGCCTGGCGGTCCTCGCCCCCGCCCTCTACCTCCTCGCCCACCTGCGCACCGCCCGCCGCCGCTCCGCGGCGGGCCTGGCCGCCCGCCCGCTCGCCGACACCGCCCTGCGCGCCGGAGCGCTCGCGGTGCTGTCCCTGGCCGCCGCGTACGCCCTCAACCAGGACCGCGGGCTGCCGCTGTCGCTGGTCGTCCTGCTCGGCGCCGTCGTCGCCACCGACTTCGTCCTGCGCCGTACCCGCTACGGGCGGCAGGTCTTCGCGGTCGGCGGCAGCGTCGAGGCCGCCCGGCGCGCGGGCGTCAACGTCGCCCGGGTCCGGATCTCGGTGTTCATGCTCTCCGCCCTGCTGGCCGGCCTCGGCGGCCTGTTCTACGCCTCCCAGCAGGGCTCCGCCGACAAGCAACTCGGCAGCGGCAACGTGCTGATGATGGCCATCGCCGCCGCCGTCATCGGCGGCACCAGCCTCTTCGGCGGGCGCGGCAACGCCTGGTCGGCGCTGCTGGGCATCCTGGTCATCCAGTCCATCACCACCGGCCTGGACATGGTCCACGCCGCCCAGGCCATCCAGTACATGATCACCGGCGCGGTCCTGCTGGCCGCCGTCGTCCTGGACTCCGTGACCCGCCGCACCCGCGCCGGCGCCGGCCGCCGCTAGCGCCTCCCTCTCCCCGGGCCCCGGACGTCCGCGGGCACTCCCCCTCACTGCGGGCAGCAGGCCCCCGAACGCCCCCTCGCGCCCCGACGAACACTCGGGCCTGCGGCGTTGGCGGTGGGAGGCGAGGGGATCGGCGACGGCCGGCCGGCGGCGACTGTGGAAAACCGCTGTCCGGCCACCGGAGCGCGGTGATAGACATCCCGCGTGCAAAAGAATCTTGAGTTCCCCGACCTGCTGCGACTGATCGACGAAGGGTCGAGCGCCTTCCGCGCCGCGGTCGCCGCCGCGCCCAGCCTCGACGCACCGGTGCCGTCGTGCCCCGGGTGGACGCTGTTCGATCTGGTGAAGCACCTGGGCGGGGGAGACCGCTTCTGGGCCGCCATCGTCGGCGCGGGGCCTGCCGACGCTCCCCCGGCCGAGGCCGCCGCCGCGCGCGCCGCCCTGGAACTGCCGCGCGAGCGTGAGGCCCTGCTGGCCTGGCTGGAAGCGTCGACGCAGCTGCTGCTGAGCGCCCTGCGCGAGGCAGGACCGCAGAGCGGTTGCTGGGCGTGGTGGAGTGGCCGGCAGACGCCCCGGACCTCCGGCGGGGTCGCCCAGCACCGGGCCCAGGAGAGCGCGGTGCACACCTACGACGCCCAGCTCGCCGGGGGCGCCCCGCAGCCGCTGCCGCTCGAGGTGGCCCTCGACGGTGTGGAGGAGTTCCTGTTCACCTGCGTCGCGACGCCCAGTGCCTGGCCGCACGAGCCCACGACCTTCGACTTCCACGCCGCCGAAGGCCGCTCCTGGCGCCTCACCGTCGACGGCAACGGCGCACGCTCCGCCCGCATCCCCGCGCCCACCGCCGCGACCGGCGAGGGCCCGGACCCAGCCGGCGCCTCCGTCCACGGCACGGCCAGTGAGCTGGTCCTCTACTTCTACGACCGGATCCAGGCCGAATCCTTGCACGTTGACGGAGACGCAGGGCTGCTCGACCTGCTCCGCGCCTGGGAGCCGGAGCACTAGGACGCAGCGGGCGCGGCCGGCCGCGTCCCGCAGAACGTCTTGCCAGGCGGGCGCGACCTTCGCCAGCACCGCCCGGCACCACGGGCAGCGCCGAATCCGTCGGGTCACGCCACCAGCGTTGCACCGCCCGAGGCGGCCGGGCCCAGGGCGCTCCCGCGGCCTCCGGCCCCCGAACCCGTGGGTCGGGCAGGGATCGTCGAGGGGCCGGTCCCCCGGCTGAGGCCGGGCGCCTTCACCGAGGCGTCCACACCGGAACCGGTGGACACGGTGATGGCCGCACACGACCGGGGCGAGCGACGGCGTCGAACACTCCCTGCCCGCCTGGTCGTGTGCTTGATACCGACGCTGTGCCTGATCGCTCGGGAGCCGTACGAGGAGGCCGTGCGGCTGCCGGCGACCGACGGCCCGCAGATCGACGTGCCGGACACCCGCAGCAACGCCACCACCTTCGACGGGCCCTGCCCCCCCAACGCCTCGTGCCCACCTGCCGGCCCGGTCGCCGCCCGACCCGCTCTCCCGCACACAGCACGACCTGCCGGACGGGACGTTCATCTCCGGGACCCTGCCGAGGAAGCAGCACATGCTCCGGGCGAAGAGGGCCGGCCGCCCGCTCCCGGACCGGGTGTCCTGCCTGGCCGCCGTCCGGGTCATCCGCCGCACCGTCGCCGCCCCGGACGCCGCCACCGCCACCGGGCTGCAGCACGCCCTGGTCGAAGCCCGCGAGGAACCGCGGCACCGCCTGCTGCCCGCCCGGTGCCGGCGCGAGCAGGCCCGGATGGTGAAGAAACCGCCCAGCCACTCCCCGGAAGCGGATCCGGTCCGGGATGGACAAGGCCGCGGTCGGCCGCCGGCACGGCTCGAAGAAGCCGAAGTCCCCCCCGCAGCACGGCGACCGCCCTGGGCGCCGGCCGCCTGTCGAACGCCCACACACCCCCGTCCGAGGACGACGTCCGAGCCTGGTGTCGGGCGCGTGGTGCGCCGGAGCGGGTGGCCGACCTGATCGCCACGCTGCGCGCCGTGGCAGGAATGTTCGTGGAGTGGCGGCGGACGGAGCGGGCCGGACCGCAACAGGCTCAGGATGCCCGGCGCCCGCTGTACGAGCGCACGCACCGGTGTCGGTCCGATGTTCCCCTGTCAGCCGCATCCCGTTCCGATGACTCGGCGGTCGCGGTGCTGCGGATCGTTCGGGGAACTGGAGCCCGGTGCCCCGCCGCCTCACCGGTGCGGCGGGGCACCGGGGTTGACCCGCTCCGGGCCGGGACCGCGCCCCGGCCCAGCCCGTCCACCGCGCGACGTCCCCGGGTGCTGCTCACAGGCCTGCGAGCAGCACCGGACCACCCCGGCCGGTCCCGTGAGCGCTGGAAGTCGGCGGGGCCGACTCCTGCGCTCACGGGCGGGCCGCCTGGGTGTGGCAGCGGGTGAGGGCGAGTTTGATGCGGGGGTCGGGGGCGGGTTCGGCGGCGAGGAGTTCGCCGGCGGTGACGAGGGTGGTCCAGTAGCGGGTGGGGTCGCCGGTGGCGGGGAGGGGGCGGGCGGCGGTGAGGGAGAGGTAGGCGGCGGTGAGGTTGCCGGTGGTGAACCAGCGGGCCAGGCCGTGCTGGTGGCCGGCGCGGATGCCGCCCATGGCGTCGATGGCGGTGAGGAAGAGGTCGACGATCGCGAGGCCGGTGGGGGTGAGGGTCTTGGGGATGTCGAAGACGCCGAGGGCTTCGAGGAGTTCACCGGTGTCGGCTTCGGAGCCCGGGCGGGGATCGGCGAGGAGGGCGTCATGGCAGTCGTCGAGGCGGCGGGTGGCCTCGGCGAGGGGGATGTCGAGCGCGAGGCAGACGGCACGGGCGGCCGGGAGGGGCCGGCCGCAGCGGCGGGCGAGGAGGGCGTAGGCCTCGGCGGGGGTCAGGCCCCGGGCGAGGGCGTGACGGGCGAGGGTCGGGAGGGGAGGGAGCATCGGCGGCGCGCTTTCAGGCGAGGGTGAAGGTGGGGGCGATCAGCGCCCAGACGAACTTGCCGATGCCACCGGAACGGGGGCAGCAACCCCAGCGCTCCGCGAGTTCGTTGACGAGGAGCAGCCCGCGCCCGCACTCCTCGTCCGGCCTGGACGAGCGGACGGAGGGCCGCCCGGCTCCCGCGTCGTGGACCTCGATGCGGAGGCGGTTGCAGACGAGGGCGAAGCGGACCTCGATCAGGCGGTCGGCGGGAGCGCCGGCGTGCTGGACGGCATTGGCGAAGAGTTCGCCGAGGAGGAGTTCGGCGATGTCGCGGTAGCGGTCGCCGGCGGGGAGGCCGGCGAGGTAGGCGCGGAGCAAGTGCCGGGCCAGCGGGGCGGATTCGGTCCGGGAGTCAAGGCGGGCGGCGAACGCGCGGGGGCGGTGGGAAACGAGCACGGCGAAGTTCCTCGGGGGGCGGATGAGGGAGCGCGAGGGTAGTGCGCAATCACGCTATGCATGCGATTGATTGCGTTCTGGTGTCAATCATCGAGGCTGTGGAGGTAGCGTGAGGCCAGATCGACGTGCGGGACGTCCGGCGCACAACTGGGGGCAGCCATGACACAGCGGAAGATCAAGCGGGGAACGACCGGGAGCTCGGCCATCATGTTCGGCGAGGAGCTCAAGTACGCCCGAGAGGCAGCGGGTTACACGCAGGAGGACGTGGGCAAGCTCCTGCACCGCGACCGGACGGTTGTCTCGCGCACGGAGGGCGGCAAGCGGAAGCCGTCGGCTGAAGAGGTTGAGGACTTCGATCGGTTGTACGGCACTGGCGACTTGCTGAAGCGGTTGTACGGGCGGGTCGACTGGGATGCGTCGATCGAGCACCCCGACTGGTTCCAGGAGTATGTGGATCTGGAAGCCCTTGTTGTCGGGGTGCGGGCATATCAGGACGGCACTATCTACGGCCTGTTGCAGTGCCGTGAGTACGCGCGTGCGCTCTTCGCGACTGGCGATGCTGCTGGCAACTTGGACGAAATCGAGGAGCTGACCAGGGCTAGACTGAGCCGACAGAATCGATTTCTTGTGCCGGATGGACCGTTGCTTCTCGTCATCCTTGATGAGAGCGCGATCCGTTCGGCCGTCGGCGGCCCGGGCGTAATGCGACGCCAGTTGGAACACCTGCTGCAGGTGGCCCAGCTTCCGAACGTAGTAATTCATGTACTGCCGTTCGCGAACCGGCGGGCTCTCATCAAGACGGCTATGGTGTTGCTGGAGCTCCCGGATGGGCAGCGCATGGTGTACTCGGAGAGCCTTGAGCGAGGGCATCTGACTGATGCTTCCGACGCCGTGATCAAGAACCAGCGTCGCTATGATCAGCTCCGTGGCGAATGCCTGTCAGAGGTCGACTCGCTTCGGTTGATTGCCGAGGTGCTGGAGGAGTTCAGGGATGAAGAGCAACGAGTTCGCCGCAGCCGCATGGATGAAGAGCAGCTACAGCGGCAACGACGGCGGCAACTGCATCGAGGTGGCCCCCGGATTCCCCGGCCTCGTCCCCGTACGTGACTCCAAGGACCCCCACGGCCCGGCCCTCGTTTTCCCGGCCGCCGCCTGGGAAGCCTTCGTGGCAGGCGTCCGCGAGGGCGACTTCCCGGCGTAGAACTCCAAGGAGCCGACCGTGTTGACCTGGCGCAAGAGCAGCTACAGCGGCCCGGACGGCGGCGACTGCATCGAGGTGGCATCAGCTGCCTGGCGCAAGAGCAGCTACAGCGCCCAGCAAGGACAGTGCGTCGAGGTGGCCCCCGGATTCCCCGGCCTCGTCCCCGTGCGTGACTCCAAAGATCCGCAGGGAGCAACTCTGGCCTTCCCGGCCGAGGCTTGGGTGGCGTTCGTCGCCGCCGTTCGTTCCGGCGAGTTCGGCGGCATCTGAACCGGAGGCGGCAGAGCATGCCCAGGCGTGACTTCGTCGACGATCCGGACGCCCCCGAAGCGAACTCCCTCGTCCCGGCCGCGTCCGTCGTCGTGGTCGACGACGCGGGCCGCGTGCTCCTCCAGCGCCGGACCGACAACGGCATGTGGGCGCTGCCCGGCGGCAGGATGGACATCGGTGAGTCGCTCGCCGGGTGCGGCATCCGGGAGACGCGCGAGGAGACCGGCATCGACGTCGAGATCACCGGGATCGTCGGCACTTACACCGACCCGGGCCACGTCTTCGCCTACGACGACGGCGAGGTCCGCCAGGAGTTCTCGATCTGCCTCCTCGGGCGGCCGGTCGGCGGGGAGCTGCGGGTGTCCGAGGAGTCCCACGAGGTGGCGTGGTTCACCCCGGAGGAGACGGACGCTCTGCCGATGGTGGCGAACATCCGCAGGCGGCTGGCCGACTGGCGCTGCGGGGCGATCCCCGTGGTGCGCTAGCCTCGGGCTTTTCGCGAGGGCTGCCGTCCACCGCCCGAACGTCCTACCTGGGGAGGTCTTGTGAGTCCGAGTCCGCGCGAGGTGTTTCTCCGGCTCGTCCATGGAGTCGCCGACGGGAACTTCGAGGAGTTGGCCGACCTGTACGGAGAGGTCACCGATGTCCGGCATCCGATGGCGACGCCGGCGGCCGGGCCGTTGACGAGTCGGGACGCGCTCCGGGAGCACTTCACCGTGCCGCCGGACGTGCGCGGGTCTCTGCCGAAGCGGCGGGTCGTCGATGTCGTCGTGCACGAAACCGCTGATCCCGAGGTGATCGTCGCCGAGTTCGCCTACGAGTTCACGCTGCCGGACGGCTCCGTGAGCAAGGTGCCGTGCGTCTTCGTCATGCGTGTTCGGGACGGTCGGATCATCGAGTCACGCGACTACATCGACCCGATCCGTAGGTACACGGCACGCGGGGACCTCGACCGGCTCATCGCGTCGTTGCACGAGGCTGCTTCCTGAGATCCCTGCCCCGCCGGCCCCATCGGGTCCGCGGGGCAGGGGAGTTCTCAGTCGGGGCGGGGGCGCCGGCTGAGCCGGCCTCCGTGACGAGGACGCCGCCGGGGAGACGGTGCCGCCGGGGCGGGTGATGTGGGACAGCACCCGGTGGTCGGTGTGGTGGCGGGGGTCAGATCTTCCCGGAGAAGGTGTCGCACTGGGCGAGGTCGCCGCTGCGGTAGCCGGTGGTGAACCAGGCCTTGCGCTGGTCGGCGGAGCCGTGCGTCCACGCCTCCGGGTTGATCTTGCCGGTGGCCTGCTTCTGGATCCGGTCGTCACCGACGGCGGCGGCCGCGTCCAGGCCCTGGGCGATGTCCTGGTCGGTCAGGGCCGCGATCAGCGGACGGCCCGTGGAGGCCTGCGGGGTGGTGGTCGCGTGGTGGGCCCACACCCCGGCGTAGCAGTCGGCCTGCAGTTCCAGGCGCACCGAGGCGCTGTTGGCGCCCTGGCGGTCGCCGCCGACCTTCTGCATGGTGCCCAGCAGCGTCTGGAGGTGGTGGCCGTACTCGTGGGCGACGACGTAGGACTCCGCGAAGGGGCCGCCCTTGGCGCCGAACCGGGTCGACAGCTCGTCGAAGAAGCCCAGGTCGAAGTAGGCCTTCTGGTCGCCCGGGCAGTAGAACGGGCCCACCGCCGAGGTCGCCGGGCCGCAGGCGGTGGAGACCCGGCCGGTGAACAGCACCGTCTGGGCCGGCTTGTACGCCGTCTTGGTGCGGCGTGGCAGCTCCGTGCCCCAGAACTCCTGCAGGCTGTTGGTGACCGCGGTGATCCGGCAGTCCTGGCGCTTGTTGGCGTCCGCGCCCTTCTTGCAGGCCTGCTGCACCTCCCCGTCGGTGCGCGCCGAGGAGGAGGACGTGCCGCCGCCGGAGGACAGGCCCAGCAGCTGGGGGTCGACCCCCAGGATGACCGCGAACAGCACCGCGATCAGGCCCACCGCCCCGCCCCCGATGGCGACTTTCCCGCCCGGGATGCCGCGCCGGTCGTCCACCTGCGAGGTGTCGAGGTCGCCCTGGTCGTCGAACTGCATGCCCGTGCCTGCCCGTTTCTGTCGTTGTGTCGGTGTGTCGGTCTGTCGACGCGTCGGTATGCCGGTACGTCGGTATGCCGTGGTGTCGCTTTGGTGACGGTTCGTGCCCGCCCGCGGCGCCGTCCAGCCTACGGGCAGCGGGCCCTGGCCCGCCGCAGCCGCAGCGTCACACCCGGGCGTCCCCGGCGCCGGCGCCCACCACCCGCGGCAGCTCCAGGCGGGACGCGGCCTCGCTGCCCGCGGCGGCGGTGTGCACCAGCAGCAGCTGGTCCTGCCCGCCCGCGGCCAGCACCTCGCACTCCAGCTCCAGCTCCCCCACCACCGGATGCAGTACCCGCTTGCGGCCGCTGCGCCGCTGCGCCACCTCGTGGCGCTCCCAGCAGGCGGCGAACTCCTGCCCCGTGGCGAGGAGTTCGGCCAGCAGCTCGGCGACCCGCCGGTCGCCCGGGCGGGCCGCGTGGGCGGCGCGCAGGCCCGCCACATGGGCGCGGGCCAGCGCCTCGTGGTCCTGCGGCGGGAACAGTGCGCGGTCGGCCGGGTCGGCGAACCAGCGCAGCAGCAGGTTGCGCCGCCCCGGGCGGCCGGCGTCCCCGAACACGGCGGCGTCCCCGAACACGGCGGCGGCCATCGCGTTCTGTGCCAGCACGTCCCCCAGGTCGGAGACCACCTGCGCGGGCGTGTCGTGCAGCCGGTCCAGGATCAGCAGCAGGGCGGGGCGCACGTGCGCCAGCGCGCTGTGGCGCCGCGGCGGCTCGTGTCCGGCCAGGTGGAACAGGTGGTCCCGCTCGTCCTCGCTCAGCCGCAGCGCCCGCGCCAGCGCCGCCAGCAGCTGTGGCGAGGGCTGCGGGCCGCGTCGCTGTTCCAGCCGGGCGTAGTAGTCCACCGACAGGCCCGCCAGCTGCGCCACCTCCTCCCGGCGCAGCCCGGGGGTGCGGCGCCGGGCCCCGGGCGGCAGGCCGACGTCGGCGGGTGTCAGGCGGGCTCGGGTGCGGCTGAGGAAGTCGGCGAGGGCCTCACGGTCGATCATGGTGCCCAGCATGGCGTGGAGCGGGGTGGGGTAGCCGGGGAGTGCCGGTCCCGGGTTCACGGTTGTGGTCTAGGGTCGTCCCCCGTGTCCGATACCCCGTCATCGTCGCCCTCGTCCTACCCGCACACGACCGCCGAGGCCTACGACGCCCTGGCCGTGCGCTACGCCGACTTCGTCAAGGACGGCCTGGCCCACCTGCCGCTGGACCGCTCCTTCGTCACGGCGTTCGCCGACCTGGTGCGCGCCACCGGGAACGCCCGGGTCGCCGACCTGGGCTGTGGCCCCGGCTATCTGAGCGCGGCCCTGCGGGAACGGGGGGTGGACGTCTTCGGCGTCGACCTCTCCCCCGAGCTCATCGCCATCGCCCGCCGGACGTATCCGGGTCTGCGCTTCGAGGTCGGCTCGATGGGCGCCCTGGAGGTGGCGGACGGCGCGCTGGGCGGCGTGGTGTCCTGGTATTCGCTGATCCACACCCCGCCGGAGCAACTGCCCGCCTACCTGGCCGAGTTCCGCCGCGTCCTGGCCCCGGGCGGGTGCGCGCTGCTGGCCTTCTTCGAAGCCGACGGCGAGCCGGTGACCCCGTTCGACCACGCGGTGACCACCGCCTACCGCTGGCCGTTCGACGCCCTCGCCGCCCTCGCGGGCCAGGCCGGCTTCACCGAGACCGCCCGTCTGCTGCGCGCCCCGGGCGAGGGCGAGCGCTTCCGGCGCGGCCACCTGCTGCTGCGCGCCGTCTGACTGCGGCCCCAGGGCCTCGCCGGCCTGCGGGGCCGGCGGGCGGGCCCACCCCGGCACGGCTGCGCCCCGGGCAGGCCCGGTGGGGCCCGGCGGGTGGGCCGGGGACACCCCGGCCGGCAAG
>NZ_MECK01000153.1 GCF_014596465.1 Streptomyces sp. CBMA123 | reverse complement strand
GCGGGCACGGCGGCGCCGGCGGCCGGGCGGAGGCCGGGCTCGGTGGGCGGGTCAGCGATGGCGGTCACGGTGGACAAGATTAGAGGTTCGCACCGACATCGACCGAAACGGACCTTGCGGACGGGCCGGACGGCAGGCCGGGGGGCGTGTCGGGGGTGGTTCCGGAACGCGGTTTCGACAGGATCGCGCCATTCCCGAACCGGTATTCGAGAAAACCGTGAGCGCGGCGCGTCCGACCGGTGATGATCGTCCCATGATCACCCGACTGGCCAAAGCAGGCTTCGCCGCCGCGCTGTCCGTGACCATCCTCAGCACCGGTGCCGCCGCCACGGCCGCGCCGACCGGCACGTCCGACGTCTCGGCGCAGCACGTGACGGTCTCGCTGAACGGCTACCTCCCGAGCACCGCCCCACCCGGCCCGGGCCAGATGTCGGTCAGCTGGACCTCGGCCGGCACGGCCGATCTCACCGGGCCGACCCACATCACCCTGGACCTGCCGCAGGGGCTCACCACCGACGGCGCGATGTTCTACTCCACGCCGTACGACTACACCTTCACCGAGTCCGTCTCGCCGGACGGCCGCCACCTGGACGCGGTGCTGGTCGGCACCCGGCGGGCCGGGTTCCACGAGTTCATGAAGCTGAAGGTGTACGGCGACCCGACCAAGGCCTCCGGCCAGCTGGTCGCGACGATCGGCAACCCGAACGACACCGACCCGACCGGCCACGTCGCGGTCCTGCCGCTGCCCGGCAACGCCCCGGTGCCCGTCGTCCCGGGCACCCCGTCGGTGGCCGCGCTGGACACCGCCACCGGCCCGGGCGCGGGCGGGACCGCGGTGACCGTCAGCGGCGGCAACCTGTCCCACGGCATGGTGCTGGTCGGCGGCGTGCCGGCGCCGGGCAGCTGCACCGACACCGCCTGCACGGTGACCACTCCCGGCGGCACGGGCAGCGCCCCGGTCAGCGTGGTGACCCCGGGCGGCACGGCCGCGGCACCGGTCACCTTCGACTACACCGGCGACCCGCCGCCGGCGCCGCCCACGCCGGCGGTCTCATACCTCGGCCCGGCCGGCGGACCGGTGGCCGGCGGCACCCAGGTCGCGATCGCGGGCACCGATCTGACGTACGGGACGGTGTCGTTCGGCGGGGTGCCGGCCGACCGCTTCTCCTGCGGCCCGAAGTTCTGCACGGCCTACGCGCCGACGGGTGCCGCGCCCGGGCCGGTGGACGTCACGGTCACCACGGCGGGCGGCACCAGCGCGCCGGTGACGTACACGTACGCCGCGTAGCCACTGCTCCACGGACGCCCGGGTGCCGCTCAGGTGCCCGGGCATCGGTGCGTCCAGGGGTCTCGCCTCAACGACGAAGGATGTTGAACGCGTTCAAATGAAGGCCTAGAGTCGGTTCCGCGCAGCCGGGACAAGGCCCGCCTGCACATTCGGCATGCGCGCGCCCGGCGTGCGCGGGAGGTGTGCAAGATGGACGACGACCCTGCGGTCACCCTGCGGAAGGTCCGGCGCCGGCTCCGGTTCTTCCTGGTCTGCCTGGTGCTGAGCGGCCTGACCGCCTTCCCGCTGGAGACCGAGACGCGCTGGCTGGCCGAGTTCGCCGCCGGCCCGGCCGCCCCGCTGGCCGACCACTTCCCGGCCGTCACGGCCTGGTTCGAACGGGTCCACACCGGCATCGCCGAGACCAACCGGAACTACCCCTTCCTCGCCTACGGCACCGACTGGCTGGCCTTCGCCCACCTGGTGATCGGCGCCGCCTTCTGGGGGCCGCTCAAGGACCCGGTCCGCAACGTCTGGGTGATCCGCTGGGCGGTGCTCGCCTGCGGCGCGGTGATCCCGCTGGCACTGATCTGCGGGCCGCTGCGCGGGATTCCGCTGGCCTGGCGATTCATCGACATGTCGTTCGGTGTCTTCGGCGTCATTCCGCTGCTGATCGTGCTGCGGGCGCTGCGTCCGCTGGAACGTTCCTTCCAGGAACGGCTTGCCGCGAACTGAGTCGGTGCTGCACGGCGCCGCCCCAGGGCGCGGGCGCGAAGGCCGCGCGCCGGTGGGCCCGTGGGCCCTCCGGGTCACGGACAACGGGCTTCATCCCCAGGCCCTACCATCTGGCTCAACAGCTGCTGGGAGGCGGACGGGCGTGGCCGATGCGGTGATCGATCTCAATGCGGACCTCGGCGAGGGGTTCGGGCGCTGGACCCTGACCGACGACGAGGCCCTGCTGTCGGTGGTGACCAGCGCGAACGTCGCCTGCGGCTTCCACGCCGGGGACCCGTCGACGATGCGCCGGGTCTGCGCACTGGCCGCCGAACGCGGCGTGCGGATCGGCGCCCAGGTCTCCTACCGCGACCTCGCAGGCTTCGGCCGCCGCGCGATGGACGTCCCGCCGGAGGAACTCGCCGACGAGATCGCCTACCAGATCGGCGCCCTCCAGGTCTTCGCCCGCGCCGCCGGCTCCCGGGTCGCCTACGTCAAACCGCACGGCGCCCTCTACAACCGGGTGGTCACCGACTCCGAGCAGGCCGAGGCCGTGGTGGCCGGCGTGCTGCGGGCGGGCGCGGTCTGCGACGGGCCGCTGCCCGTCCTCGGACTGCCCGGCTCCCGGCTGCTCGCCGTCGCCGAGGGCGTCGGACTACCGGTGGTCACCGAGGCCTTCGCCGACCGCGCGTACACCTGGGCCGGCACCCTCGTCCCGCGCCGCGAGCCCGACGCGGTGGTGACCGACCCCGGGTCGGTGATCACCCGCGCCGTCGGCATCGCCCGGGACGGCACCGTGGAGGCCGTCGGCGGCGACCAGATCACCGTCGAGGCCCGCTCGCTCTGCGTCCACGGCGACACCCCCGGCGCCGCCCAGCTCGCCTGGCGGATCCGCGGCGCCCTCGCCTCGGCCGGCGTCCGGGTCGAGGCCTTCGCGTGACCGACGGCCCGATGCGCACGGGCCCCGTCGGATCGGTACGGCGGGTGGGCGAGCGGGCGCTGCTGGTCGAGCTGCCGGGCCCGGCCGAGGTCGCCGCGCTGTACGGGTGGCTGCGCGAGCGGCAGGCCGCCGGAGAGCTCGGCGAGGTCGACGAGGTCGTCCCCGCCGCCCGCACCGTACTGCTGGACAGCGTCGCGGACGTCCCCGCGCTGGCGGCGCTGCTGCGCACCGCCCGTCCGGCGGCGGCCACGGTCGCCGGCGGGCCGCTGGTGGACGTCCCGACCGTGTACGACGGCGCCGACCTGGCGGAGGTCGCCGCGCTGTGGGGCGTCTCCGCGGAGGCCGCCGTACGGATCCACACCGAGCCCGAGTACGTGGTCGCCTTCTGCGGCTTCGCACCCGGCTTCGGCTACCTCACCGGACTGCCGCCGCGGTACGAGGTGCCGCGCCGGGCCACCCCGCGCAGCGCCGTCCCGGCCGGCTCGGTTGCCCTGGCCGGCCGGTACACCGGCGTCTACCCGAGCCCCTCCCCCGGCGGCTGGCAGCTGATCGGGCGGACGGCGCTGGCCCTCTGGGACCCGGCCCGCGAACCGGCGGCGCTGCTGGCACCGGGGGTGAGGGTCCGGTTCACCGCGGAACGGGCGTAGGCGCGCTGCCGCGGATCCGGCTTCCTTGACCGGACCGCCACAGGGGCAGGCGGAATTGAGCGACCTGCAGGCGGTCCGGCCCGGGCCGCTGACCACCGTCCGTCTCGGCCACCATCCGTCCCGACCGCCGACCTCGCGGCCGCCGCCCGGGCCCGGCCGGGGACATCAGTGCGCTTCGTGCTGCCGCGGAAGCGGTGAGGCGGTCAGCTCCGGCCCTGTGACAGCAGCTCCGCGACGGCCCGCTGGGCCGGATCCAGCTCCGCCTCCCCGTCCTCCACCGCCCAGACCGCGTTCTGCAGCACCCTGGCCAGCGTCCAGGCCGCCGCCACCTCGCGGTCCAGCTCCAGCGCCTCCACCAGGAGGTCGAAGCGCCACCGCAGCGCGCGGGCCGGGTCACCGGTGGCCGTCAGGTCGTCCCAGCGGTTGCGCAGCGCGGGCAGCAGCTCGAAGCCGGGGTGCCCGGCCAGCGGCTTGGGGTCGATCGCCAGCCAGGGGGCCCGGTCGCCACCGGGCAGCGGGGCGAGGACATTGCCGTAGTGGAGGTCCCAGTGCAGCAGCCGGTCGCCCGGCTCGGCGCGGACCGCGCGGAGGGCTGCCGCGCAGTCGGCGAGCAACCGCCGCTCGTCCGGATCGACGTGGGCGGCGACGGCCTCCGGGGCCCGCAGCAGCAGGCCGTCCGCGACTCCGCTCAATGTCCGCAGGCTGCCCGGTGCCTGATGGTGCGTCAATTCCCTCAGTAGCGCGGCGATAACGCCCACCGCCGTGCGGTCGTCGGGCAGGTCGAGCAGTGAACGCGACGCGTCCAGAGCTTCCAACAGCAGGGAGCCGGAGGTCGGTTCGTGGTCGAGCAGCCGGACGGCGCCACGGCCGTCCCAGGCCCGAAGGGCGAGGGGTTCGCCCGCCGTCTCCTCGTCCACCGGCTGGAGCTTGAGCACCGCCGGCGTACCGTCGGCGCGGCGCACCGGCAGCGCCAGCCCGACCACGCCGTGCGCCACCGGCCCGTCCGGGCGCAGCTCCCAGCGCTCGATCAACTCCTCTGCCAGCGCCGGGAGTCGGGCCGACCAGGCGCGCCCCTCCGCGCCGAGGGCTTCGGCCAGCGACGCGGCCAGCGCGGGCGGGACGACGACGGGCATGGCAGGGGCTCCTCTCCGACGGCTCGGATCAGCCTAGTTCGGGACCGGCCAGGCCCGGGCGCGGACCCCGGATCGGGACCGGCCAGGCTCCGGCGCGACCCCGGGTCGGGACCGGCCCGGTCAGGGCTCAGCCCGCGCCCAGCGCCGCCGCGGTCGCCGCCGCGAAGCCGTCCGGGTTGTCGACCATGATGTTGTGCCCGCAGTCCGGCACCTCCACCACCCGCACCCCCGCCGCGCGCAGCCCGTCGGCACCGGAGGGCTCGTCCGCCTCCGGGTGGAGGAAGGTGCGCGGCAGGTCGAGCCCGAGCAGCAGTTCGCGCATGGCCGGCTCGCTCCCCCGGGCGAGGTGCGCGGCACTGCGGTACAGGGCCTCCGGGCCGGCCAGTCGCATCGTGGACCACCAGAACGGGCCGACCCGCTCGGCGACCTCCTCCCGACCGCCGGCCAGGAACTCCGCCTCGGAGTAGGTCGCGATCCCGCTGCTGCCGACCCGCTCGCGGTCGGGCGCGATGGGGTCGAGGTTGGCGTCCACCAGGACCAGCCGCGTGACCAGCCCGGGGTGCCGGTGCGCCAGGACGATCGCGATCGCGCCGCCCATGCTGTGGGCGACCACCTCGACCCGCTCCAGGCCGGCCGCGGCGACGGCCGCCGCGACGGTGTCGGCGTGCGCCTCCAGGGTGTACGCGAAATCGACGGGCCGGTCGCTGATCCCGAAGCCGAGGAAGTCGAGCAGCAGCGAGCGGCGCCCGGCGAGCAGCGGGTGGGCGGCGGCGGCCGCGAAGTAGGCGGGCGAGGTCGCGCCGAGCCCGTGCAGGTAGAGCCGGGCGGGCTCGGCGCCGGGCAGCTCGACCCAGCGGATCCGGTCGCCGTTCGGGGTGACGGGGGTTTCGCGCACGCGCACACGCTCCTGTGTCAGTCGGGAACTGCCGGTCGGGGACTGCCCGCGGGAACTGCCGACAGGGACTGTCCGCGGGACTGCCGGCGGCCTTGGTATGCCGGACCCAGACCATACCTCGAATCCGAGGTATAGCGACACCGATATACCGACGCTCCGAGACACGGATCTGGAAGAGTGACCTCATGCTGAAGCTCGCGATCCTCGGGTTCCTGTACGACCGGCCGCTGCACGGCTACCAGCTGCGCCGCCACCTCGCCGCCCTCACCGGCCACGTCCGCCCGATCAGCGACGGCTCGCTCTACCCCGCGATCAAGCGGCTGGAGGCCGACGGCCTGCTGGTCCGCGAGACCGAGCCCGGCAGCGCCGCCGCACCCCGGCACACCCTGCACCTCACCGATGCCGGCCGCACCGCCCTGCTCGACCGGCTGCGCGAGCCCGAGCCGCTGGACATCAGCGACGGCAACCGCTGGACCACCGTGGTCTCCTTCCTGCGCCACCTCGACGACCCGGCCGCCCAGGCCGCCGTGCTCCGCCGCCGGCTGGACTTCCTCAGCGAGCCGGCCAGCTTCTTCTACGAGGACGACCGCCCGCGCAGCGCCGAGGAGTTCACCGACCCCTTCCGACGCGGTCTGCTGCTGACCGCCCGCGCCACGACCGAGGCCGAACTCACCTGGCTGCACGCCGCCTTGGCCGAACTGGAGCGCCCGCAGGCCGACTGACGACCCGGCCGGCGACCAGGCCGACGAGCCCGGCCTGCGGACTGACCGAAAGCCGTCCGGCCTCCCTTCCCTCTCCACCCCGCCCGTGTTCCGATGAGACCCATGGGCAACGACACGCACATGAGCGACGAGCGGCGCGAGGGCTACGACGGCACGGGCACCGGCGCGATCACCCCGGACGGCTGCGCGGTCGAGGTGTGGACCCGCCTCCCGGTGGGCGACGCACCGGACGTGATCGAGGCCGCGGTGCCGCCGGGCGCCCGCATCCTCGAACTGGGCTGCGGCGTCGGCCGGATGACCCACCCCCTGGTCGAGCGCGGCTTCGCCGTGACGGCCGTGGACGAGTCCGCCGAGATGCTGGCCCAGGTCCGCGCGGACGTCCGCACGGTGCGCAGCCCGATCGAGCGGCTGGACCTCGGCGAGCGCTTCGACGTCGTCATGCTCGCCTCCTTCCTGGTGCACGCCGGCGACCCGGCGGTCCGCCAGGGCCTGCTGGAGACCTGCCGCCGCCACGTCGCCGAGGACGGCTGCGTGCTGGTGCAGCGGGAGGGCGAGGACTGGCACCGCAACGTGCCGCGGGAGAGCCGGATCGCCGGGACGGACGGGGTGGCCCGGATCCTCTCCGCGACACCGGTCGGTGCCGGGGTGAATTCGGTCCACGCCGAGTACGTCTTCCCGGACGGCGTCTGGACCCAGACCTTCCTGTCCCGCCCGCTGACCGCGGCGGCCTTCGAACAGGCCCTGGCAGAGGCCGGTCTGCGGGTCGAGGAGTACCTCACGGAGGACCGCACCTGGGTCCGGGCCCGGCCCGCCGACTAGGGACGCGAGGGCGCGGGTCGGGACGGGCCAGGTGCGCAAAGCACGGTTAAAGGGTGAACAAAGAGCTGTCACCTTCACCCCGTACCATCGGCCGCGCGCCGGGCCCGTGCGCGGCCGCGGGCCGTGGGGTCGCGGTCGTCCGCACGCCCGCTCCGACCCGCAAGGACCCGCCCATGCCGCACCGGCACCACACCCGCCCGATACCCCTGGCGGGTGTTCGGTGATCAACTGGTTCCACGGGGCCGTTCTCGGCCTGGTCCAGGGGCTCACCGAGTTCCTGCCCGTCTCCTCCAGTGCCCATCTGCGGGTGTTCTCCGCCCTGTTGGGCTGGGACGACCCGGGCGCGGCGTTCACCGCCGTCACCCAGCTCGGCACCGAGGCCGCGGTGCTGATCTACTTCCGCCGGGACATCGCCTCGATCGTCCGGACCTGGGTGATGTCACTGTTCCGCCCGGCGCTGCGCTCCGAACCGGACGCCCGGACGGGCTGGTTCGTGATCATCGGCACCCTGCCGATCGGCGTCCTCGGCAAGCTGTTCCAGGACTCCATCGAGACCCATCTGCGCGATCTGCGGATCATCGGCACCACGCTGATCGTCTTCGGTCTGGTGCTGGCCCTCGCCGACCGCACCCGGGCCGTCCGCCACGCCCGTCCGATCACCGATCTGACCCTGCCGCACGCGGCCGCCTACGGCTTCGCCCAGGCGCTGGCGCTGATCCCGGGCGTCTCCCGCTCCGGCGGCACGATCAGCGCGGGCCTGCTGCTCGGCTACAGCCGGGAGGCGGCGGCCCGGTACTCGTTCCTGCTCGCGATCCCGGCGGTGCTCGCCTCGGGGACGCTGGAACTGTTCAAGATCGGCGAGGGCCCGGCCCCGGCCTGGGGGCCGACGATCCTGGCCACCCTGATCGCCTTCGCGGTCGGCTACGCGGCGATCGCCTGGTTCCTCGGATACATCTCGAACAACAGTTTCCTGCCGTTCGTGGTGTACCGGGTGCTGCTCGGCGTACTGATCATCGGTCTGGTCGCGGGCGGCGTGCTGGCCCCGGACGCGGGCTCGGTCAAGTAGAACCGCGTTCCACACCCGGCCGCCGAGGACAAAGCCGAGGAGAAAGCCGAGGACAAAGCAGTGGGCCGGGACACCGACGAGGTGTCCCGGCCCACCGAACGTCAGGAACCTAGCGCCCGAACTCCCGGGCGGCGGTCAGCCGACCGCGGACGGCGGCATGGACCTCGGCCTCCTCGGCCGGGTCCGCGGCGAGCCTTCGCAGCCGCTCCAGCACACGCGCGTCGCCGGTGGTGGCGACATGGCGCGCGGCGAGCTCGCGGGTGGACTCCTCGCAGTCCCAGAGGCACTCGACGGCGGGCCCCTCCGGGAAGTGCACATCGGTGGCGGCGAGCGCCCGGGCGGCGCGACCGCGCAGTTCGGAGGAGCCGGCCTCCCCGTAGATGTGGCGCAGGACCGGGACGGCGTCGGCGGCGGCCAGCCGCCCCGCACCGTCCACCAGCGATCCCAGCCCGGTACCGCTGACCCCGCGCACGGAGATCCAGCGGCGCAGCCCGGCGACCACCAGCGGCGCGTCGGCCGGCTCCCCGGCGTCGGCGAGCAGGCGCACGGCGGTCTCGCCGAGCGCGCTGTCGGCTCCCCCGCTGGCCGGGTCGGCCCAGCGGCGGGCCTGCGCCAGCACCTCGGGGCCGCGCATCCGGCCGAGCAGCTCCAGTGCTGCCCGGACGATCCGGTCGTCCACGTCAGCTGCGGCGGCCTCGATCAGTTCGAGGGCGGCCGGGTCGCGCTGGTCGACCAGGTAGCGCAGGGCGGCCCGCCGGGCGCCGGGCAGGCCGTCGCGGGCGGCCTCCAGCAGGGCGGGACGGTCCTCGGGCCGGACCACAGCGGTCAGGCAGCGGGCGGCCGCGGCGGCGCGGCGGTCCGCGGCGTCGGGGCCGGACCGGTCCTCGTCGGCGCGCACCGGCTCGGGCCGGCTCAGGAAGGCGTCGGCGCCGAGGTCGCCCAGCCGGCCCTGGTCGGCCCAGGCCAGCACGTCGGCGGTGGACCAGCCGGGGGTGACACCGCCGCGGTTGAGCTGGCGCTGCCACAGGTCGAAGGGGGACTGCTCGCTGGCCGCGGCCACTCTCGGGTGGTAGGCCGCCCAGAGCCGCCAGGGCCTGGGCTCGTACGCGTTGCGGATGAACTCGCGCAGCTCGGCGTCGCCCTCGGGGCCCGGTGCGAAACGGTCCAGCACGGCGCTGCCGAGCAGCAGCAGGCCGCGGTCGTCGTCGCGCAGGGCGAGCTCGTCCAGGGCCCAGGCCCAGTTGGCGCCGGTGGCGGCGTACTCGCGCAGCATCAGCAGCGCGTCGCGCCGGCCGTACGCGGCGAGGTGGCCCAGGACGGAGAGGGCGAGGCCGGTGCGGCTCTCGTCGTCGCTGACGAGGTCCTCGGCGGAGTGGAGGTGGTCCTCGATGCCGTCGAGGGAGGCCTCCAGCTCCATGTAGAGACGGGCGTAGTAGAGGGAGCGGCTCTCGACCTGCCAGTCGGCCCGCGGATCCCTGGTGACACATTCCTCCAGCGCGGCGATGGCCTCGGCACGGTCGGCGGCCAGCGCGTGGAGCTGCCCGTCTCCACGGCCTCGCTGAAGGAGGCCTAGGAGGCTGGCACTAGGTGCTATCACTGGCTCGAACATGAGGTCAGCATCCGTTGCGGCGGTCGTAGTGGCAACGGGATTTCCGTCGCCGGGGTCTCTGGTCGGTACTGCGGCGGGCGCCCGGGCGCCGGAATCACCGAAGGTTACCGCCTCGGACCCCCGTCCGCACACAGGGCGACGAAGGCGGCTGCCGCAGTGGCATATGCCAGGGGAACTTTGCCTGCGTTCTGTCCAAATCGCCCACACCGGTCGGGACGCTGTGCGACAGTCTTCTCACCACCCCGACGCCCCGCACACGGCGGGCCACACTCAGCGATGGACCCGTCATGAACATGCCCTTAGGCGCCGCCCGCCCGCCGGACACCGCCACGGTGGACGGCGCCCCGGCGGACGCGGACGACGGCTCCGGTACGGACCGCGCCGCCGGCCCCACGGGCAGGGCGGACCGCACCCGCGGCGCAGCGGGCGACGGCGCCGCGGACGGCTCCGACCGCGGAACGGACGGCAGCGTGGACGGCACGGCGCAGGAACCGTCCGGCCCCTACCTCGGCAACGGCGACACCCACGGCACCGGCGGCGCCGCCGGCGACAGACTCGTCGGCTCGGCCGAGTGGGACCTGCTGACCGACGGCGTCCGCTGGGACGCCGAGACCTACCTCCTCCTCGGCTGCGACCCGGGCCAAGGACCGCTCAGCCTCGACCGACTGCCCGACCGCCTCCCCGAGGCGGACCGGCCGGTGCTGCGCCGGATGATGACCGACGCCCTGGTGCACGGCCGCCCGGCCGCCGGCACCCTGCGGATCCGCCGCTCCGGCGGACGGCACGACGACGTCGAGTGCGCGGGCGAACCCGTGCTCGGCGCGGACGGCACCGTCACCGCGCTGCGCATGCTGCTCCGGCGGGCCTGAACCCGGCTCCCGTCCCCACCGGCCCCTTCCCGACCAGTCCCCACCGGTGCGCTCCCGACCGGCCCCTTCCCGACCAGTCCCCACCGGTGCGCTCCCGACCGGCCCCGGACCGGCCGCCCGTCTCAGGACGACCGCGGCCGGTTCTTGGCGTCCGCCGCCCGCAGCTCCCGACCCAGCTCCGCCCGCAGCTCGTCCACCACCGGCAGCCCGCGGTAGCGGGCGGTCAGCCGGTACATCTCGCGCAGCCGGTCCCAGGTCCGGTGCGAGGAGTTCTGGCCGATCAGGTTCATCACCATCTTGGCCTGGAACTCCGCCGCGTCCGGCTCCCCGGTGATCCAGTGCACCGAGGCCAGGGTGATCCGGTCGAACAGCGCCGACCGCAGCTGCCCGGTGCCCTCCCGCAGGGTGATCACCCGCTCCGCGTGCCGCCGCGCCAGCGGGGCCGCCGCCGGATCCTGCTCGGCCAGGGTGCGCAGCACCAGTGCCTGCATGCCCCGCAGTTCGGCCTCGTCGAAGACCTGCATCCAGGACGGCGGCGGCTCCGGCGCGTCCTCGGTGAACAGTTCCTCCGCCTCGCCGAGCAGCCGGTAGGTGTCCTGGGAGTGCCCGATCGAGGCGTGCGCCCAGGCCTCCACCGTGTTGAACATCGCGCGCGTTCTGGGCAGCAGCAGCCCGCCGCCCGCCTTGGCCGCCGACATCAGCTCGATCGCCTCGTCGGCCCGGCCCAGGTGCACCATCTGGCGCGCGGCCCGGGAGATCGCCTCACCGGCCCGCGGGCGGTCGCCGGCCTCCTTGGCCGCCTCGGCCGCGATCATGAAGTACCGCTGGGCGGTGGGCTCCAGGCCCACGTCGTGCGACATCCAGCCGGCCAGCACGGCCAGGTTGGCCGCCACCAGCCACAGCCGCTGCTCCACCGCCGACGCGTGGCGGTGGGTCAACAGTCCGCCGACCTCGTTGAGTTGGCCGACCACCGCCTTGCGCTGCAGCCCGCCGCCGCGGGCCGCGTCCCAGGCCCGGAACACCTGCACCGAGCGCTCCAGCGACTCCACCTCTTCGAGCCCCACCGGGCCCGCGTCGTACACGTCGACCACCGGGCGCGCGGCGCTCCCGGTGATCAGCTGGCGCGGTCCGGGCACCGAGGCCGCGTACGCGACCGCGTCCCCGCCCAGCCAGCCCTTCAGCGAGTCGGCGACGACCGCCCCGGCCGTGAGCGCGGCTCCGGCGCCCACCAATCCACGTCGGTTCAGCATGAGGTCCATTCCCGTGAACTCGGTGAGGACCGCGGCTGTTCGATCCGGCGACCACGGGACTGCTGCGGAGGGCTCCGCTCCGGACCTGGTCGGCCGGTGTCGTTCCAGACCGAGGTCCTCAGTGGTGACGACACGTCCGAGCCGCTCCGTGAACACGGCTGCCAGCACCCTCGGCACCGGATCGCGCGGGATCTCCCCCTGCTCGATCCACCGCCGTACCCTCGACGTGTCGGTGGACAGCTGCTGCTGCCCCAGCGCGGCACCCCGACGGTTGACCAGCCGGGCCAGTTCGCCCTTGGACCATCCGGTCAGGACGAACAGATCGGCGAGTCGGGTGTTGGGTTCCCTGCTCAAATGAAGCCCCCAGGTTCCTCGGCAACTCCGAGGCTAGAGGCTCGGGCAAGTGCCAGGCGAGCATTCGCCACCGTTCGCCAGGGCCCGCCAGACTACTAAGCCAGTGCCCGGCGGGTGTGTTGTAGGGATGCGCCACCTCGCCCCTCGGGTCGGGCGGCGTCCCACCGGCGTCGGGGCAGTCCCCCGACCGTGGCACGGGACGCTCCCGGTCCTCACCCGAGGGGGTGGCGCGGCCGGGTGGCGCGGGGGCGCCGGGCACGGCCACGGCAGTCCGGCCGACCGCATTCCCCAGGGTGCGGACGGCCGGAGCACCGCCGAACAGGGGTTCCGGCCCCGCGTCCGTGCCCGGCGCCCGCGCACCACCCACCGACCGAACCAGGGCCGCCGCCACGCCAGGAAGCACGCGGCACCAGCCCTCCCCCGCCCCGCGGGGCGAACCCGCAGACGGACCGGAAGGGACCCCCCTCAGCCCATGTACTCCTCAGCGACGACCCCCACGCCGACCGCGAGCCGCACCGCGCTGCGCCCCCCCAACGCGGCCGCCGGCCGTCCGGGGCCCAAGCAGCTGCCCCCGGCGAGCCGCCCGGCGGCTCCGCGCGGCACCGAG
>NZ_MECK01000152.1 GCF_014596465.1 Streptomyces sp. CBMA123 | reverse complement strand
ATCCGGACCGCTGCCGGCTGCGCGAGGTGGGCCGTTCCCGGGCCGGACGCCCGCTGCTGCTGCTCTCGGTGGACCGCGGGCCGCGCGCCGCCCTGGTGGTCGGCGGCCCGCACCCGAACGAGCCGATCGGCACCGCCGCCGCGGTCCGGCTGGCCGAGGTGCTGCTGGAGCGCCCCGCCCGGCCGGGCCTGTCCTGGCACCTGCTGCTGTGCCTGGACCCGGACGGCGCCGCGCTCAACGCCGGCTGGCTGGACGGCCCGCTCACCATGCGCCGCCACTACGAGCACTTCTTCCGCCCCGCCTTCGAGGAGCAGCCCGAGCTGCTGCCCGCCCCGGGGTCCGGGCGCCCGCCGATGCCGGAGAGCGTGGCGCTGACCGGGCTGATCGACGAGTTGCGCCCCTTCCTGCAGTGCTCGCTGCACGGGGTGGACTTCGGCGGCGCCTTCGTCCAGCTGACCGGCCCGGTGCCCGGGCTGGCCGAGCGCTTCGCCCGTTCCGCCGACCGGGCCGGCATCCCGCTGGACGTCGACTCCTACGACGCCATCGGCTGGTCCAGCCCCGCCCCCGGCACCTATCTGATGCCCGCGCCCGGCGCCTCCCGGGCGCTGCCGGACGAGCCGGAGCTGTCCACCTGGTCGTACGCGGCTCGGTACGGCGGGGTGACCGCGGTCCTGGAGGTCCCGATGTGGGCCGTGGACGCGGTCGGCGACGGCCGCACCCTCCCGGCGGGGCCGCGGGCCGTCGGCGAGGCCGCCCGTGACCTGACCGTCCGCACCGAACAGCTCACCGCGCTGCTGGCCCGCGTCCCGGCGCAGGCCCGGGAGGCGTACGGCCCGCTGGTGCGCACCGCCGAGTTCAGTCTGGCGGTGGCGCCGCGGGTCGCCGCCGAGTGGCTGGAGCTGTGGTGCCCCGGCCCGGTGAGCGTCTCCCGGGCAACCACCGCGGGGCTGGTCGCGGCCCGGCTGCCGCTGCGGGTCGCTTCGATCCTGCTGCGGCTGCTCGCCGATGTCCGCGGTCCGGCGGCGGAGGCCGCCCGGGAGCGCGCCCGCGCCGTCGTCGCGGACAGCCTGGAGCGGCTGCACCACCGCTTCGGCGCCCGCTGGGTGCCGGTGCAGGAGCAGCTGGCCCACCAGACCCGGGCGGTCCTCACGGCCGCCGACTGTCTGCTCCACGCCACCTGACGAACAGTCAACTTCCGATCGGGGCAACGCGAAGGGGCCGGCCCGGGAGTTCCCGGACCGGCCCCTGCCACTCGCCCGCTCAGGCCGCTATCGGCCGCTGGCTGCGTACTGCCTGGAGCAGCCCGATCCCGATCCAGACCGCGAACATCGAGGAGCCGCCGTACGAGACGAACGGCAGCGGGATGCCCGCGACGGGCATGATCCCCAGGCACATCCCGATGTTCTCGAAGGCCTGGAAGGAGAACCAGGCGATGATCCCGGCCGCCACGATCGTCCCGTAGAGGTCGGTCGCCTGACGGGCGATCCGGCAGGCCCGCCAGAGGATCACGCCGACCAGCGCGATGATCGCCAGCGCCCCGACGAAGCCCAGTTCCTCACCGGCGACGGTGAACACGAAGTCGGTCTGCTGCTCCGGCACGAACTGCCCGATGGTCTGCGTCCCGTGGAACAGCCCCTTGCCGGTCAGCCCGCCCGAGCCGATGGCGATCCGGGCCTGGGCGGTGTTGTAGCCGACGCCGTTGGGGTCGAGCTGCGGGTTGGCGAAGGCAGCGAAGCGGTCGATCTGGTACTGGCTCAGCAGTCCGAGCTTCCAGATCGCGATGCTCCCGCCGACACCGGCCGCGAGGATGCCGAGCACCCAGCGGTTGGCGGCGCCGGAGCCGAGCAGGATGCCCAGCACGATCGCGGACATCACCATGACCGACCCGGCGTCCGGCATCAGCAGGACCAGGCCCATCGGCAGGCAGGCCCAGATCAGGCCCCGGAACACCGCCCGGTGCGAGGGGAACTCGCGCTCCCCCGCGTCGACCTGGTCCGACAGCACGACGGCCATCGCCAGCAGGATGCCGATCTTCGCGAACTCGGCCGGCTGGACGGAGAAGCCGCCGCCGAGCTGGATCCAGGAGTGGGCGCCGTTGACGGTCGAGCCGAGCGGGCTGAGCGTCGCCAGCAGCAGCAGGATCACGCCGACGTAGACGAAGGGCACCAGGGTGCGGACCCGCCGTGCTCCTATCGCTATCACCACGGCGCACAGCACCAGGCCGATCACGAAGTTCGTCAGGTGCCGGTAGAAGAAGTACTGCGGGTCCCCGTGGGTGAGGTTGTCGCGCCCGCGGGTGGCCGACCACACCAGCAGCGAGCTGCCGAGCGAGAGGGCCAGGCCGGCCAGCAGCAGTATCCAGTCCAGGCGCCAGAGCGGGGAGTCCTTGGCCAGGGCCTTGGAGACCCCGCTGCGCTGCGGGCTCAGCCGCAGCTGCCGGTACGAGCCGTAGGAGGTCATGCCCGTCCCCTTCCCGGGCGGTTCGGTTCGAGCGCGGCGTCGGCCGCGGTGTACGACGCCGGACTGTCGGCGGGCGGCGCCTGGTCGAGGAAGGTCGTCGCCGGGTCGTCGTCCACCAGCGCGTACGCGGGCACCGCGGCCGCCTGCGCCGGGGCGGCGTCCAGCAGCGCCGGTGCCGCGACCGAGGCGCCCTGCGCCGGGGCGACCGGCCCCTGCACCGCGCCGGTGCCGTACGAGGCCGGCTTGATGATCGCGGTGCCGTCCGGGTTGAACTTCGGCAGCTCGCCCTGCGGCGCGGGCAGCAGCGCCTTGCTGTTGTCGATGTTGCCCTTGTCGTCCACGCCGTACAGCGCCTGGTAGATCCGGCGGACGGCGTCGCCGGAACCGCCGGAGCCGGTGCCGCCCTGGCTTATCGTCATGACGACCGCGTAGTCCTTGCTGTACGTGGTCAGCCAGGAGGTGGTCTGCTTGCCCTCGACCTCGGCGGTGCCGGTCTTGGCGTGCAGCTCGATCTTGTTCTGCGGCCAGCCGGCCCCGGCGAACTTCCAGGCGGCGGTGCCGCTGGTGATGACGCCGGCGGTGGCCTGGTCGATGTAGCTGAGCAGCTTCTGGTCACCGGGGAACTTGGCGTCCTCGTGCGGGGCGATCTCGCGGACGAGGTCTCCGCTCGGGCTTATCACGGCCTTGGCGATGGTCGGCCGGTAGAAGGTGCCGCCGTTGGCCAGCGCCGAGTAGATCCGGGCCATCTGGACCGGGGTGACGAGGGTGTCGCCCTGGCCGATCGCGAAGTTGACGGCGTCACCGGCGCGCATCTGGTAGCCGTCGACGCAGTTCTCCCGGGCGATCTGGTCCGAGAAGCTGTTGCCGCCCTTCTGCGCCTGCGCGCACCAGGCGTCCTTGTTGTTGTCGTAGAAGGACTGCTTCCACTGCCGGTCCGGCACCCGGCCGGGGACCTCGGCCGGCAGGTCGATGCCGGTCTTGGCGCCGAGGCCGAACTCGTGGGCGGTCTTGAAGAACCAGTCGCCCGGGTCCTTCTTCGGCTTGATGCCGCCGTCCTTCGTCCACTGGTCGTACGCCAGGCCGTAGAAGACGGTGTCGCAGGAGACCTCCAGCGCCTTCTCCAGGGAGATGGAGCCGAAGTTCTCGCTCTCGAAGTTCTTGAACTCGCGGCCGCCGATGGTCAGGCTCTTGGGGCAGGGGTAGTTGCCGTCCAGCGAGTAGCCGGCCTGCACGGCGGCGGTGGTGGAGACGACCTTGAAGGTCGAGCCGGGCGCGGACTGACCCTGTATGGCCCGGTTCAGCAGCGGGAAGTTGGAGTCCTTGCTGGTCAGCGACTGGTAGTCCTTGCCGCTGATGCCGCCCACCCACAGGTTGGGGTCGTAGGTCGGGGCGCTGGCC
The DNA here is from genome assembly GCF_014596465.1 of Streptomyces sp. CBMA123. Taxonomy (GTDB): domain Bacteria; phylum Actinomycetota; class Actinomycetes; order Streptomycetales; family Streptomycetaceae; genus Kitasatospora. The sequence goes on along the minus strand of NZ_MECK01000152.1, from coordinate 9,094 downwards.
ATGGCGACGATCCGCCCGGTGTGCACGTCCATCACGACGGCGGCGCCGGAGTCGGCCTCGTAGTTGCGGTTGGTGACCTTGTCGAAGGTGTTCCGGGCGTCGGCCATGGCCTGCGCGAGGTTGTCCTCGACGACCTTCTGCACCCGGGCGTCGATGCTGGTGACCAGGTTGTCGCCGGTCTGCGGGGCGACGGTGCCGGCGGTGCCGATCACCCGGCCGAGGTTGTCCACGTTCAGCTTGGTGATGCCGGCGGTGCCGCGCAGGTCGCGGTCGTACACCGACTCCAGGCCGGCCCGGCCGATCTGGTCGGCCGGCAGGTAGCGGTCCAGGCCGGTCTTGTCGGCGGTCTTGCTGACCTCGTCGTCGGTGACCGGCGAGAGGTAGCCGAGAACCTGGGCCATGTTGGCGCCCTCGGCGCCGGTGTAGCGGCGTACGGCGGTGGGCTGGGCGGTGATCCCGGGGAAGTCCTCGCGGCGCTCCATTATCTGCATCGCCTGCTGGGTGGTCGCCTCCTTGGTGACCGGGATCGGCTGGTAGGGGGAGCCGTTCCAGCAGGGCTGCGGGGTCTTGGCGTCGCAGAGCCGGACCTTCTCCTGGACGTCCTTGGCCGGCATGCCCAGCACCCCGGCGAGGCGGGCCAGCACCGCCTTGCCGCCGTCCTTCTGCTGCAGCATCGAGGTGCGGCTGACGGAGACGACCAGCCGGGTCTCGTTGCCGGCCAGGATCCGCCCGGAGGCGTCCAGGATCTCGCCGCGGACGGCCGGTTCGACCACCTCGCGGATGTGGTTGCCGGTCGCCTTGGCGGTGTACTCCTTGGCGTTGCGGATCTGCAGGTACCACAGCCGTCCACCGAGGGTGGCGAGCAGCGACAGCACCAGGATCTGCAGCACCACCAGACGGATCGTCACCCGCCGGGTGCGGCCGGTCTCGGGGATGTTGCTCACGTCTCGTGCGCTCCAGGGATGCGGGAGGGTCAGGAAGTCCGGGAACCCGGACGGGCCGACGGGCTACGGGCGCCGGGCGAAGCCGGGGATGCGCCGCTTCTTGTAGGACGGCCCGGTCGAGACCGAACGCGTGGTCCGGTAGCGGGCCAGCGAGCCCAGGCCGGGGCCGCCCTCGTCGTCGTCGCTGGCGGCGGCCACCGGGTCGCGGCCGAAGCGGCGGCCGAGCAGCATCACCAGCGGCACCACGAAGGGGGCCAGCAGCAGGTCGTACAGCAGCGCGCTGATCACCAGGCCGCCGAGGCCGACGTGCCGGGCCGCGGTGTCGCCGACCAGGGCGCCGACCAGCGCGTACAGCAGGGTGGAGGCGATCGCCGCGGCGCCGACCACCAGCAGCGCGCTGGAGACGGAGCGCTGGCGGCCGTGCTCGGGGCGCAGCAGCCCGGCGGCGTAGCCCATCAGGCAGAGCACCAGCGCGTAGCGGCCGATCGCGTGGTCGGAGGGCGGCGCGAGGTCGGCCAGCAGGCCGGCCGAGAAGCCGACCAGGCAGCCGCCGGTCGGGCCGTAGACCATGGCCAGGCCGACCACGACGAGCAGCAGTATGTCCGGGGTGGCTCCCGGCAGCTGGAGCCGTCCGAACACGCTGACCTGGAGGATCAGGCCGAGCAGGATCAGCACGGCGGAGACGGGGATGCGGGCGAGGCGCATGGCTCAGTTCCCCCCAGTGGGCTTGGCGGGCGGGGCGGAGGTCTGCGGCTGGGCGGCCGGGGCCTGGCCCTGCCCCGGAGTGGGGGCGGGCGGCAGTACGGCGTCGCGCGGGTCGGCGCGCGGCGGCACGACCACCACCCCGACCAGGTCCAGCCGGGTGAACTGGACGAAGGGCTCGACCAGGACGGTCTTGGTCAGCTGGCCGGCGTTGGCCTGCACCTCGGTGACCTTGCCGACCGGGACGCCGGGCACGAAGGGGCGGCCGCTCTGCGAGCCGAAGGTGACCAACCGGTCGCCGGCCTTGACCTGGGCCTTGCCGTTGAGCAGGGAGACCTTCATCGGGCTGTCGCCGCCGCCGGCGGCGAAGCCGATCTCGCCGCTGCCCTCCAGCCGGGTGCCGGCCGAGAAGCCGGGGTCGGAGGCGAGCAGCACGGTGGCGGTGGTCGGGGCGACGGTGGTGATCCGGCCGACCAGGCCCTGGCCGTTGATGACCGTCATGTCGCGGGTGAGGCCGTCGTCGCTGCCGGCGTCGATGGTGATGGTCCAGGAGAAGCCCTGGGCCGGGCCGATCGCGATGACCTGGGCGGCCTTGACGGTGTAGCCGCCGGCGCCGGCGGTGCGCAGCAGGTCGTCCAGCTGTTTGGTGCGCCCGGTGGCCATGTCGGAGGAGGCGAGTTTCTGCCGCAGTTCGGTGTTCTCGCGGGCGAGTTGGTCGCTGCGGCCACTGTCGGTGGCGGCGTCGCGGAAGGCGCGGACGGTGTTGGCGACCGGGTCCACCAGGGTGGCGGCGCCGCGCTCGACCGGGCCGAGGGCGCTGGCGGCCGCGTGCCGGGCCGGTCCGAGCGGGGAGTCCTCACCGCCCTTGATGTCCACGGTGATCAGCGCGAAGGCGACGGCCACCAGCAGGATGAGCAGCAGCCGACTCTCTCGTGTGTCCCTCACGGTGCTGGTACTGCCCCTTCGTACCTGGCGGCCGCCCGGGGCTGTGGGGCCCGGGCGGCGGCCCGTTCAGTTGAGTGTCGGAATGTGTCGTCGTGGTGCTAACGGCGCGGTGAGGCGTCCAGTACCTGCTGGAGCGCCTCGAACTCCTCGACGCACTTGCCGGAGCCGAGCGCGACGGAGTCGAGCGGGTTCTCGGCGATGTGGATCGGCATGCCGGTCTCGCGGCGCAGCCGCTCGTCCAGGCCGCGCAGCAGGGCGCCGCCGCCGGTGAGCACGATGCCGCGGTCCATGACGTCGCCGGCCAGCTCGGGCGGGCACTGGTCGAGGGTGGTCTTGACCGCGTCGATGATCGAGTTGACCGGCTCGTCGATGGCGGCGCGGACCTCGGCGGCGGAGATGACCACGGTCTTGGGCAGACCGCTGACCAGGTCGCGGCCGCGGATCTCGGCGTGCTCGTCCTTCTCGCCCTCCATGCCGAAGGCGCTGCCGATGCTCATCTTGATCTGCTCGGCGCTGCGTTCGCCGAGGAGGAGGGAGTACTCCTTCTTGATGTGCTGGACGATCGCGTTGTCCAGTTCGTCGCCGGCGACCCGGATGGACTGGGCGGTGACGATGCCGCCGAGGGAGATGACGGCGACTTCGGTGGTGCCGCCGCCGATGTCGACGACCATGTTGCCGGTGGCCTCGTGGACGGGCAGGCCGGCGCCGATCGCGGCGGCCATCGGCTCCTCGATGATGTGCACCTGGCGGGCCCCGGCCTGCGAGGAGGCCTCGATCACGGCACGGCGCTCGACGCCGGTGATGCCGGAGGGCACGCAGACCACGACGCGCGGGCGGGCGAGGTAGCGGCGGCGGTGGATCTTCAGGATGAAGTAGCGCAGCATCCGCTCGGTGATCTCGAAGTCGGCGATCACGCCGTCCTTGAGCGGGCGGATGGCGACGATGTTGCCCGGCGTGCGGCCGATCATCTTCTTGGCCTCGGCGCCGACCGCGAGGATGCCGCCGGTGTTGGTGTTGACCGCGACGACGGACGGCTCGTTGAGGACGATCCCCTTGCCCCTGACGTACACCAGCGTGTTGGCTGTTCCGAGGTCGATCGCCAAGTCGCGGCCGATGAACGACAGGTTGCTCGCCATGGGGTGTGGGTGCCTTCCCGGGCTCGGAGTCTTTTGGGGTGGACGGATGCGCGCCCACTCGTGGGCGGAGACCAGCTGAGCTGCCGTACCGGGCCCGTGAGTCGCGTCCATCGTAGTCACGCCGCTCGGTACGGACATCGACGCGGGGCATACCGTCCATTGTCCGGAGCGCGATCGCTTCTCCGAGCATTGGGACGCCGTGTCGGCGTCCCCAGTTCCCTATTTCACGATAAGAATGCCCCGGCCGGGCCAATGGTCCCGACCGGGGCGGTACGAACGTCCTGCCGGGCGTGTCGCCCGCCGGGTCAGGCGTTCGCGGGGAAGAAGATCTTGATCTCGCGCTCGGCGGACTCCGGGGAGTCGGAGGCGTGGATCAGGTTCTCGCGGGTGATGGTCGCGTAGTCGCCGCGGATGGTGCCGGAGCCGGCCTCCAGCGGGTTGGTGGCACCGGCCAGCATCCGGATGCCCTTCACGACCTCCTCGCCCTCGACGATCATCGCGATCGACGGGCCGGAGGTCATGAACTCCAGCAGCGGCTCGTAGAACGGGCGGCCGACGTGCTCGGCGTAGTGGTGCTCCAGGGTCTCCCGGTCGAAGGTGCGCAGCTCGACGGCGGACAGCTGCCAGCCGGCCTTGCGCTCGATGCGGCTGATGATCTCGCCCGCCAGGCCGCGGCGGACGGCGTCGGGCTTGAGCAGGACGAGAGTGCGCTGGGACACGGTGCGTCTCCTGGGGATTTGGTACGACATGCGGTATGGGGCAGAGGTTACCTTGCGTGAACGACCGGTCGGTGACCCCGCCCGAGCGGTCAGGCGGCCTGCGCCTCGGCGGCCGCGCGGGCGGCCTTGAACTCGTCGACCTTGCGGCCGTAGTGCACCGAGCACCACCACAGGCCGGCGAAGACCACGCCGAGGCCGAACATGGTCGGCAGCACGAAACCGCTGGCGATCAGGCCGATCTGCAGCGCCCAGCCGATCTGCACCGCGCCGGGGCGGTTGATCATGCCGCAGAGCGCGATGCACAGCGCCATGGCGATGCCGCTGACGATCCACACCGTGGCCGTCGAGACGCTGGAGAGCTGCATCGCGACCAGCGCCGCGAAGAGCACCAGCAGCGCCTCGCCGATCAGCGTCGAGGAGCAGAGCGTCCTCATGTCACTTCCTCCCGAGCAGCAGGCGGGCCTCGCCCACCGTGATGACCGAACCGGTGACCAGCACCCCGGCGCCGCCGAGGTCGCCCTCCTCCTCGGCCAGGGCGACGGCCGCGGCGATGGCGTCGTCGAGCCGGGGCTCGACCTGGACCCGGTCCTCGCCGAAGATCTCGACGGCCAGGGCCGCGAGCGCGTCCACGTCCATCGCGCGGTGGGTGGAGTTCTGGGTGATGACGACGTCGGCCAGGATCGGCTCGAAGGCCTCCAGCACGCCGGCCACGTCCTTGTCGCCCGAGGTGCCGATCACGCCGACCAGGCGGCTGAAGCCGAAGGACTCGGAGATCGCGGCGACGGTGGCCCGGGCGCCGTGCGGGTTGTGCGCGGCGTCCAGGAGGATCGTGGGGCTGCGGCGGACGATCTCCAGGCGGCCCGGCGAGGAGACGCCGGAGAAGCCCTGGCGGATCTTGTCGACGTCCAGCTGGCCGCCGCGGACGCCGCCGACGCCGAAGAAGGCCTCGACCGCGGCCAGTGCCAGCGCCGCGTTGTGCGCCTGGTACTCGCCGTGCAGCGGGATGAAGACGTCCTCGTACTCCTCGCCGCCGAGCCCGCGCAGCGTCACCAGCTGGCCGCCGATGGCGAGCTCACGGCGGATCACGCCGAACTCCATGCCCTCGCGGGCGACGGTGGCGTCCACCTCGACGGCCCGGCGCAGGATGACCTGGGCGGCGTCCAGCTGCTGCTGGGCGACCACGGCGACGGCGCCGGACTTGATGATCCCGGACTTCTCGCCCGCGATCTCGCCGGTGGTGTTGCCGAGCTTGTCGGTGTGGTCCAGTCCGATCGGGGTGATCACGGCCACGGCGGAGTCGATGACGTTGGTGGCGTCCCAGGAGCCGCCCATGCCGACCTCGACCACCGCGACGTCCACCGGGGCGTCGGCGAAGGCCGCGTAGGCCATGCCGGTCAGCACCTCGAAGAAGGACATCGGGACGGGCTGGGCGGCGTCGACCATCTGCACGTAGGGCTCGATGTCGCGGTAGACCTCGACGAAGCGCTCCGGGCTGATCGGGGCGCCGTCCAGGCTGATCCGCTCGGTGACGGACTCCACGTGCGGGCTGGTGTAGCGGCCGGTGCGCAGCTCGAAGGTGTTGAGCAGCTGCTCGATCATCCGGGCGGTGGAGGTCTTGCCGTTGGTGCCGGTGATGTGGATGGACGGGAAGGACCGCTGGGGCTGGCCCAGGATGTCCATCAGCGCCTCGATCCGGTCGAGCGAGGGCTCCAGCTTGTTCTCCGGCCAGCGCTTGGAGAGCTCCAGTTCGACGTCGCGCAGGGCGTCGCCGGTGCTGTCGTCGGCGGGGCGGAGGGTGTACGGATTCGGGTCGGCCTTGTCGCTCACGACCACAGTCTACGGAGCGTCGGCGGTCCGTCCTCACGGGGTGATGGCGGGGGTGTCGGCGGGGGTGAGAACGACCACTTTGCCCCTGCTTTGCCATGATCATCTAGTTTTATCTCTTTACTATTGTTTTGGCGAGTTTGAACCGCAATGAAGCATCGATTCGCAACTACAAGGAGCCGCACACCTTTGATCACGAGGAGCACCGCGCCATGCCCGACGCCCTGCACGACTGGATCGTGCTCCGCCAGGACGCCGTCGTCTGGTTCGCCGGACTGATCTCCCTGGCGCTCGTCGGCTACATGGCCTTCGTCTTCGGACGCTTTCTCGTGTACTGGGCCGGCTCCCGCCACGCCTTCCGGCACAACCGGCCGGCCGCCCCCGGCGACCCCACCGCCTTCCAGTGGCACCTGGTCATCCCCTGCCGCGACGAGGAGGCCGTGGTCACCCAGACCCTGGACGGCCTGCGGGCCGTCGCGCCCGAGGCCCACCTGTGGGTGATCGACGACGACAGCGAGGACGCCACCCGCGACCTCGTCCTCACCGCCGCCGCCCGCGACCCGCGGATCCACCTCGTCCAGCGCCGCCGCCCGCACGCCCGGATCGGCAAGGGCGCCGCGCTCAACGCCGCCTACCGCGAGATCTCCGCCTGGCTGCCCGCCTCCACCGACCGCTCCCGGGTGGTGATCGGCGTGGTCGACGCCGACGGACAGCTCGACCCCGGCACCCTCGGCCAGGTCTCCAACCCCAAGGCCCTCGGCCGCCCCGACACCGGCGCCGTGCAGATCGGCGTACGGATGCGCAACGCCGACGACGAGCGCCCGCTGCCCGGCCGCGGACGCGCCGCCAACGCCTTCGCCCGCGCCCTGGTCCGGATGCAGGACGTCGAGTTCCAGGCCAACAACGCCGGCATGCAGCTGCTGCGCCGCCGCACCGGCAGCGTCGGCCTCGGCGGCAACGGCCAGTTCGTCCGGCTGGCCGCCCTCGACACCCTCACCGCCGAGGAGGGCCGGGCCGGCCGTCCCTGGCCCGAGCGCGCCCTGCTGGAGGACTACGAGTCCGGCCTCGACCTGCGCCTGGCCGGCTGGCGGCTCACCCACGTCACCGAGGCCCAGGTCTCCCAGGAGGGCCTGATCTCGCTGCGCCGCTTCCTCACCCAGCGCACCCGCTGGGCCCAGGGCAACATGCAGTGCCTGCGCTACACCGGCCGGGTGCTGCGCTCACCGCACTACACGGCGTCCGGCAAGGCCGAGGTGCTCTACACCTTCCTGCAACCGGTGGTCTGCGTGCTGCTGGTGCTGCTCTTCCCGCTCTCGCTCGCCATCACCACCGCCGGGCTGGTGCTCTTCCCGGCCGAGACCGCCGAGTTCCAGCTCCGGTTCGGCCCGTGGATGCTGCTCGCCTTCGTGCTCGCCACCGTGCCGATGGTGTTCTGGGGCTTCGCCTACCGCAGGCTCGTCCATCCGGACCGCAGTCGGCTCACCGGACTGCTCTGGGGCATCCTGGTCTGGCTCTACGCCTACCACCTCTTCGTGGTCGCCTCCCGGGCCGCCGTACGGCTGGTGCTCGGCCGCAACGGCTGGGCCAAGACCCGGCGCAACGCCGAGAAGGTCGCCGTCGGCGACCCGACCGCGCTCGAGTCCTGAGCCGCCCGGCCGTCTCGCCCCCGGCCTCCGAGCCGCCGCCCCCGCGCCTCCTCCCCCACGTCACCCGGAGCCCCCATGAGCATGTGCCTGCCCCCGAACAGCGTCGCCGTCGTCCTCGGCACCCGCCCCGAGCTGGTCAAGCTCGCCCCGCTGATCCACGAACTCGGCGACGCCACCCGTCTGGTGCACACCGGCCAGCACTGGGACGAGGCGATGTCCGGCCGCTTCCTGCGCGACCTCGACCTGCCGGAGCCGGAGCTGCTCACCGGCGTCGGCGGCCGCCCCCGGGCCGGCCAGATCGCCCAGTCGCTCGGCCAGCTGGACGCCGCCTTCGCCGAGGACCGCCCCGCCGCCGTCGTGGTCCAGGGCGACACCAACGCCACCCTGGCCGGGGCGCTGGCCGCCAACGCCCGGGAGATCCCGCTGGTGCACGTCGAGGCCGGGCTGCGCAGCTACGACCGGGCGATGCCCGAGGAGCACAACCGGGTGATGGTCGACCACGTCTCCGACCTGCTCTGCGCCGCCACCGAGGACAACGTCGCCAACCTGCGCGCCGAGTCGCTCGACCGGGGGCGGATCGAGCTCACCGGCAACACCGTCGTCGAGGTGGTCCGCCGGCAGCTGCCGGACGGGGCCGCCCGCGCCGCACTGCTCGCCGCCCACGGGCTGCGCCCGGACGCCTACGTGCTGGCCACCGTGCACCGCCCGGAGAACACCGACACCGCCGAGGCGCTCGGCGCCGTGCTCGCCGAGCTGGACCGGATCGCCCGGGCCGGCACCCCGGTGCTGTTCCCGATGCACCCGCGCACCCGGGCCGCCGTCGAGCGCTTCGGGCTGGTCACTCTGCTGGAGCGCCTGGCCGTCACCGAGCCGGTCGGCTACGGCGACTTCCTGGGTCTGGCGAGCCGCGCCGCGCTGCTGGTCTCCGACTCCGGCGGCGTGCAGGAGGAGTGCACCGTACTCGGCCGTCCGCTGCTGGTGGTGCGCCGCTCCACCGAGCGACCGGAGGCGGTGGAGGCCGGCTTCGCCGCGCTGGTGCGGCCCGGGGAGGAGCTGGGCGAGCTGGCCCGCGCCTGGCTGTCCGACACCCCCGAGCGGCTGGTCCGCCTCGCCGCCACGCCGAGCCCGTACGGCGACGGCCGCGCCTCGGCCCGGATCGCCGCGCTGACCGCCGCACT